>NZ_JFZJ01000093.1 GCF_000636015.1 Rhodomicrobium udaipurense JA643
GCCGCGTTTCGGCAGCGCCGCGAAGATCGCGTAATTCGCCTGAAATCCGTTCGAGAAGAACAGAGCGCTTTCCGCGCCGAAGAACTTCGCCGCGTCGGCTTCGAGGCTTTCATGTTCGGAATAGTTGCCGCGAAGGAGCCGTGACCCCCCCGCGCCGATGGCGATGCCGCGTTCGAGCGCCGCGAGCACCGCTTCTCTCAGTTCATGCGATTCCGCAAGGCCAAGATAGTCGTTGGAGGTGAAGTCGTAGCCGGACGGCAGGGTGAGCTGGCGAAGCCGCCCGCGCTCCTCCAACCGTGCCAGCGCGTCTTCATAAGGCCGCAGCATGAACCGTTTCCCGCGCGGCGCAGCTTTCGGTGCGATCCTCTGGGCTCAGCTCCATCGGCGAAAGGCCGAGCCTCGCGAAAAGATGCGCGTCCGAGCCTTCTTCCGTGTTCTCCGTCGTGAGCAGCGTATCGCCCATGAAGATCGAGTTGGCGCCCGCGAAGAAGCACAGCGCCTGCGTCTCGTCGCTCATCTCAGCGCGTCCAGCGGAAAGCCGGACCATGGAGCGCGGCATCATGATGCGCGCAAGCGCCACCGTGCGAACGAAGGCGATCGGGTCCATGGGCGGCACGTTTTCGAGCGGCGTTCCCTCGACCGGCACGAGCTGATTGATCGGCACGCTCTCGGGCGGCTGCGGCAGGTTCGCCAGCGTCACCAGCATGTCGAAGCGGTCTTCCGGCTCCTCGCCCATGCCGAGAATGCCGCCGCAGCAGATCTTGATGCCCGCCGCGCGCACGCGATCCAGCGTTTCGAGCCGGTCGGCGAAGGTGCGTGTCGTGATGATTTCCTTGTAGTACCGCTCGGACGTGTCGATGTTGTGGTTGTAATAGTCGAGGCCGACAGCGGCGAGGCGCTTCGCGTGCGCGTCGGACAGCATGCCGAGCGTCATGCAGGTTTCCATGCCGAGCGCCTTCACGCCCGTCACCATGGCGCAGATCATGTCGAGATCGCGCTCCTTGGGGCTGCGGAAGGCTGCGCCCATACAGTAGCGCGATGCGCCCGCCGCCTTCGCCTTGCGGGCCTCTTCGATGACGCGCTCGACTTCCATAAGCTTTTCGGCGGAAAGCCCGGTCTTGTGATGCGCGGATTGACTGCAATAGGCGCAATCCTCGGGGCAACCGCCCGTCTTGATCGACAGGAGGCGGCTTATCTGGACCTTGTTTGGCTCGAAATAGCGGCGGTGCAGGCTGTGGGCCTGAAAGATGAGGTCATTGAACGGCTGGTCGTAAAGTTTCTGCGCTTCTTCGCGCGTCCAATCATGCCGTTCTTCACTGGTGCGGGACACTTGAGGCGAACCCCCTTTTTTGAATTCCCGGCGTTTGTAGACCTCCTGACCGCCGCGCGCAACAAACCGGGACGACTCGCCGCGCGATCACGACGCGATCTTGACGGGGACGGTTTCGGCGAAGCGTTGCTTCGACACGCGCTTGTCGAAGACGACGCGCTTTGCTGGGAAGCGGACGGAAACTTCGGTTCCCTCGCCGGGAATGCTGTCGACCGCAAGCGTACCGCCGTGCAGTTCGGTGAGCCGAACCGCGAGCGGCAGCCCCAACCCCGCGCCTTCGTAGCGTCTCGCCAGCCCGTTCTCCACCTGCCGGAACAGCTCCAGCGCCTGTCGGATTTCGTCGCCGCTCATGCCAATGCCGGTGTCGCGGATTTTTACGCAAAGGCCGCCGTCCCATTCGGGAGTGGCTGAAATCACGATGCGGCCGCCCTTGGCCGTGAACTTGATGGCGTTCGAAAGCAGGTTGACAAGGATCTGCTTCAGCTTGCCCTTGTCGCCGCGCAGCACCACGCCGAGATTGCGGGCGGGCGCGGCAAGGAGGACGCCACCGGCAAGCGCCTGACCTTGCACATCAAGCAGGCTGCGGTGAATGAGCGTGTCGAGGTTGATTTCGTCCTCGTGCAGTTCAAGCTTGCCCGCCTCGATGCGCGTCACGTCGAGGATGTCGTTGACGATGTTCAGCAGGTGCGTGCCCGATTTGTGAACGTCGGCGGCATAGGATGCGTAGCGGTCGATGTCGTTGCCGATCATCTTATCGCGAATGATCTCCGAGAAGCCGAGGATGGCGTTCAGCGGCGTTCGCAACTCATGGCTCATATTCGCGAGGAACGCCGATTTCGCTTCGTTCGCCTGCTCGGCCCGGCTTTTGGCCGCCACGAGTTCCGCATTGGTTCGGCGGAGCTTCACGCGTTCGTTCGCCAGTTCCTCGCTGATGGAGAGCAGGGCGGCATGCTCCATCCGCACCTTATCGCTTTCGCGGTCGAGGGCGCTTTCCTGGGCGACGCGCCTGTTGATCTCCCGATTGAGCATGATCGCCATGATGAGCGGGAGACACAGCGCGGCAAGGCCGAGACCTACGAATGTAAGCTCCTGCCGACGGACGGGAGCCAAAACCTCGTCTCGGCCGACGCCGGATATGATAGTCAGCGGCAGATCTGGAAACTTGCGAAAGTGCTGGATACGAACAATACCGTCAGGCGAGCCGTTACCCATAAAAATGCCCGACGATGAAGAGTTTCCCGCGTCCTGAAGCACCTTGAGCGTTGCGGGGCTGATCGCGGGAAGGGACATGTCGAGGCCGCCCGATTTTGTGTATCGGACCAGACGCGCGCCATCGTTGCGGATGAGGCTGATGGCGGTCGTTTCGCCGAGATGGATCTTGCGGTGCAGTGTGGTGAGGAGGCTGGGCGTCAGAGATGTGACCACCACACCGGCGAATTTGCCGTTCTTTTCAAGCCGAAGCGACAGGGGGATTATGGTTCTTCCGGATAGCCTTCCGTAGATGGGCGCGCCGATATAAAGATCCGCATCGCCCTCTTTTTGTACCCGGAAATAGTCGCGATCGGCGACGCTCGTCTTCCCTCGTCCATGGGGAACGGTCGTCGAGACGACAGTTCCATCGGCATCGGTGATGGTGATGTCTATCGAAGGGGAACCGTAAACGGGCGCGGCTGACCTCGTTTTTTCGAGATCGAGCGGAGTATCGCTGCTTTCGAACCGGCGCTTTATCTCCACGGCGGCATTTGCCGCTGCCTCGAAATTCGTGCGGATCTGCTCTTCGAAGCTCGCCGATATGTTTGCGGCATCGACCCTCGCGCGCTGAAGCGCATCGTGCTGCTCATTGATGATCGCTTCTCCGACCAGCACGCAAATCGCCATCATGATCGCAAGGCTGTATGCCACAATTCGGCGCTTGGCTTTTCTTGCCGCAGCCCAACGCGACGCCTCACGCGGAGTAACGGGCAGATGGTCCCGGGAAAGCGATCTCCATATCACGAAAGAAGTCCTTAAACTTGCCATAAAATTGGGGCAAGGTGGGTAAGGTTTTCTCAGATGAGAGGTATAGATCATAAATGCAACGGTGATGAACAAAAGCAGGCGAAACACTATCGAGAAGTAAATATTATGCGTTGCTATTGAATTAAAAGATATGAATATTTGGCCGCGCCTATGATGCGCAGCACCTGTTCAATGCAAAATATGGCTTCTTGATGGGATGACCTGCGTCAGGGGCGCGTGATCTGCCGCGCCCCCGGCGAAAAGTCAGCGGATTACGCGGCGAGCTTGAGTGCGCCGGAAATCTCGGCAAGCGTCGCCTTTTCCGCGTCGCTGACCTGCACGCCGCCGATGCCCAGAAAGTTGCCGCCTTCGGAAGCCGCGTCGGCCACCTTCTGGCTGATGTGATAGAGCCATTCCTTCACCGCCGGAGCATCCTGCGGCGCTTTCGCTTCCAGGATTGAGGCGACTTCCTGAAGCGTCTCGATGGATTTCGCCTTGAGCTTCGCGGCGTCTACGTTTTCGCCGAGTCTTTCCTTCAGAGCCGCCCGCGCGTCGGTACGACCTTGCGACGTTTCAAAGTCCTCGACGATGGAGCGAATGAGTTCGTTCGGACCCCGCCGCCCTTCGATCAGAGACTGACTGGCTGCGAAGCTTTCCTTGAGCATGCCGATAATGCCGCTCGGTTCGGCGGCCGTAACCGCCAATCCCGACATCATGGCGCCATCGAGAAGGGTTTTCCATTCTTCCGGCGTGAAGTCATTTTTTGTCGCCATGTCCAGTCTCTCTCTCCTGAGCGAATAGCGGAAATCGGCAAGGCTTCTCGCCTCGGCAATTTATCTCTGGAAACGAGCGTAACAAAAACAGGCGCTGTATAAATGCACAGAAGTAGATGCGCTTAAGATTCGGTATATTTGCGCGCGACCGTCTAATTCTTCGGCGGCAAGCAGGCGAGGCATGACGTAATCAGGAGCCGCGCGCTTTATCGGTAAGCCCGGCTTCTATCGCCACTCGGATCAAGTCCGCGGTGGTCCTGACGTTGAGCCGCTTGAGCGCTCTCGCCCGATGTGCTTCGACGGTTTTCGTGCTGAGGCCAAGAATGCGCGCCACCCCCTTGTTGGGTTGGCCGGACGCCAGAAGCCCGACGACCTCCCGCTCTCTCGTTGAAAGTTGGTCCACGAGCGCCGCAGTCTGAGCCGCCCCGGCCTTCCTTGCGGGCTCCGGTCCCATCGCTGTCCCGCCAGCCCGGATGATTTCGTCCGAGATACGCCTCAAACGCAAACTTCCAGCCAGCTTCTTTTCGGCATCGTCGTGGGACGGATAGCAGTAGATCGTGTAAAGTCTCAGCTCCTGATCCCAGGAAATCAGCAACGACGATTTTTCCGCCGGTGAAGTATCGGTAACGACCGCCACCGCGGGAAGTGTCAGCTTGCCCGCCGTCCTCTTTTGAAGGGCTGCAATCCTGGAAGCCAGCCCCCTGAATGGGGGAAAGCTATCGCAAATGGCCTTTCCTACCGGAAGATAACCCGCAAGTTTCCCGGTGGAGGAGGTTATCATCTGTCCCGCATCGGCAAGGGCCAGTCCGAAACCGCTCTGTTCGAACATGGCCAACGTCGCCGCATCCGCATCGATTTCACTCATAGGGCGAGCCCTCTCGCAACGCAGTGCCGCGCGACCTCGGCGAATGCGTCAAGCACCAGATATCCCGTTTTCGCGCTGGTCCAGACAAAGTCGACGCCGATGGCCGCCGGCATCAGCGTGCTGGCGGGACTCGTCAGGAGATCGGCCTTGTTCATCACGATCTTCGCAGGTCGTCCCGGAAACTCACGCTCGAAGCCGCCCCATAGATCGACCGCGGCTTTCTGCGTCAGCGGGCGCGACACATCGGACACGATGAGCGCGCCGGTTGCCCCTTCCGAATAGATGTGGCGGTAGATATCTTGCGAATAGTCGCCGTCGATATCCCAGATAAGAAGATTGACATCGACGAGCAGGCCGGAGACCGCTGCCTTGAGTCTAAAATCGAAAATGTCGACGCCGATCGTCGCCTTGTAGCTTGAATCGAAGGTGCCAAACACAAGGCGTCTGGCCAGCGACGTTTTCCCAACCCCGACTTCGCCCAGCAGTAACAGCTTTATCGCCTGATTCGTCATGAGGCATACTCGAGATTAAGTTGTCGATTGCGCATACCACTTGGCGCGCCCTGAGGTGGAACCCTTAATAAACCCTTCATTTGATCGTTCAAGTTCAGGCGGACGGTTGACATAATCCATTGTTTTTCTGCGAAGTTCCACAAGTCTTCCCTTGCCGCCCTTAATGCCACATCTAGGGAATTATCCTTAGTCGACTTGGTGGTGACGGCATGCTTTTTAAGGCTTTCCTTTTGGGGAGCCCAGTCATGCGAAATAATACGCCGAGCGGCGTCGTGCTAGCAGAATATTTTAGCGAAGATGAATATGCACGAAAATCTGCGGTGAAGCTGGCTCGGCTGCTTTCGTTTGCTATGGCCGATTTCGAAGAGCTGGGGATGGCGGACTGGAACGAGCGAATTGAGGAGTGCATCCGCGCGCTGATGCTTAGGTACCAGCTTAGCCCCGAGGAGCTGTTTCGCGAAAGACGCGAGCCGCTCCAGTAGCCGCAGCTTCCGGCAGCCCGCCCTGCGACCGGGTGTCGCTCAGGGTTCATGTAAAGGTAAACAAACGATCTTTTTTCGACCCACGATTTTATGTGGTATTGAAGCTTATTGCTTAGATGCCGGGCAGGTGGGTGACATGCTCTCAAATACGACCGAGGCCGCCGATGACGGGTCGGCGCCAGAGATTCTGATCATTAAGGACATTATTCTCCGCGATCTCCGCCGCGCCCATGAAGCGCGGATGGCGGGGATAGAGGAGCGGCTTTCCCTCTTCGAGGAGGAGTGCCGAGCGCGGTTCCTGTCCATCGAAAAACGGATCGACAGCCTCGCGGCGGCGTCCGAGCACTCGCAAAAAGAAGCCCTTTCCGACCTCAGCAAGGCAATCGGCGACATTGCCGGCCGCTTGCGGCTTGAGCGGGGAGCGGCGGGCGATGTCGGCTAAGAACGATTACCTCGCGCTCAAGGACGTACTTTTCGGGCGGGAAAGCGCGGCGCTCGAAGACGTGCGCGCTCTCGTCGCAGCGCACGACCAGAGCATAGGCTCGCCTGAGCAACTTCGCGAAAGCGTTGCCGACGTTCTCGCGGGCGCAATGCGGTCCGCGGGCATCAAGGACCGCTCGGGCCTCGCCGTCTCGATGGCCCCGGTCATCATCGACGGCATCCGCAGCGAAATCCGCAACTCCCGCAACGAAATCGTCGATGCGCTTTATCCCATCCTCGGGCGACTGACGTCGGCCTATGTGATGAGCGCCTTCCGCGACTTCATGGAGCAGACGAACCAGCGCCTCGAAGGGGGGCTGTCAGGCCGCTTCATCTGGTTGCGGCTATATTGCCTCGTCACCGGCAAGTCTTATGCCAAAGCGCTGCTGCGGCGGCGCTCGGCATTCCGCGTGCAGGAGATCCTGCTGATCGACGCCGAAACGGGCGCGCTTGTCGACTCATGGCAGGCGCCCGATCTGGCGGTCGGGGAACCCATCGCAGACGACGGGCCGCGCGTCACCGCCATGCTCGCCGCCGTGAACAGGTTCGCGTCCGAGGCGCTCAAGGCGAAGCGCCAGTCCCTGAAGTCCATCGACCTCGGCGACTCGCAGATCTATCTGCGCATGACGGCCAAGATGCTGTTCGTGCTGCGCTGCGAGGGCTACGCGAGAGCGTCGCTGCTGGACGTTCTGGACAAGACGATCGTCAATGTCCTCGACGTCCACGAACCGCGCCTCAGTTCACCCGACCGGCACACCGCCGCGCAAGCCGCCCGCGAAACGCTGGCCGCGCTTGCGGAGAAGGTGCAGGAGACCCTGAGCCAGAGGCGGCGCAGGCCGGTGTTCGCCATCGTGCTCTATAGTACGTTCATCCTCGCCGTCCTCACCTTTGGGGGATTTCGATATTGGCAAAGCGAGCGTCTTGAAGCGATACGCGACACGGCCGCGAGCATCGCAAGGGCGTATCCGGGCTTGGCGGGCTTCCCGTTGGACGTGCGTTTCGACGGCGACGGACAATCCCTCATTTTATCGGGACTGGTGCCGAGCTACGCCGTCAAGGAGGGTGTCGAAAATCAGGTGTCGAGCCGCGTCACCGAACTGCCGGTCGTAAGTCGGCTTCTCGTCCTTCCCGAGCAACGCAAGGTCGAGGAACTTCAGAGCGCGGTCTCGGCCATCATGGACAAGCTCGCCGCCATCGAAGCGCGGATCGAGGCTGGCAATGCGAGCCTGGCCGATTTGAAGGCGCGCGTTGTGGAACAGGCCGAAACGCTAAAGACGGTGAGCGCGCAGGTGTTCTCGCCGCAGCAGCGCTTCACCGAGTGGGCGCGAAGGAACGCCATCTTCTTCGGCGACGGCACGAAATTCCGCAATCCCGACATCGCAAGCCGGAAGCTCGCGGAGCTGGCCGCCATCATAGCCAATTCCGATATTCGCCTCCTAGTCGTGGGCTTCACCGACTCGCTCGGCCAGAGCGAACGCAACCAGCAACTCGGGCAGGAGCGCGCAAAGGCTGTGGTGGACGAACTGGTCAAGCTCGGCGTCGCGGAGGACCGCCTCGCCACGGTAAGCCGCAGAACGGAAACGGTGATTACGACCGAGACGGGCGCGACGAGCAACAACCGCCGCGTGGAGTTTCAGCTGGCCCTTGAGGGCGAATGAGAGGCGGGGCCGCGACCTTTCCCCGCCCGCTCGCGCTCATGCTAGTCCTGCGCCTCGCGGATCGCGATCTTTACGGTCTCGACGTCCGACCCAACAATCATCAGCGTCACAGGCCCTTCGCCAAGCTCGAAGCGCACGCTCTTGCGCACGATCGGACATTCCCCGCGCCCAGTGAAGGCCACGGTTTCGGCCGACTTGTCGGCTTGAACAACGTCGATCCAGGCATGCTTCGAAAGCGTGATCTGATAGACGGCCTTCTTCGGCAGCGCCTTGATCGTGAGGAAGCCGGAATAGCTGTCGGCCGCAAGCGCGCCTTCCTTGATACCGGACTTCGCCGGAAGCGCTGCCTCATTCGTCCGTGGCAGCGTCAAGGCAACTGCCTTGGCAGGAAGCGCGGCTATCTCCGCGCCGGACTTCACAGCCACGGCATCCGCCGCCTGCATCCAGGCGAGTTCGGTCGCCATCGGCCAGCTAAAGCCATCGCACGGCCCATCCTCGGCAATGGCGGGGTTGCACAGTAAAAAGGCAGTCAGCGCGAAAGCTGCGGCCTTCGCGGGTTTTGTTATCGTGAAATCCATGATCCATTCCTTCATGTTTTGCGGCGGCGTGAAACCGCGCGCGAAATATCGGGGGACCGCGCGGGGTTGCGGCCCCCCGAACTCGTCAGAACTTGATGCGCATGCCAGCCGTGAAGCTGCGGCCCGGCTCCGGGAAGCCGTCAGTGAGCGCGTAGTTCTCATCTGTAAGGTTGCGCGCGGTGAGCTGGAGCGTCGCGCCGGGGCGGAACTCGTACTCAGCCGAGATGTTGGCGATGGTGTAGGCGCCGATGGTGTAATAGACGCTGCTGGAATTTGAGGTCCAACGCGTGCTCGCCATCTCGACGTTCGGCGTGAGAGTGACGCCGTCGAGCGGGCTCCACTTTACATAGGCGATGCCCTTGGCGTCGGGGACGCCAGTCAGTTCCACGCCGGATGTCGGGTTGGAAATGTTGCGCTGGATCAGCGTGACGTTGCCGCCGACCGAAAGCGTCTTCGTCAGCGGAACGTCCGCCGATCCCTCCCAGCCGTAAAATTCACCGTCGCCGATGTTCTGCGACTGACTATAGGTGCCGCCATTATATGCGATGTTCACTGACTGGATGAAATCGGTTACATCGCTATAGAAGACGGCCGTTGAGACCTGCGCGCGCCCGAACAGCTTACCCGCCCAGCCGACTTCGAAGTTCGTTGATTCCTCGGGAGCGAGCCCCGGATTCGATGTGGCGCCGCCGAAACGCGAACTGAAGCGCTCGAACAGCGTCGGGAAGCGCGTGCGGTGCGAGACGTTGGCATAAACCTTGGCGTCATCCGAGTAACGCCAGATCGCCGCGGCCTGCCAGTTCCACGCATCGCTGTCCTTCAGCGTATAGTCGAACAGGCCGTTGGCGGCAGTCCAGTCCTGCGCCTGAAGAAGATTGCGCCAATCGTAGCTCGCGCCCGTGACGAGATCCACGCGCGGGGTCACGTGGAACGTATTTTCGAGGGCGATGGAGTAAGTATCTTCCTCGCTTCGCTGCACCGGCTCTGTGCATGGTGCCGTCATGACGTAGGGATCAGTACCGAGGACGCCGCAACTCGATCCTTTGCTACTGTTCACGTAAAGCCGGTTGTATTCTTCGTGAATATCGCGGCGATAGTGGAACGCGGCCTTCAGCGTATCCCAGTTGGTGATGTCTGTGCCGGCGTCGATGCTGCCGCCGTAGCCTTCGTCCTTGTAATAGCTGCGAAAGGCGTTCGATGTCGTCTGCGTGTTCAGATACTGGTTGTCATACGCGAAAAGCCCGTTGTCGAAGGTGTTATAGAACATCTTCGTGTTGACGTATGAAGACTGACCGATGCGCGTTGTCGTATGAGAATAGACGCTGTCGAGGTTCCACCAGGGCCAATCCCAATACTTCTGGTTGTTGATGGGGTTGACGGTGTGGAATGGCGCGCCCTTCGATCCTTCCTGCTTGAGATAGCTGATCGAATATTCATCAGTCGCATTCGGCGTGATGCCCGCCTTGACGTTGATCCGCCAGTCGTTCACGTCGGAATTGTTGCGCCAGCCTCCGTCTTCGCTTGCCGAGTTCTGCGGCTTGAAGTCGTCGGAGAGCTTCCAGCCTTTCGAGTCCAGCACTGAGCCGGACGCCGTCAGGTAGTAATATTTCTGCTTCGTGCCGACATAGCCGGACGTGCGGAAGCCGCTATAGGCGCCGTCGCCCGCGAAAGTGAATGTCTGCTCGACCTCGCCTTCGAGTTCCTTCGTCGGCCGCCGCGTCACGAGATTGATGGCACCGCCGAGCCCACCGGGGCCGTCCAGCACGGAAGCGTAGCCCTTCGCGATCTGGATTTCGGCAATTTCCGCGCCCGTGAGGAAGCGCCCATAGTCGAGGCGGTTATCGGCGGGAAGATAGACGCGCACACCATCGATGGTGAGCGGCACCTGGTAGCGATCGAAGCCGCGCACGTAGAGAAGGCGTTCGTTGCGCTGGCCGCCACCGTTTGAGTCCGAGACGCCCGGAGCGAGCGCCGCCGCTTGATCGAGCGTGGGCTTCTGGAAGGTCCAGGTCTGCTCGTTGGTGACGACCGTGCCGCCCATGAGGTTGATGCCGCCGAGGCTGAAAATGCCAGCCGCCGACGAGCCGCCTGTTCCGGTGCCGCCCGCTCCCTCAGCGGCATCGGTGCCCGAAGCCTCATCCGATGGCGTTGTCTGCGTGGTTTGCGCCTCGCGACGCGCACGCGGCGCGGAAGCAGGCGTCACCGTCTTCGGCTGGAACACGACCACCGGCGGAAGCGTCGGCGTCTGATCCGCAGCGACCTGCGTTTCCTGCGCATGCGTTGAGGCTGGCAGCATCGCCCCGAACGCGACGCCGGCAGCCGCGAGTACCAGCGCTCTATGCGAAATTGCGGCACCAAGCCGACAT
Source organism: Rhodomicrobium udaipurense JA643 (assembly GCF_000636015.1). Taxonomy (GTDB): domain Bacteria; phylum Pseudomonadota; class Alphaproteobacteria; order Rhizobiales; family Rhodomicrobiaceae; genus Rhodomicrobium; species Rhodomicrobium udaipurense. The sequence continues at coordinate 11,043 of NZ_JFZJ01000093.1, forward strand.
GGAATAACGCTGCTTGCACCATACGCGCGCTCATTGTGTTCGCGCGCAGCCGATCCCGTTGCGAGCGCGCCGGCCAGCCTGCCGCGCGCCCGCTCCTTGCGGGAAATATTCATGTTTTTGCCCCTTACCCAGAATATCGATCTGGCCCACCCTCGGCGTGAACGCCGTGCCCAAGGCCAGGGAGGTATATTATCGACTATACAGCTCAGGGGAATACGGGTTGTCGCAGTTGTATACGCCGGTAAACAGCTGTGATATATTTACAGCAGGTGTACATTCCTGCCCATCGAAGAGGCGCGGCTGCCTGCTTTCAATGCGTGCAGGGGAAATTGCGGGCGAGGACGGGTGCCCTCCGAACGCGCCATCCCACGCCCGACAGGCAGACACCACGCGGCAATATCAGCGGGGCGGACCGTGGAAGATCGCTGCCAGTCGCCCGGAAATCACATTAGAATTACTCTAGTTTCAAATATAACAAATATGTTGACCTTCTGATATTTTGAAATCTAGTTTCAGGGCGGCATACAGATCTGCTGACGCAAACTCTCTCACATCACGGAGAGGCGGAGTGGATTCTTGGTAGTGCCATCGGAATCCCACGTAATTATCATCGTCCATTCAAGGTCTTCCTGAGCATTATGATTACTCTCGAAAATATCAGGGTCGGAGAAAGTGCTCGGGTCGTCGGGTTTTCATCTGGCGACCGAGGCTATCGTCAGCGCCTTCTCGCGATGGGCTTGACACCCGGTGCGACTTTCTCGGTCCAGCGCCGTGCACCGCTTGGCGATCCGATCGAAATCAAGGTGAGAAACTTCAAACTCACGCTTCGGAAAGGCGAAGCGGCCATCGTGGAAGTCGAACGCCTCTCATGAAGACCCATCACACGATTGCACTTGCCGGCAATCCCAACTGCGGCAAGACGACACTTTTCAATGTGCTGACGGGGGCAACCCAGACCATCGGCAACTGGCCGGGCGTCACGGTGGAGAAGAAGCTCGGTGCCTATCGCTGGAAAGGCGCGCGCTACGATATCATCGATCTGCCGGGGGTTTATCTTCTGGCGAATGTCGGGCGGGGCTCCGAAGACGAGCGCGTTGCGCGCGATTACATCCTGAGCGGCGAGCCCGACCTGATCGTCGACATCCTAGATGCGTCAAATCTCGAACGTAACCTTTATCTCACCACCCAGTTGCTGGAAATGGGCGTTCCGCTCATCCTCGCGCTGAACATGTCCGACCTCGCCGAAAGGGGCGGGGTGGCTATCGACGCGGCGGCGCTTGGTCAGGCGCTTGGCTGTCCGGTCGTGCCCATGGTTGCGAGCAAGCGCAGAGGCGGCGACGCTCTCAAGGCGGAAATCGCCCGTGCGGTGCAGGCGCCTCCGGCTCCGTGCGTCCGGCCGACGCAGGTTCCTGCGGTTGAAAAGGCAATCGGTGCCTTGGCACCGGCTTTGTCGGACGCTGCCACGGCTGCGGGTGTCGATCCCCGCTGGGTCGCGCTGAAGCTCATCGAAGGCGACGAT
>NZ_JFZJ01000094.1 GCF_000636015.1 Rhodomicrobium udaipurense JA643
CTGATCGGCGCGCCGCTTCGCGCTGGCGGAGCGGCTTTTCACACTCAGCCCTTTGGCGACGTGCAAACGCACGAACCCTTGAGGCTGTCCGAAAGTCGCGGGCGCATCTGTGTCCGCGAACCCCGGCTCGCATCCGCGATCCGGCCAGCGGCTCCGTGAAAGCAGCGCCGCCAACCTCAGCCGCGACAGGGCGCGCTAGCGCACGGCGATAAAAACTCTCAAGGAAGGAAAGCACCAATGGCGGAAACAACCTTTTTCATCCCCTCGCTCAATCTCTTCGGCGCCGGCTGCCTCTCGGGCGCGGCCGATCACGCGAAGGCGAAGGGCTTCAAGCGTGCGCTTATTGTGACGGACATGGGCATGTATAAGCTCGGCGCGGCGGAGAAGGTCGCTTCGCTCCTGACAGAGCGCGGCGTGTCGAGCGCGATCTTCCCCGGCGCGCAGCCGAACCCAACCGTGAAGAACGTCGAGGACGGGCTGGCCCTTCTCCAGCAGGAAAACTGCGATGTCGTGATCTCGCTTGGCGGTGGCTCGGCGCATGATTGCGCGAAGGGTGTCGCGCTGACCGCCACCAACGGCGGCAGCATCAAGGACTACGAGGGCGTCGACAAATCGGCGAAAGCGCAGCTGCCGCTGATCGCGATCAACACCACAGCGGGCACCGCAAGCGAGATGACGCGCTTCTGCATCATCACGGACGAGGCGCGCCAGGTGAAGATGGCCATCGTGGACCGGCACACGACGCCGATACTCTCGGTGAACGATCCCGTGCTGATGCTCGGCAAGCCCGCCCCGCTGACCGCCGCCACCGGCATGGACGCGCTGACGCACGCCATCGAGGCCTACGTTTCCATCGCCGCCACGCCCATCACCGACGCTTGCGCACTGAAGGCCGTGTCGATCATCTCGAACAACCTGCGCGACGCGGTCGCCGAGGGCCAGAACCTCGCCGCTCGCGAGGCGATGTCCTACGCGGGTTTCATGGCTGGCATGGCGTTCAACAATGCGTCGCTTGGCTATGTGCACGCGATGGCGCACCAGCTCGGCGGCTTCTACGACCTGCCCCACGGCGTCTGTAACGCGATCCTGTTGCCGCATGTGCAGATATACAACGCGCAGGTGGTGGCGACGCGACTCAAGGATGTGGGGCACGCGCTCGGCGTGGACACCACCGGCATGTCGGATGCGCAGGGCGCGGATGCGTGCATCCATGCCATCCAGAGGCTTTCGTCGGACGTCGGCATTCCTGCGGGACTTACCGAACTCGGCATGAAGGACGAGGATGTGCCGACGCTCGCGACGAACGCGCTGAAGGACGCCTGCGGTTTCACGAATCCGAAGCAGGCGACGCAGGCCGAGATCGAGGCGATCTTCCGCGCGGCGGCCTAAGCTGCAACGGCTTCCGTCCGCCCCTCCCACTCAGGACGGATTGGCTCGGGGTTGGCGTTCGCCCCGAGCCTCTTTCCGTCCGGGGTGAACGTGGAGGGCTCAAACGACGTTATCGGGAGCGAGCGCGCAGGACTCGGCATCGCCGCGCTCGATTTGCAGCGTCACATGCTCTATGCCGAATTCCTCGTGCAAGTCGTGACCGGATCTTCCGATCGCTGCATCTTCTACGAGATTGGAGGCGGCAAGACGCGTCCTCTGAGCGACAAACAAGCTACTGACGATCTCATGCGCGCTGCCGGGAAGACCTCGCCGCTCATTAAGAGGTTCAGCTTCACGCCAGCAGAGCGCCAGGCACTCATCGAATTCCTCAAAGCGCTTTAGGTCGTCTCCTTGGCCGGATCGCCTTGTCTGGCCGCGATCAGACAAGCAACGCGCCAGCTCAACCAACGCTTCTTGCGGATGTGCGCGCATTATCTGGTTGAGCCGACGGCGTGCACGCCAGCGGCGGGCCGGGGGAAAGGGCAGGTCGAGATGCGACCGCTTTCTTCAGTCCCAAGCATCCCGAACTTTGCGCAAGCAGGCGGCCAGTTGCTGTTCCATCTCATCAGCCGCCTCTACGAGAGAACCGCGATCATCGTCACGACGAACCTCGCCTTCGACGAATGGCCGAGCGTGATCGGGGACGCGAAGATGACGTGGAGTCCAAGTTGCTCGCAAGACGCTTAATTGGTTGTATTCGTGCCGATACACGAACCCGCGCCCTTCAGCGCCGTGAATTCTTGTCAAAAAAATCAGAATACTAGCGAAGTGCAGCCCAAGTTGCACTCTGAATTGCTGCAATCGTGGATAAACAGTTGGCTGCGCCTGAATAGGATTGCATTTGCGTTTTTATCCCGTAGAAGTTGTGCAGATATTTGTCGAAGCTAGTATGGTGCGCGCGGATGCCTCGCTTGGGTCTTTTGAGCTTGGATGTTAGCCTTGTCGGCGTTGGAAGCCTGTTGGCTCTAGCGCTGAGAGAGAATTTCGACCTGACACGTGATCGATTATTGGAGTTTGTTCCCTATTTTACAGCCACATTGGTGATAGCTTTTCTTGTTTTTGCTATAGGTGGGATTACCAGAGCCATCTGGAGATTCAGTAGCCAGTCTGAATATTTGAAGATAACTGCAACTTTGACACTGGTTATCATTGGCGCCGTCTTGATAACGTTCGCCTACAATCGCCTTGACGGTGTTGCTCGTTCCTTGCCACTCATTCAATGCCTGGTATGTGTGGCATTGTTGATCGGCGCGCGTGTTCTTCACAAGATCGCCCACGATGGCCGGCAGATCCGCAAAGCCTCAGCAGGGTTCCTACGACATACTGATGCCGAACCGGTCTCAACACTTTTGGTCGTAGGCATTTCCAGGCTTGCCGAAACTTACCTACAGGCAATCACTGAACTGGCCCCTGGCCGCATCGTGATAGCGGGTGTAGTCGGTCGGACCGATCGCCATGTCGGGCGGCTCGTTGCCACTCATCCTGTTCTGGGCGAACTTCGAGATATCGATGATATCCTCAATGACCTTGAAGTGCATGGGATCACTATCGACAAAATCGTCGTTGCGACCTCTTTCGATGCGCTCACGGCTGTGGACCGCGCTACTCTGCTAACTTTGGAGCGCTCCAGAAACATCACTGTGCAATTCCTGGCGGAGCCCTTGGGCCTCGATTTGAAGCCGCAAGCAACACCCTATCGCTCGAATCGCCCGTCGGAGCTTAGCTTCGAAATTCCGCCCCTCGAGCTTCTGAAGATCAGTAAGCGGCGTTACTGGAAGCTCAAAAGGGCAATCGATGCAACTGTTGCTTTCGCAGCGCTTGTAATCTTCGCTCCCTTCATGGTGATCGTGGCCCTCGTGGTGGCGGCAACTGTTGGCTTTCCGGTTATATTCTGGCAGCAGCGACCGGGGCTCGGCGGCACGCCGTTCAGGCTTTACAAATTCCGCACCATGAAAGCCGCCCACACCTTCGATGGCCGCCGGCTTTCCGACGAGGAGCGTCTCTCAAGCATTGGCACCCTGATGCGCAGGCTGCGCTTGGACGAGTGGCCCCAGCTCTTCAATATCATGCGGGGCGACATGTCCATTATCGGTCCGCGACCGCTGTTGCCCTGCGATCAGTCAGAAGCCTACAGGGCGCGCCTGCTTGTTCGCCCCGGGCTCACAGGATGGGCGCAAGTTGTTGGCGGACGGACGATTTCTCCCGAAGACAAGGCCGCTCTCGACGTCTGGTACGTTCGCAACGCGAGCTTGCGCCTGGATCTTGAGATCGCTGCAAGGACCATACCCATGGTTCTGTTCGGGGAACGAATCTGCATCCCCGCAATCGAACGGGCTTGGCGCGACTTGAGCGCCGGCGGCGTCCTGAAGGGAAAACTTGCTTATAAGACTGAGAATGTATTGTAGCGCAATAAACGACGATTGCTATTCGCTATCTCCAATTAATACGCATTAACCGCAATAAAGCATGCCATCAAGGTAGCAGTGTCCATCGTATATGGAGCTATTTTGATCATTTATTGTCCAACACTTCGGGTGAAGGCGTTTCACCCGAAGTGCGGTAGCTTGGGTGAGAACGCCTGTTGAGAATAAAAAGACGACAACAAGCTTCGAGCAGCGGCGTTCATCCTTGGCTTGGTAGTTGCCACCCTCGACCGTAAAGCTAGGGGGCAGGTGGCCACGAGGTTTAACCGGATCGTCTCTCCCCCTTCGCAAGACGACATTATTGCTCAACGAGCTTCAAAGGTTATTCAGCTAATGGATCTGAGCGACAAAACTATTGGCGTCATCGGCCTCGGGTATGTCGGTCTTCCGCTTGCCGTCGAGTTCGGCAAGATACGATCTGTGATCGGCTTTGATATCAGCGCCGCCCGTGTTGCCGACCTTCGCGAAGGGATCGATCGCACGCGGGAGGTCGAGCCGCATGAGCTGGCCGCCGCCCGCTATCTGACCTACACGACTTCACTGGAAGAGCTTCGATCCTGCGGGGTCTTCATCGTCGCGGTGCCGACACCGATCGACGCCGCCAAGCGACCCGATATTACGATGTTGAAACGAGCGGCCGAGTCTGTGGGCAAGGTAATCAGCCGTGGCGGCGTCGCGATCTTCGAGTCTACTGTCTATCCGGGCTGCACCGTCAACGATTGCGTTCCCATCATCGCGAAGCACTCGGGCCTTACCTTCAACCGCGATTTCTTCGTCGGCTACAGCCCGGAGCGCATTAATCCCGGCGATAAACTGCACCGGTTGCCGTCGATCGTGAAGGTAAGCAGCGGCTCGACGCCGGGAGCCGCCGAGGCCATCGACCGTCTCTACGCCAGCATCATCACGGCCGGCACTTACAAAGCCGCCTCTATCGAGGTCGCCGAGGCCGCGAAGGTCATCGAGAACACGCAGCGAGACCTCAACATCGCGCTGATGAACGAGCTTGCCCTCATCTTCCACAAGCTCGGCCTCGACACCGGCGAGGTGCTAGCCGCCGCCGCCACAAAGTGGAACTTCCTGCCGTTCAAGCCCGGCCTCGTCGGCGGCCACTGCATCGGCGTGGACCCCTACTACCTGACCCATCGCGCGCAGGAGATCGGCTATCATCCTGAGGTGGTGCTCGCCGGCCGACGCATCAACGACGGCATGGGCGGCCATGTCGCCGACCGCGTCGCGCGCCTGCTGATGAAGCGCGGCTTGCCTGTCGTCGGCTCTCGTATCCTGGTGATGGGCCTGACGTTCAAGGAAAACTGCCCGGATTTGAGGAACTCGCGCGTTATCGACCTCATCCGCGAGCTCAAGGGCTTCAACGCGACGGTCGAGGTGTGGGACCCTTGGGCCGACCCGGCGGAGGCGCACAAGGAGTTCGCCATCACGCTGGAGAGCGGGGAGCCCGCGGCTGGCCGCTACGACGCCGTCATACTCGCCGTCGGCCATCGCGAGTTTGCTGAGATGGGGCCAGCGCGCGTGCGGGCCCTTGGTCGCCCCGAAGCCGTATTATTCGACGTCAAGGGCCTGTTCCCCAAGGCCGCTTCGGATGGGAGGCTGTAGCCGTGACCATCCGCAGCGCCAAGCTTGATTCGCTACAGGCAGGCCGAGGCATTGCCGCGTTGATGGTTGTACTACATCATGCGAACCAGGCCGGAAACCACTTCCTTCACGGAGAAGGTCAATACGACATCCTCAACTACGGCTATCTCCGTATTGACTTCTTTTTTGTTCTGTCCGGTTTCGTAATTTATCACACTATAAGTCACCAATCAGGCAAGAGACGCACGCTTAATACATTTCTTGCTTTGCGGATGGCTCGAATATTCGCTCCGTACCTCCCCCTGGCAATAGCATTCGGTTTGCTTTACACATTTCCGATAGTTGCTTCCGAGGCGAACAGGGAGTGGAGTTGGGTCCCCACATTGACGCTCATCCCATGGGATTTGCCGCCCGCGTTGAGCGTTGCGTGGACACTTCAGCATGAGCTTGCATTCTACTTGATCTTTGGACTTCTTTTCTTTTCTGGATTTCTATGGCTCGGGCTCTTCCTCTGGCTCGTTACGATACTCTGGTTTTCGATGCTTGCCAATCAGGCCCTTCCCGAGCCATTTGCAACGGCGCTTGCGCCGATCAACATCGAGTTCATATTTGGCCTGCTAGCGGCAGCATTCGCTCGGGACATCGGAAAAAGGCTCGAGCTAGCCCTGCTCTGGGCTGGCGCGGCGGTAGGTGCGTGGATAGCACTCGGTGCTGTCAGAGAGTTATCGGTTTTCGTCGGCGCGGCAATCGCACTGCTGATACCTTCTTTGGTCAGAGCTGAAACAAATGGCGGCTTTAGCACACCTTCGACGCTGGTCCTGCTCGGCGACGCATCGTACTCCATATATCTAATTCACCCGCTGGCCATAGCTGTTTCGGCGCGCCTTCTAAGAGATGCATGGATACCGGTTTCGGTCGAAATCGGCCTTGTTGTTATGGTGCTTTGTAGTATCGGCGCGGGCTTCCTGTATTATTTTCTGTTCGAGCGGTACGCCCGCAACTTTTTGCGCAACTGGATCCTTGCTCGTGCGACCTCCGAAAAAGATAGCAGCGAGGTTCGTACAGTGAGCTCGCTCAGTGTCGCGAGTCAGAGTCTAGCGAAGGCAGAGAGAGGCGAAACGTGACCATCCTCGTAACGGGAACGGCGGGATTCATCGGCTTCCATGTTGCCAGGACGCTCTTGGCGGGCGGCGCGGACGTAGTCGGCTTCGATGTGGTCAACGCCTACTACGACCCATCGCTCAAAGAGCGGCGGTTGGAGTTACTGGCTGAAACTTCGCGAGCGCCCGAATCCGGCAGTTTCACCTTCATCCGCGCCAACCTCGCAGATCAGGCGGCGGTCAACTCGGCCTTCGCTGCCCATCGCTTCGACCGCGTCATTCATCTGGCCGCCCAGGCCGGCGTGCGACACAGCCTGACCCACCCGCACGACTATGTGCAGTCCAACATCGTTGCCTTCACCAACATCCTTGAGGCCTGCCGGCACAATGCTACGCCTCATCTGACCTACGCCTCAACATCGAGCGTCTACGGCGCCAATACCGCGATGCCGTTCTCGGAGCATGTGGGCGTCGATCACCCGCTTCAGTTCTACGCGGCGACAAAGCGGGCCAACGAGTTGATGGCGCATGCCTATAGCCACCTGTTCCGCCTGCCGACAACGGGCTTGAGGTTCTTCACCGTCTACGGCCCCTGGGGGCGTCCAGACATGGCGCTGTTCCTGTTCACAAAAGCGATCCTCGCTGGCGAGCCGATCAAGCTCTTCAACCACGGCAATCACACGCGCGATTTTACCTATGTCGAGGACATTGCCGAGGGCGTGATCCGGGCGTCGGACAGCATTGCAGAAGCGAACCCGGACTGGTCGAGCGACCGGCCGGATCCGGCCACGTCAAACGCGCCGTTCCGCATATTCAATATCGGTAACAACCAGCCTGTGAAACTGATGGAGTACGTGGCTGCATTAGAGGAGGCGCTCGGGCGAACGGCGCAGGTGGAACTTCTGCCGTTGCAGCCTGGTGACGTGCCGGACACGTTTGCCGACGTCTCGGGGCTCGAACGCGCGGTCGGCTACAAACCGGCGACACCGGTGAACGAGGGAGTTGCTCGTTTCGTCGCCTGGTACCGCGATTACTACGGTGTGTGACCGGAGCGACGCCTGAGCCCTCGGCCGTTTAATCTGTCGGATCGCGACAGTTTGGCCTGCCACCTCATAGCCGCCGCGCGGCGGAGCGGCATCAATCTGTCGGTGCTCTCCCTCGCAGGCGTCGTCATGTCGATGTGCGTTATGACCCCAAAACCGGAGACCAGCCGTGCTTAACAACAATCGCGCTGACCTGCGCGCCGTGCTGAAGAGGACGCTGCCGCGGCCGATGACCCAGTCGATAGCTGCAACAGCTAACTATGGACGGCGTCTTGCCGCGTGGCTGCACGTGTTGCGCAGCGTCCGCGGCAGAACTTCGGCCGACCGACGCGTACTGCGCCGCTCGGCGATGCGGGCACCGCTCGACATACTCGCCGACATCGGCGAGTGGCGCGCACCGATGTTGCTCACCGATGCCGAGATCGGCGTGCCTGGTCTTGGAGCTTTCGCAATCCGTGGCGGTTCGGACGATCTAGGGCATGTGCTTCCGGCAAACAACGCCGAAATATTCCGGGTGATCGGCGCGTACTTGAAACCAGGCGACGTCGCCATCGACGCTGGCGCGAACATCGGGGCTGTAACGGTTTTCATGGCTCGGCTCGTAGGGCCTCAAGGACACACGATCGCGGTAGAGATGATGCCTGATACCGCTGCACGGTTGCGCCACAACGTGGCGCTCAATGGGCTGGAGGCGGTAGAGATCGTCGAGCAAGCCCTGTCGGACTGTGCAGGCAAGAAGATTCACGCCCAGGTTGCCGACGGCTTGTTCGGTCAGGCGAGCATTGCAACCGTCACCAATCCTCGCCGCGCTTTGCGCAGCGTCGAGGTGGAGACGACGACGCTCGATGCAATCACCACCGGCGTCGAGACGATTGCAATAATGAAGATGGACCTGGAGGGAGCGGAGCCGCAGGCCCTCGCGGGAGCCCGAGAAATGCTCCAGCGGACCCGTGCCGTAGTGTTCGAGAGCTGGGCACGCGACGGCGGCAGGACTTCATCGATCCTCACAGCCGCCGGCTTCGCCATCACCGCAATTGACGGCTGCAACTTCCTCGCTTCGCGAGACCAGATACCGACGAGGGCTTCGGGCGCATGAGGCGATGGCGCGCTCGCGCTAGCGTCCGATCCGGCGCGTGCATTGCCCGCGCCTTGCGGAGATGTAGCACGATGTCATGGAGCAAGAACGCCAGCGTCGCGCGAGCAATCGCGGTGAACGGTAGAGAACCATGTGCGGCATAGCAGGCATCTGGTGGCCGGAAGGCCAGCGGCAGGGTGAAGCCGAGATCGTCGCGGCTGCCATGGCGGCGCGGCTCCATCATCGAGGCCCCGATGCGCGAGGCGTCTGGGCCGACGGCGCAGCGGGCATCGCACTCGGCCACGCGCGGCTTTCGATCCTCGATTTGTCGCCCGCGGGTGCCCAGCCCATGGTCTCCGCGTCTGGCCGCCATGTCGTGGTTTTCAACGGCGAAATTTACAATCATCTGGATTTGCGCAGAGAGCTTGAAGCGGCGGGAGCCGCCCCGAACTGGCGCGGGCATTCGGACACGGAGACGCTGCTTGCCCTCTGCGATCGTCACGGCACCGAGGCGGCGCTGAGAAGCGCGACAGGCATGTTCGCTCTGGCCGTCTGGGACCGGGCCGAGCGAACGCTGACGCTGGCGCGCGACCGGATGGGTGAAAAGCCGCTCTATTTTGGCCGCGCGGGTAGGGCGCTGGTGTTTGCGTCCGAGCTGAAGGCGCTGCGCGCAGCCCCAGGTTTCGAGGCCGAGATTGATCCGGCGAGCGTCGCGGCCTACCTGCGCAATTCCTGCGTACCCGAGCCGCACTGCATCTATCGGGGGGTGCGGAAGGTCGAGCCCGGTGCACTGGTGCGTCTTTCGCACCCGGCCGAGGCGGCATTCGCCGAGCCCCGCAGCTACTGGTCGCTCGGCGCCACGATAGCCGACGCCGAGCCGCTCGGCGGCGATTACCGTTCGATGTGCAACGAGGTCGAGGCCTGCCTGGCGGAGGTCGTGCGCTCCCAGATGCTAAGCGATGTGCCGCTCGGTTGCTTCCTATCTGGCGGCATAGATTCCTCGCTGACGGCGGCCTTGATGACGCGCGCGGCAAAAGGGCCGGTGCGGACATACGCCATCGGTTTTGAGGATGCCCGTTTCAACGAGGCACCGCACGCGCGCCGCGTGGCTGAGCATCTCGGCACGGCACACACCGAGTTCACATTGACGGAGGCGGACGCCCTCAGCGTTATCAGCGAATTGCCGACGATCTACGATGAGCCTTTCGCCGATCCCTCGCAGATACCAACGCTGTTGCTCGCCCGGCTGACCCGGCAGCACGTCACCGTCGCCCTGTCGGGTGACGGCGGGGACGAGGTATTTGGCGGCTACAACCGCTACACCTTCGGCCCACGCATGCTGGAATGGGGCCAGTGGCTGCCAGAACCCTTACGCCGAGCGGCTGGCCGCTCGATGCAGGTGCTGCAACGAATTGGCACAAGTGAACGCTCGTGGCTCAGGCCCGCAGCGCGCGGCCTTGGATTGCCGGTGACCACGGTCGACAAGCTCTCGCGGTTCGGACGGGCATTCGCGGACGCGGGCGACCGGGAAGCCCTCTATTGTGGGTTGGTCAGCACGTGCAACGCGCCGGCCTCGCTGATGGCGTCGCCGGCCACTGAGGCGGCAAGCCGTTCCCTTGGCGCTGTCGCGCGTGATCTCAGGCCGGCTGAATGGATGATGGCGACGGATGCGCTGACATATCTGCCAGGGGATATCCTGGTTAAGGTCGACCGCGCGGCGATGAGCGCGTCGCTGGAGACGCGGGCGCCATTCCTCGATCGTCGGGTGGTGGAACTGGCTTGGCGGCTTCCGATATCGGCACGGATCAAGGACGGCAAAGGCAAGCGCATACTCCGCGATATTCTCGACCGTTACGTGCCTCGCCAACTGATGGAACGGCCAAAGCAGGGTTTTGCCATCCCCTTGGATGGTTGGCTCAGGGGCCCCCTGCGCGCGTGGGCAGGAGATCTGATTACATCCACCGCGATCCGCGAAGCCGGTGTGCTCGAAGCGGGAGCCGTCGGCCGTCTTTGGGATGCTCATCAGGAGGGGCGGGATAATGCGGGCTGGACACTATGGGCCCTCTTGATGCTGCAAAGCTGGCTGAGGACAAGCGACCTGAAGATGCAACCTCAAAAGAGGGAAGACATCGTCGCCTCCACAGTGTTCATGAGGGTCTGAGCAGTTGATTTATGTTGCTTCTTATGCGGCGCTTCTCCTTGCAGGTTTTCTGTCATTCAAAAGCGCACAGCTTCGCCGGGCCTTGTTTCCTATCGTAGCGCTTTTTTTATTTCTCTTCGTCGCTTTTCGATACGAGGTTGGATGCGATTGGAGCGGATACCGAAATAACTATCTTTCAGCGCAGTATCTGACCGTAGAAGAGGCAGTGTCGGGACCGGAGCCGGGTTATTGGCTGCTGTTGACGCAACTTCATTCACTCGGCTTCGAATATCCCTATCTAAACGTCCTCATGGCGATGCTCTTTTTCTGGGGGCTTACGAGACTTGCAGTACGGGAGCCTAATCCTCTGGCCATATTAATTTTGGCTTTTCCTGTTCTTGTAATCAACTTGCCGATGTCCGGCATCCGACAAGGCGCAGCGGTCGGCATGATTTGCCTGGCGCTGAATGCGTTTCGCTCGCGACAACCCATCACCTACGTAGCTTTGGTAGTGTTTGCGAGTCTTTTTCACACCAGCGCGCTCGCCTTCTTGGCACTCGCGCCTTTCGTCAAGTTCAGGGTGACGCGGGCCACCTTGATCCTTTCTGGCATTCTCGTGCTGCCGAGTGCATTATTCCTGCTAACTGACAAGGTGGCCTTCTATTCCGACCGCTACGTCGACGCAGGCGTCGATGCCGCTGGCGCCATATACAGGACTGGGATGCTGGCAGTCGTCGGAGGTTATTTCCTGCTCGTTCTGCGGCGGGCCTACCTGGAACGTTTTCCGGCCGATTACAAATTGGCGCTCATCGGTGCCTGGACCATGCTCGGTACCATCGCTCTCTTACCAGTTTCGTCAGTGATCAGCGACCGCTTCGGCTATTATGTTGCGCCGATCCAGCTTATGATCATGGCGCGGACGCCTTATCTTATCAGAGGTCGCAGTCGATTCTTTCTCAGTGCAGCGCCCTACGCGGCTCTCGGGGTGGTGCTGGTTGTTTGGACGTCCTTCTCCGATCTCTTCAAACAGTGCTATGTGCCGTATCAGACATGGCTGGACTGGCCGCTATAGTGCTCCGTCCCGTGGGTGTATCGATGCGCCCCCACCTCCTTTTCCGCGACACTCATTCAGCAACATCATTTTCAAGTTGGCTAAACAATGAGTCCTGCACATTAGCGCTCGTTTTGAAATGGCATGTCCATGATTGACTACCAAGTATACGATCCCTCTCATTGGGAAGACCTGCGCGAGCTGTTCGAACGCGTATGGGGTTCGTCACGCTCGGTCGAGTACGACCAGAAACACTGGAACAACACAATTATCGGAACCGCGCCAGGGATTGTTGCTCTTGCAGGTAATCGAATTGTTGGGTTTTACACTGTGTGGCCGGTGCCGCTTACAGACGGCGCAAAGGTTGTGATTGGGGGACAACCGATCGACAGTATGGTCGACGGGCACTTCCAGGGGCGTGGCCTGCTGCGCGAACTGGGACGTCGCTGCTATCAGGAGTGCGCGCGCCACTCAATTGTCGTGATGTACGGGGCGCCTAACAGAGCCGCACTTGCCGGAAACCTCGGTGGGCTCAACTGGTCACATGTGCATGTGA
>NZ_JFZJ01000095.1 GCF_000636015.1 Rhodomicrobium udaipurense JA643
TGCGTCATCGGCCGCGAGAACAACGCGAAGTCCTTCGTGATCGCCACGCGCTGCTCTTCCTCGCTCAGCGCCGCCGTGCAGTCGGTGAGCGTGACGACGCGGAAGCCGCGCTCATAGGCCGAGCGCATGGTGCTCTCGACGCAGCAATTCGTGAGGAAGCCCGCGAGCACCACGTCGGTCACGCCGCGTTGGCGCAACACGAAATCGAGGTTGGTGCTGGCGAAGCAGTCGAGCCCGCGCTTGCCTTCGATAACGATATCACCCGGCTGAGGCGTCAGCTCCTCGATGATCTCCGCGCCCCACGTGCCCTTGCGGAAGGCTTGCCCCGCCACGATCCCCGCGAGAATGCCATAGGGGTTAGCCGGGATTTCCGGATAACCTTCGGCGAAGCTGATTGCAGCGTGCATGATGGTCGCGCCGCGCGCCCGCGCCTCGTCGACCGTCGCAAGCGTATTGGCGAGCATGTTCGTGCTCTCCATCACGCCCTTGACGCCCTCATAGTTTGCGCCGCCCGGTTTCACGAAATCGTTTTGGTATTCGATGAGCACGAGCGCTGTGGTTTTCGGGTCCATGCTGATCCTCCCTTGTTATCCGCGAATGCTGTCCATCGAGAATGACCGGGAGATGACAGTCGGACAAGTCGCGCACCGCTCAAAAGTGCATGCTCTATTGTGGTGCATAAGCATCGCGCCGCTTAAGTGCTTACGGGATCAAATAATCCGCGCTCGACTGATTTCAGCGTGGAGGCATTAAGGCGCGATCACATTTCCGGATCGGCAGCGCGCTCGCCTGCCGGAGCCTCTCCCCAACGCGAGAATGGCCGCTTGCAGAGACTCGCGTTCGAATAGCGCGGGTCGCCGCTGATCTCCGCTCCGATCCAAGACGGCAGCGGGAAGCCGTGATCCTCGTGCGGCAGTTCGATTTCGGCCACCACGAGACCATTATTCTCGCCCTGAAACACGTCGATCTCCCATGTCAGGCCGTACCACGGCAGCAGATGGCGACGCTTTTCAATGATCGAGCCCTCACGCAGCTCCATGAGCGCGGCCGCGTGATCGAGCGGGATGTCGTATTCGAATTCCAAGCGGCTGATACCCACGCCAGCTGACTTCATCGTCAGCGTCGCCCGGCCATCTCGGGTACGGATGCGAAGCGACATCTTCCCGGTGTTGGCGAGATAAGCTTGACGGATGATCCACCCGCTGTCGGCATCCGCGCGCCAGCCATCGCCCGCCACGAGAAATTTCCGTTCGATTTCGAAGGGCATCGAAGTTCTTCCGACAAGGCGACACATCGGAGCAACGGCCCCGTTCAAGGCACTTTATACCCGCCCTGCCTGAACAACTCGCTAAACGAACGGGTGTACCGGCTCCGCCGTGTGCTTGGTGGAGATGTCGCCCTTGTCGTTCTCTTCCGTCAGATGCACCTCGTACCCCCAAAGGTTCGCGAGGTGCTGAAGCACGCGCTCGGCGTCCTCCTCCTCCAGCATGACGCCGTCCACCACGCTATGGCGCAGGACGAGGCGGCGGTCGCCTTCGAGGTCAACGTCCACGATCTGGATGTCGGGATCGTGGCGCGAGACATCGTAATGCCGCGCGAGCGCCCGGCGAACGCGCATGTAGCCGCGCTCATCGTGGATGGCGTCGACCGACAGATCCTTCTCGCCGGCATCGTCCGTGACGAGGAACAGGCCCATCTTGCGGATCACGGCGGGGCTGAGGAACTGCGAAACAAAGCTCTCGTCGCGGTAATTTGCCCAAATGTCCTTGAGCGTCTCCACCGGGTCGGCGTTGCCGGCGATGTCCGGGAACCAGGCGCGGTCTTCCGCCGTCGGGTCCACGCACATGCGCTCGATGTCCTTCATCATGGTGAAGCCGAGCGCGTACGGGTTCAGCCCGTAATAACGGCGGTCGTCGAAATCCGGCTGAGCCACCACATTGGTGTGCGAGTGCAGGAATTCGAGATACGAGCCTTCTGTGATGCGACCTCTATCGTATAGTCGCTGCATGATCTCGTAGTGCGTGTAGGTGGCGCAGCCCTCGTTCATCATCTTCGTCTGGCGCTGCGGATAGAAATACTGCGCGATGAGGCGGACGATGCGGATGACCTCGCGCTGCCACGGCCGAAGTCGCGGCGAAGTCTTTTCGAGGAAATAGAGGATGTTTTCCTCGGGCAACCCGAGGAGCGCGCGGCGCCGATCTCGTTCCGTGGTGCGCTTCTTGGCCTTCTTGCCCTGCCCTTCCGGCACGGTGCGCCACAAATCGTTGAACAGCCGTTCGCCGTGCTCGCGCCGCTCGCGCTCGCGCTTCTGCTCGGAGCGCAGATCCATTTGCCGCTTGCCAGGGTAGCGGTGAATGCCCTGATTTTGCAGCGCGTGGGCGGCGTCGAGCACACGCTCCACCTCGGCCTGACCGTATTTTTCTTCGCAATCGGCGATGAAGTTCTTCGCAAAGGCCAGATAATCGAGGATGCCGTCCGCGTCGGTCCACTGCTTGAAGACGTAGTTGTTCTTGAAGAAGTGGTTGTGCCCGAAGGCCGCGTGCGCCAGAACCAGCGTCTGCATGGTCGCCGTGTTCTCTTCGAGGAGATACACGACGCACGGATTCGAGTTGATGACGATTTCGTAGGCGAGGCCCTGCCAGCCCTTGCGATACAGCGTTTCGTTGCGCACAAACTGCTTGCCGAACGACCAGTGCCGGTAGAAAAGCGGCATGCCGGTGGAGGCGTAGGCATCGAGCATCTGCTCGGTGGTGATGACCTCGATGCGCGGCCGATAGATGTCGAGCTTCAGCTCATCGCCGATCTCCGCCACCCCGTCATAGATGCGCGACAGGGTATCGAAATCCCAGTCGCCATCCTTGAACAGAAGCGGATCATCCCTGCCGGCCGTTACCGTCGTCGTCATCAGGCCCCCGTGCTTGCTGCGTTGCTCTTCCGTTCAAACAACTCCCGGAAGACAGGATAGATGTCACGACGGTCGCGAACTTTTCGCATCGCCATGGGCAGTTTCGGCGAGAGGATCATGTCGTAGGCGCGCCAGAGCGTGGTTGGTGGCTCGACCGACCGGCGGCGCTCCTCCGGCTCGCGGCCAACTTCGATATACGCGTAATACTGGCACAGCGGCAGGATCGACGTTTTGAGGAGCGAGACCGTCTTTTCGTTGTCGATCGGCAGGTTATCGCCGTCCGATGCTTGCGCGGCATAGATGTTCCAGACGCCGGGCGGGAAACGGTCGTGCACCACCTTGATCATTTCTTCCAGCGCGGTCGATACAACGGTGCCGCCTGTCTCGCGGCTGTGGAAGAACGTGTCCTCGTCCACTTCCTTCGCCTCGTGCGTATGGCGGATGAACACCACCTCGACGTAGCGATAACGGCGGCTGAGGAACAGGTAGAGAAGGCTGTAGAAGCGCTTCGCGAGATCCTTCAGATGCTCGTCCATGGAGCCGGACACGTCCATCAGGCAGAACATCACCGCCTGCGCGACGGGTTTCGGCTCCATCTCGAAGCGGCGATAGCGCACGTCGACCGGATCGATGAACGGGATCGCGATCGACCGCTTCGCCTGCTTCTTCAACGCCTCGCGGATTTGGAGGATCTGGTCATCGTGGCCGCCCTCATCTTCCAGCGCCTTGAGCTGCGCCTCAAGTTCGGCGATCTCGTCAACCTTGGGACGCTTCAGCGCTATGCGCCGGGCGAGGCTCTTGCGCATGGTCTGCTGGATCGATAGCGACGACGGCGGCCCGGATGAGCGGTATCCTGCGCGGCGCGGCTGATCCTTGCCTTCGCCCATGACCTGACGCTTGGCGAGGTCGGGCAATTCGAGGTCTTCGAGGAAGAGGTCGATGAACTCCTCGTCCGAAAGGGCAAAGCGAAACTCGTCCTCCCCGCCCCCGTCCCCGCTCGCGCCGCCCTTGCCGCCACCGGAGGGCGGCCGCTCGATGCTGTCGCCCTCGATGTAGGTCTTGTTGCCGGGCAAAAGGTATTCGCGACTCCCGCCCTTGCTGCTTCGGCGCAGCGACGGCTCGTGAACACCGTCCACGGGCACGACGATTTCGCCGCCTTTGCCCGTGTCCGTGATCTTGCGGTCTTTCGAGGCTTCCCGCACCGCGTGTCGGACAAGCGCCCGAGCGCGGCGGATGAACCGCTGCCTGTTGCCTAGACTCTTGCCGCTCGCATCGCGACGCCGATCAATGATGTACACGTTTCGTAGCCTAGCCCGCCTGTCTAACGCGCATGTACCATTCAACAAGTCTGCGAACCTGACGCTCGGTGTAGCCTCGCGTCACCATCCGCTCGACAAACTCACTATGCTTCTTCTCGGTTTCGCCATCCTTCTTCGAACCGAAGCTGATCACAGGTAGAAGGTCTTCCACCTGGCTGAACATGCGCCGCTCGATGACTTCCCGAATCTTTTCGTAGCTCGTCCAACTCGGGTTCTTGCCGCCGCGCTGCGCTCTGGCCCTCAGTGTAAACTTGACGACCTCGTTGCGGAAGTCCTTCGGGTTCGCGATGCCGGCGGGCTTCTCGATCTTCGAAAGCTCCTGATTGAGAAGCTCGCGGTTCAGGAGTTGCCCCGTGTCGGCGTCCTTGAAGTCCTGATCCTCGATCCACGCATCGGCATAGGCGACGTACCTGTCGAACAGGTTCTGGCCATAGTCGTGATAGGATTCAAGGTAGGCTTTCTGGATCTCGTTCCCGATGAACTCAGCATAGCGCGGGCCGAGTTCCGTCTTTATGAACTCGATATATGCGCTTTCCACGTCGTCGGGATATTGCTCGCGGCGGATGGCCTGCTCCAGCACATACATGAGATGCACCGGATCGGCGCCCACTTCCTGCGTGTCGTGGTTGTAGGTTGCCGACAGCGTCTTGAACGCGAAGCGCGTCGAGATGCCGTCCATGCCTTCATCCACACCCGCGTGGTCGCGGTATTCCTGCATGGTGCGCGCCTTGGGATCAACCTCCTTCAGGCTTTCACCGTCATAGACGCGCATCTTCGCGTAAAGGCTCGAATTCTCGTGCGGCTTGAGGCGCGAAAGCACCGAGAAGCGCGCCAGCATTCCGAGCGTACCGGGAGCGCACGGAGCGTTCGCCAGTTCCGATGTGCGGATGAGCTTGTCGTAAATCTGCTCTTCCTCTTGAACGCGCAAGCAATACGGAACCTTGATCACGTAAATACGGTCGATGAAGGCTTCGTTCGTCTTGTTGTTCTTGAAGCTGCGCCACTCGGCTTCGTTCGAGTGGGCCATGATGATGCCGTTGAACGGGATCGAGCCGATGTTTTCCGAGCCGACATAGTTCCCGTCCTGCGTCGCAGTCAGGAGCGGATGCAGCATCTTGATCGGCGCCTTGAACATTTCGACGAATTCGAGCACGCCCTGGTTCGCGCGGTTCAGGCCACCGGAGTAGGAGTAGGCGTCCGGGTCGTTCTGCGCGAGCAATTCGAGACGGCGGATGTCCACCTTGCCGACGAGCGAGGAGACGTCCTGATTGTTCTCGTCGCCCGGCTCTGTCTTCGCGATGGCGATCTGGCGCAGCCGCGAGGGCAGGATCTTCGCGACCTTGAACTTCGTGATGTCGCCGCCGAACTCGTCGAGCCGCTTTAGGCACCACGGGCTCATGAGGCCGGTGAGGCGGCGCTTCGGAATGCCGTATTCTTCTTCGATGCGGTCGCCCATCGTCTCGCGGTCGAAAAGGCAGAGCGGGCTCTCGAAGATCGGAGACAAGTCATCGCCCGCCTTCAGAACATAGATCGGCTTCTGCTCCATGAGCGCCTTGATGCGCTCGGCGAGCGAAGACTTGCCGCCGCCGACGGGACCGAGCAGATAGAGGATCTGCTTGCGCTCCTCAAGGCCTTGCGCGCCCTGACGGAAGAAGGCGACGATGCGTTCGATCGTCTCCTCCATGCCGTAGAACTCGGCGAAGGCCGGATACATCCGGATAGTCCGGTTCATGAATATGCGGCCGAGACGGGAGTCTTTGGAAGTATCCACCATCTGAGGCTCGCCAATAGCGGCGAGCAATCGCTCATGTGGGGAGGCGTACATGAGCGGATCTGTTTTGCACCCCTTCAGATACTCCGCCAAACTCATAACGGTTTCGCGTTTTGCCTCGAAACCGCGCGCATAGGTGTCAAACAAGTCAGTCGACATCGCGACCCCGCTGATCGTCGTTGGAGATAAGTCCTGGAGTGAGCGTGAGGAGCCCCATGCACCTTCTCTCTGCCCCAAGAGGGCCAGGGTAAATCGACCCGGCAAGGCTGCTCGGCGGACACTTCATCGCCACGAGGTCGGTCGAGAGTGCCCTAATTTTATGTCGGACGTGAGATGGCCAATGGAAGGGGGTCCAGCCGCATGGAGAAAAATTAAACGTCTGATTTGGAGATCGATCCAATGCTGAACCCGTTGCCAATCCGGAACTGATGATGTCCCCTATGCAAACAGGATGCCGAAAACCCGCGCATCCCCGCCCTACGCTCAAATAATAAGCATCGGCAAGGCGCTTGAAAAGCACTACCTTTGGGAGAGATGGAATAAGGCACGCACGCCCGGTCAAAACCGACACTGTGGTTAAGGCATGCTCGCGCTGTGAAACCCAAGCGCGGCGGAAATAGAATAAAAAAAGAGCGCGGTTTCCCGCGCTCTAAAAAATACTGGTCTTTAAGCGACCTGCAGATTTCCCGCCGAGGTCTTGCCTGTGCGGCGGTCGGTCTGGATCTCAAAGGAAACCTTCTGGCCTTCAACGAGGCCGCGGAGACCGGCGCGCTCCAGAGCGCTGACGTGGACGAACACGTCCTTGCCGCCGTCATCGGGCTGAATGAAGCCATAGCCTTTTTGGCTGTTGTACCATTTCACGACGCCCATATTCATGGGGAAGTCCTTTCGCTAGATAGAAATTTGTCACGCAGCCGAAGCGACGCAACGGTAGTCGATGGGTGGAGAGGTAGGAACACGTGGCCTAGCGCGAAAGGCGAGGCGAAACGGCCCAAATCGTCCGGCCAAATCGATGCCGCGAATATAGGAAAATGCGCGCCTCGAAGCAACCGCTATCGCGCGCTTTTTCGGGCATGTCCTCAAATAATTACAATTGCCGTTGATAAATATCGACCTGCAACCGCGAAATGAACAGTCACGAAAATGTAATAATTCTCGATCCAGGTTGTAGCGCGGCCAACTTACCTTGGCGAAAATTTTCTTGCGGGCACATCTCCGGTAGGTGCCGCTTCCAAAATGGCGGCTTCCATAAGTGCGAATGCCTCAAAATGAGGCGTTTTGAATAGGCGGAAGCTTTTTGCTGCCGCCAACCGTCGCGCTTGCCGGAAGCCACTCCGACGACAAGATCGGCTCCAGCCTTCGCCGAAAATCCGCCCGAACTTCTTCATCAAATTTTCGTGGTTTTGCCATCTTTCAAGACGCCTTTGAACCCCTATCTGACAGCAGACAAGAAATCGCCTCCCCGACCAAGGGAGGCGGCGCGAGGCGACAGGGCACCGATTCCGCAGGGGGATCGATCCGCAGGCGTTTCGCACCAAACCGGAGGCACTCTCGATGACACCCGAAGAACAGCGTCTTCTTGGCGATCTCGCCCAGCGCGTGCGCAGCGTACCCCCGCAGCAGAAAGACCCCGAGGCGGAAGAGTTTCTGCGCCGTCTCGCTCAGGAGCGCCCTGAGACCGTCTATATCCTCGCCCAGACCGTCATCATGCAGGAATTTGCGCTGAAGAACGCTGAAGCGCAGATGCAGGATTTGCAGCGCCAGGTGAGCGAAGCGTCCGCGCCGCGCCAGTCCGGCGGCTTCCTCGGCGGCCTTTTCGGCGGTGGCGCGCAGCCTCAGCAGCCGCAGTCGCGCAACCCGTGGGGTGCGCCGCAGCAGCAGGGTTACGGCCAGCAGCCGCCGTATCAGGGTGGCCCGGCGATGCAGCCCCAGCAGCAGGGCGGCTTCCTCCGCAGCGCCGCCACGACGGCGGTCGGCGTGGCGGGCGGCGCGCTTCTGTTCTCCGGCATCAGCTCGATGTTCGGAAGCGACAGCGCCGTGACGCAGGCAGCGGCTGCGGCCAATCCCGAGGCGGCAGCTGGCGCTGGCGAAAGCTTCCCGCAGTCCGACTATGCCGATAACAGCGGCGGCGGTGACGACAGCTGGGGCTTCGGCGACGACGGCGGCGACTTCGCCTGATCGGTCTTTAACACCGCTTCCGAATCGAATCAATCAACCGCGCGGTTGATTGATTCGCGAAGCTTCAGCGCTTCAGCATGCAATCGAAGGCCGGGCCAAGCCCCGGCCTTTCTTTCTGCGAGCGTCGCCCTCACTCGCCCAAAATGCGGTTGCCGTCCTTCCAGCCCACGAGCGCCTGGATCTTCGCCGCCAACTCGAAATCCTTGTCGGTGATGCCGCCCGCGTCGTGCGACATCAGCCGCAATTCCACCGAGGAGAACGAAACCAGCAGATCGGGATGATGCCACGCTGTCTCGGCCAGATAGCCGATTGCGTTGACGAGCATCATCGTCGCTTTCCAGTTCTTGGTCTTGTAAGTGCGGCGCAGATAGCCGTGGGCGTATGTCCAGTTCGGCAGTTCCGCCTGAAGCCGCGCCGCGATTTTCTGGTCGTCATAGGTCATGTGATTACCTCAAGGATAGCGGCCGGCGACACTCTTCGCCGCACCCTGCTTGCCGGCGCCTTCGCCTGGTGCTAGCCTGACAAATGTCCGGTTTCGCCGGACTTGATCCACCTGTTAGAGACAGGCGGGATGCCCAAACGGCAACAGCCTCGGGCACTTAGAAGCTCTGCGAGAGCACAGCCTCCCCATGCGGAGGCCGTTTCGTTTGAACGATACACTGAACTACGCCGCGCACCATCCCGCCTGCCGTTTTGCGCGCCGCGTCTCTGTGTTTCGCCCGCCTTGATAGCAACGATTTGAAGCGGCCCTGCCTCCGCATATTGTCCCCCGCCGCAAGTTGGGTCTATAAGCGCGCATTGCACAATACCCCTACCAAGGAGAAAACAGGTGGTTCGCGGAGAGGCTCCAAGCCCCCGGTCCGGCGTGCTCGCCATCGATCCGTATGTTCCGGGTCGCTCGAAGCTCGCGGGCGAAGGTCCGGTCATAAAGCTGTCGTCGAATGAAACGCCGCTCGGCCCGTCGCCGCATGCGGTCGAAGCCTATCGCGCGGCTGCGAGCCATCTCGACCGCTACCCCGACGGCGCATGCACGGCGCTTCGCGAGGCCATCGGCGCGGCCTACGGGCTGAATCCGGCGCACATTATCTGCGGAAACGGGTCCGATGAGCTGTTCCACATCCTGGCGCAGGCCTATCTCGGCCCCGGCGACGAGGCGATCTACACCGAGCACGGC
The DNA here is from genome assembly GCF_000636015.1 of Rhodomicrobium udaipurense JA643. Lineage (GTDB taxonomy): Bacteria > Pseudomonadota > Alphaproteobacteria > Rhizobiales > Rhodomicrobiaceae > Rhodomicrobium > Rhodomicrobium udaipurense. Next base: position 9,348 of record NZ_JFZJ01000095.1, read on the forward strand.
TTTCTCGTATACCGAATCGCGATTCTCGCGGCGGGCGCGGAACCGGTCGTCGCGCCGGAGAAGAACCTGACCGCGAGCGTCGATGCGATCCTCGAATGCGTGACGCCCCGCACGAAGGCCGTGTTCATCGCGAACCCGAACAACCCGACCGGCACCTATCTGCCGCATCAGGAGGTGCGCCGCCTTCGCGCTGCGCTCCCGGACAACGTGCTGCTCGTGCTCGACGGGGCGTATGCCGAATATGTGAACCGCAACGACTACGAAGCGGGCATCGAGATGGTGGCGACCACGCCGAACACCATCATGACGCGCACGTTCTCGAAGATCTTCGGTCTCGCGGCCGCCCGCGTGGGCTGGGCCTATGCGCCCGCCGCCATCGCCGACGCGTTGAACCGCATCCGCAGCCCGTTCAACCTCGCGCAACCTTCGATGGACGCGGCTATCGCGGCGCTCGCCGACAAGGCCCACATTGAAGCCGCTAAGGCGCATAACGACACGTGGCGCGACATCGTCACGCTTGAGTTTCGCAAGATGGGCTTCGACGTGCGCGCGAGCGTCGCCAATTTCGTGCTGATACCGTTCACCTCGGAGCCGGGCCGCACCGCGCATGACGCCGATGCGTTCCTGAACGAGCGGCGCATCATCCTGCGGCAGGTCGGCGCGTATGGGCTACCGCATGCGCTGCGCATGACCATCGGGCTCGAAGAGGAAAACCGCGCTGTGCTCGCCGCGCTTGAGGAGTTCAGCGAACGATGACGGACGCGCCCATGTTCGAGAAGGTTGCGCTGATCGGCGTGGGTCTCATCGGTTCGTCGCTGAGCCACGCGATGCGCCGCGCCAGTCTCGCGCGCACGATTACGGCGTCGGCGCGCACCGAAGCGACGCGCGCGGCGGTGAAGCGGCTCGGCCTCGCGGATGAGGTTTACGAGCACGCCGCCGACGCGGTGGCGGGCGCAGACCTCGTGATCCTCTGCACGCCGGTCGGCACGTTCGAGGCGCTGGCGCAGAAAATCGCCCCGCATCTGAAGGACGGCGCGATCCTCTCCGACGCGGGCTCGGTCAAGCAAGCGGTGGTGGACGCGGTCGCCCCGCATTTGCCGCCGCATGTGCACTTCATCCCCGGCCATCCTATCGCGGGCACCGAGTTTTCCGGCCCCGAATCCGGCTTCGCGGAATTGTTCGACGGGCGCTGGACCATTCTCACGCCGCTGCCGGACGCCGATGAGGCCGCCGTTGCGAAGCTCAAGGCGTTCTGGGAAGCGTGCGGCGCCCATGTCGAGATCATGGAACCGAAGCACCACGACCTCGTGCTCGCCATCACATCGCACCTGCCGCATTTGATTGCCTACAATATCGTGGGCACCGTGGCGGACCTCGAAGAAGAGAAAAAGAGCGAGGTCATCAAGTTTTCGGCGTCCGGCTTCCGCGACTTTACCCGCATCGCCGCATCTGACCCCACGATGTGGCGCGACATCTTTATCAACAACAAGGAAGCGGTGCTCGAAATTCTAGGCCGCTTCACAGAAGATCTCGCGGCCATGCAGCGTCATATCCGCTGGGGCGAGGGCGACAAGCTGTTCGACAAGTTCACGCGGACGCGCGCCGTCCGCCGAAGCATCATCGACGCGGGCCAGGAGAGCCCCGAGCCGAACTTCGGCCGCACGCCCGCGCCGAAGAAGGATTAAGCTTCGCTTGCCGCGATCTTGCGGAAGCAAACGCCGACGCGAGCGGAAGTCTTTGCGTTGCGCGGTGCGGCAGTGTAAGAGGCGCGGCGCGGGCATCCCGCCCGACGGATCGAGACTGTGGACCTCTGGATTTTCGGTTACGGCTCGCTGATGTGGCGGCCTGGCTTCGTTTTTGAGGAATCCTCGCGCGCACTCCTCGAAGGCGCGCATCGCGAACTCTGCTGCTATTCCTTCATTCACCGGGGAACGAAATCGGTGCCGGGGCTGGTGCTCGGCCTCGACAAGGGCGGTCAATGCGAGGGCATGGCGTTCCGCGTCCCGCGCCGCCTCGATCTGGACACGCGCCACTACCTGAAGCGCCGCGAGAACATGAACAACGTTTACACGGCGGTGAAGCGCCCCGTGAAGTTGCTCGATGGAAGCGGCCGCACGGTCCTTGCGCTGAGCTTTCTGATGGGGCGCCATCACCGGCAATATACCGGGCTGCTGCCCCTCGAAACTCAGGCGTCGATCGTGAGACGCAGCGTCGGTCGCGCTGGACCGAACATCGATTACGTCGTGAACACGGTCCAGCATCTGCGACGCCTCGGCGTCCACGATGCGCGGCTCGAACCGTTGATGGCGATGCTCGGCCACAGCGTGACGAAAGATTGCATGCTGGGCGGAGAATGCGCCCCCGCGCGGAAAGGTCCGGCTTTCGATGTCGCACGTCCGCTTGGCTGAACGCGTCGCAGGGCGGCATTGAACTCGCACCGGAGGCACGCGATATTGGAAAGCGTGATTGAGGAGGCGGACAATGCTTGACGGATATACCCATCGCGACCGCATCATCAAAGCGGCGCTGAAGCTTGCCGAGACGAGCGGCTGGCGCGATCTGAGCCTTGGCGAGATCGCGGCGGAAGCGCAGATCCCGCTGATCGAATTTCGCAAGGAATTTCAAAGCAAGACGCAGATACTCGCCGCCTTCGTGCGCGCGGTCGATCTGGCGGTGCTGGAAAAATTTCCGGCGCCCGGCCCAGACGTGGCGCGTGACCAGCTCTTCGACGTGCTCCTCACGCGGTTCGAGGTGATGCAGCCTTACAAG
>NZ_JFZJ01000096.1 GCF_000636015.1 Rhodomicrobium udaipurense JA643
ATCGGCCTCAGCTTCTCAGGCGGCGGCACACGTGCCAGCGCTTTCGCCTTCGGCGTGATTCAGGAACTCGCCCGGACGGAAGCGCGCTCGAAGGTCGGATCGCAGTCGCTCATCGATCAGGTATCGCTCGTCTCCGGCGTGTCGGGCGGGTCCGTCACGGCGGCCTATTTCGCGCTCAAGGGGCGGGATACCCTCTCCGACTTCCGCAAGCGTTTTTTGGTGCAGGATGTCGAGGCTTCGCTTTCGACCTCCGTCAACCTGCCGAACCTGATGCTGCTCGCCAAGGGCGGCGTGAACGACCGGTCGGGTCTGCCGACGTGGCTCGAAAAGAACCTCTTCCGCGGCGCAACCTTCGGCGACGTGATGCGCCCCGGTCGCCCGCAGCTCTGGATCAACGCGTCCGACATCTACAACCGCACGACCTTCATCTATAACCCGACGAACTTCGGCGCGCTCTGCTCGGATCTGCGCCGCTATCCGCTTTCCGAAGCCGTGGCCGCGTCGGCGGCGGTGCCGTTCGTGTTCGCACCGATCGTGATCGAGAATTACGCCGACCGTTGCCGCTTCGACATGCCGGACTGGACCTATTCGGCCGACCGCGCGGGCGCTCCCGCGATCCTGCGTGCGTCGGCGGGGGCGCTGAAGCGCTACCGCGAGAAGACCGACGTGAAGTTCGTGAAGCTCCTCGACGGCGGCATGACGGACAATCTCGGCCTCTCGGGCTTCGTGCTCGAACTCGCGGCCGCGACGAAACCTTACGAGCCGCTGACGCCGAAGCAGGTGGTGAACCTCAAGCGCTTCCTGTTCGTGGTGGTCGATGCGGGCCGCCCGCCCGGAGGCGATCTCGCGAAAAGCGCCGAGTCGCCCGAGCTGATGGACCTCATTCAGGCCGTATCCGATACGGCGGTCGATGCGAACGTGCGCGCGGCCTACGACGCCTTCGTCGCGCAGATGGAAAACTGGCGCGACCGCATGATCGAATATCGCTGCGGGCTGACGCCGCCCGAGGTGGTCTCGTATCGTGGCACGACCGAAGGGTGGAACTGCCGCGACCTCACGCTGACCGTGTCGAAGGTGAGCTTCGACCAGATGCGCGAGGCGTCCGTGCGCACGCGGCTCGAAAAGATCCCGACGCGTTTTAAGTTGCCGAAGGATGATGTCGATCTGCTCATCTCGTCGGCGGGCAGCCTGCTCCGGCAGAACCCGGGCTATCGCGAATTCATGGCGACGTTTTAGATCGCAGAGATGCCGATCGACATGCGGGGCGCACGTGGTCGAGCAGCGTCGACGCCGTAGCGCGCGGCGCACTGCATCCGTCACTCCTCCCGCGAAGGCATCCCGAGCGGGGGGAAGGGCCCGGTGCGGGGTTTGGCCGTGCCCTTCCCGGAGGTATTTCGCCTCCAGTATCCCACCATCGCGATGTCTCATGACAGGTGTGTGGCAGCGGCGCATCAAAATGCGCTGCGGGCGGCCTCGGAGCGGCATTGCGAAGGGACGTGAAATCGCGCGCGAAGACTCTCGCCCGATTCCGACGCCTTATGAGCATGACCTTATAGCAAACGGTGCCCCGCTTTTGCGGGTCACGCTCTACTCGCGCGCGGAGCCGACGATGAACACCGCAAGGCTCTTCGGGCCGTGCGCGCCTTTGACGATGGTCTGCTCGATGTCGGCCGTGCGCGACGCGCCGCTGATGAGGTTCACCGTGCGCGGCATCACGCCCGCGCCGAGAACGCCGCGCAGCTTCACCCAGCACTCCTCATACGACCCGAAGACGTCGCTGGCGTCGATCAGCACGAAATGATGCTCGGGCAGAAAGTTCAGCGTCGACGGGTTGTCCGGCCCGGACGCGAGGAACAGCGTGCCGGTTTCCGATGCGCCGGCGAAGGCATGGCTGAGGCCTACGAGGTCGGTTGCCTCCGCCGCGCCGCCGAGGATTTCGAGCAGGCCCGGCTCGGCCTCGAACGTCCTGAAGAAAGGGTCGCTGCCAAGGCGCACCCGGCTCGGCAGATTACGTTCGCGAAGCGCGGTCGCGACCGCGTCCGGCACGCCCTTGTAGGTGCGGACGCGAACGACGCCAGTGCCGCCATTTTCCAGCATGGTCTGGAATTGCTTCACGAGTTCCGGCTTCGTGCCTTTGGCGCGTTCGGGAATGAGGTTCGCGACGGGATTGCGGAGCCGTGTCTGAACGACGCCGCGCCGCCCCGGCTCATCGCCGCGCACACCAAGCCCTTTGCGCACATGAGCCATGATCGCGTCGCGCGCGCTCATAGTCTTTTCAGTCGAGACTTTTTCAGCCATGATGCGGCCTTTCCCGGCGCAGCTTTTCCTGCTCCCGCGCTTCCCATTGCGCGAGGAAGGGGCGCGAGGCAGGCTTCGGCAGGACACGGTAGGGCGTCCAGCCCCTGGCAAGGGGCAGCTTCGCCAGCATCGAGCGGGGGAGCAGCGAGAGCACACGTCCCTGCGCTGCGGTGGCGAAACGGTAAAATCCCGGTCGCTTCGCGAACCAGGCCCAGGCCCTGATCGCGAGCTTCGGCGTGGCGAGCGCCGACTGGCCGGCAAAATCGCGCTCGCGCCAGTGCCGCATCATCTTCGGCAGCGGGATATGCATCGGACACACAGCCTGACAGCGCCCGCAGAAGGTTGACGCATTGGGCAGGTGCGCCGCGTCGTGGATGCCAGTGAGTTGCGGCGTCAGCACCGCGCCCATCGGGCCGGGATAGACCGAGCCATAGGCGTGGCCGCCGACCGCCGCATAGACCGGGCAGTGGTTCAGGCAGGCACCGCAGCGGATGCAACGCAGCATGTCCTGAAAATCGGTGCCGAGCATCGCCGAGCGGCCATTGTCGAGCAGCACGACGTGATAGGCGTCCGGTCCGTCGGGGTCTTCATCGCGGCGCGGGCCGGTGGAAAAGGTGGTGTAGCTCGTCATCTCCTGCCCGGTGGCGGAGCGGGCGAGCACGCGCAGGATGGTCGACGCGTCTTCGAGCGTCGGCACCAGCTTTTCGAGGCTCGCGATCACGATATGCGTGCGGGGCAGAAGTTGGGTCAGGTCGCCATTGCCCTCGTTCGTCACGATCACCGAACTGCCGGTTTCCGCGATGAGGAAATTCGCGCCCGTGATGCCGACATCGGCGGCGAGAAACTGCTGGCGAAGCACGGTGCGCGCCTCGCCGACGAGTTCGACGATCTGCGACAGGTCGCGCTCCGGCGGCAGGTCCACATGCGCGGCCCGAAAGTCGCCTTCGATCTGGTCGCGGTTCAGATGCACGGCGGGGGCAATAATGTGGCTCGGCTTTTCGCGACGAAGCTGGATGATGTATTCGCCGAGGTCGGTTTCCACGGGCCGGATGTTCTCCGCTTCGAGCGCCGCGTTCAGGCCGATCTCCTCCGACACCATCGACTTGCCCTTGGTGACGGTCTTCGCACCGGCCTCGCGGCAGATGGCGAGCACGATCTCGCGCGCCTCCGCCGCGTCTCTCGCCCAATGGACGTGACCGCCCGAGGCCAGCACGCGGCGCTCATATTCCTCAAGGTAAATGTCGAGATGGTCGATGACGTGCGTCTTGATCGCGGTCGCCTCGTCGCGCAGCGCGTCGAACTCCGGCAGCGACGCGCGAGCGGCCGCGCGCTTCAGGATGAAGCCCGTTTTCACATTGCCCAAAGCGCGCTGAAGCTGGGGATCGGCGAGGGCGCGCGTCGCGTTCTCCCGGAAATGCAGGCTCGTTTGTTCCATGGCGTCCGTTGCTCGACCTCATAACTATCAAATGCACGATGGCGGCAAGACATATCTATCTTCAAGCGCGATCAATTTCCTCGTCCCATGCAGGCATATCATTGCCACCATGCGCTAAAGCCCAAGGCCACGCCGGAACATTTTTCGCCTTCCAAGCTTGTCCGAGGAACTTTCCCAACGAACGAGGCGATATCAGCCATGAGCGACAAATACGCAGCGAAGCAGGTCGTCCGCGCGCCCGAAGCGCAACCGCATCTCGATCTGGACAAGGGGCAGGAGACGCAACCCTGGGGTACGCTGACCGACCTTCCCATCTCGCTCGGCGAGAATGTGCGCGCGCAGAGCATTGAGACGCTGAACCAGGTGCTCGCCGACACGATTACGCTGCGCGACATGTACAAGAAGCACCATTGGCAGGTGAGCGGCCCGACCTTCTACCAGCTCCATCTTCTGTTCGATAAGCACTATGGCGAGCAGAACGAGCTTGTCGATACCATCGCCGAGCGCATCAGCGGGCTCGGCGGCGTGCAAGTGGCGATGGCGCCCGATGTGGCGGAGATGACGATGATCCGCCGTCCGCCCAAGGGCCGCGAGAACCCCGCGAAGCAGATCACGCGCTTGCTGGAAGCACATCGGCACATTCTGGCGGAAGCGCGGGAGGGTGCGAAAATCGCGGCCGAGTCGGGCGACGACGGCACGAACGACCTTCTCGTCAGCGAATTGATCCGCTTGCACGAATTGCAGGTGTGGTTCCTGTCCGAGCATCTCGTGTCGGCGCGTCTCGACTAGAATCTTGCGCTGCGGTTGGAGCATAAAAGGCGGGCGGCGTTTGCGGCCCGCTTTTCTCGACCGTCAGCGCGGGCGGAAGGCGACACACATAGCGGGGTCCGTTTCGAGGCGTCCGCCGCCGATGAGATCGATGCAATAGGGGATCGCGGGCATGATGGCGCGAAGGCAAACGTCGATCGCGGCGGGCTTGCCCGGCAGGTTGACAATGAGCGAGCGGCCGCGAATACCGGCGGTCTGCCGTGACAGGATAGCGGTCGGCACGGCGTTGAGGCTCTCGCGGCGCATCAATTCTCCGAACCCCGGCAGCATCTTTTCGCACACGGCGGCGGTCGCTTCCGGGGTGACGTCGCGCGGGGCGGGGCCGGTGCCGCCTGTGGTCACGATGAGCGCGCAACCATCGTCATCGGCAAGCGCCCGCAGCGCCGCCTCGACGCGCGGTTGGTCATCCGGCACGAGGCGCGACTCGGGCCGCCACGGCGAGACGAGCACCCGCGATAGCCAAGCAGCGATGGCCGGGCCGCCTTCGTCGCGATAGTCGCCCTGCGATGCCCTGTCCGAAACGGTGACGATGCCGATTGGTGTCATAAGTCGGTCTCCCGGATGTTCCGCCGTTTCAATCTACAACGGTTTCCGGCTGCCGCGTTCGCTTTCGCGCGAACAGCCTTGGCCGGAGGGCAGGCGCAACCATATTTGCCGTGGAACACGCGGAAGCGGCCACCGGTTTTGCGATAAGACATGCTCCGACCGACTCACGTTTTTTGAGTCATCGAATGCGATCAGTGCTCTGCGCAGACATGCGATACACATTGCATGCGCAGGGCAAATGCACGTGACGCCTCAAGAGCGCTGCAAACTACAGGGAGGCCAAATGATCCGGGTCCAAACCGACATATTCGATCCGGGTGAAGAAATGGCCCGACTCGGCCGCGCGGCGGGGACGGGTGCGATTGCAACCTTTGTCGGCCTCGTCCGCGACGAAGGCGGCATGCTTTCCGCGCTGACGCTCGAACACTATCCCGGCATGACGGAGCGCGCGCTTGCTGCTCTCGCGGAGGAGGCGAGGGGGCGCTGGTCGGTCGGGGATATTCGCATCGTGCATCGCGTGGGCCGCATGCTGCCTGGCGAGGTCATCGTCTTTGTGGGGGTAGCGGCGCGGCATCGCGCGGAAGCGTTCGCGGCCTGCGAATTTCTCATCGACCGCCTCAAGACAGACGCGCCGCTCTGGAAGTTCGAGGAAGGAAGCGAAGGTGGGCGCTGGGTTGATGCGCACCAGACCGACAATGTCCGCGCCGAGCGATGGCGGTGACATCTGGAGCCGGCCTTCTCGAAGCCACATCCTGAAACATCAACAGAAACAGGAAGGTGGCTCCCCGGGCCGGACTCGAACCAGCGACCCAGCGGTTAACAGCCGCTTGCTCTACCGACTGAGCTACCGGGGAATAGCGGACAGCGCGAGTGGCGTCCGCATTCCGTTTACATAACACATGATGCCGGTCGCACAAGCACATTTTCGGGTTTTCAGGCGTGAATTTCCAGCTGCCTACCGATGGCCATCGGAGCGTGGCAGCGGCGAGGGGAGGGGCGCTGGCGGCTTGCCATCCGTCCGCGTCGAACCTTCGCAGCGGGTGTCCGCGCCGGAATTCGCTTGCGCGCCTACACCCGGCATGCTTATGCACGAAGAAAATGCGGAGCCCGAACGATGGTTTCCCTCCAGTACAAAGGCCGCATCCACCGTGGAAAGTTCACGGCGCGAAGCCTGCGCTACATCCTGTCGGATCAGGCCGCGCGGCTCTTCCCGCCGCTTCAGCGCCGATGGCTTCTGCCGGTCGACTCGCAGCCGATCTGGGATGTCGCATCGGGCGATGTCGCCCTGCCATCGGTCCATGTCGATGCCACGCTTCCGGATGTGCACAGGACGTTGCGTCTCGTTCCGCCGACACCGCTGCAACTGACCGACCACATCTACACGATCGAGGACGTCGTCGTAACGGGCTGGGCCGGCGCGATGATGAAGGACAGCCTGCTGCTCACGGTTCGGCCGCAGCACAATTGGGTGAGCGGCCTTCGCGCGCGTCCGCACCGTCTGCGCACCCTTTCCGCCGAGCGCCCGTGGTTCAACCTGATGACGCCCGTCCCCGCGCGGGGCCACATCTTCCATTGGCTTTGCAATTATATCCTGCCGCTGCTCTCTTTCCTTGAAAGCGGACGGGCAGGGGAGACGCCGGGGCTTCTCGTCAATGCAGATCCGAGCCCGTTTCAGGAGCGCACCGTCGCTTACCTGAAGGAACGCTACGGGATCGATGCCATCGAGACGCTAGGCCCGGATGAGGCGGCCACGGTGCCGCGTCTTTTGGCGGACGTTCCAGTGCCCCACAATCCGCGCGGACTTCAGTCGCCGCTGGGGCTTGCGAGGCTTGACGATCTCGGGCGGTTCGTTGCGGGCGGCGCTGAGCGGCCAGACGATCCGAAGCGCCTTTACATCAGCCGCAACGATGCCCGCTTGCGTCGCGTGCTGAACGAACACGAGTTGATGCCGATTCTCAGGAGCTTCGGTTTCGAACGGGTCGTGCTTGGCAAGCTTCCCATCGAGCGGCAGGTGGCGCTGTTCCGCAATGCCGAGGCGGTCGTCGCACCGCACGGCGCAGGGCTTGCGCATATCGCCTGGGCGAAGCCGGGAACGAAGGTTCGGGAATTTTTCCCCGATCTCGACGCGCGCGGGTGCCGCGTCAAGAATGCAACCTACAATTTCTGGCTCATTTCGCAACTCGTCGGGCATGACTATGGCGTCTATCTCGCGGGCCCGATCGAGACGAAGGCGGATGGCTTCAGGATCGACGAGGCGCTCTTTCGCGACGTGCTGGCGAACGCCACGGCCGTTCCCGCCTCCGCGCCTGTCGGAGCGCCGCAGTCCTGATGCGTTTCATCCGTTCGGACGAGGATCTCGCTCAACACATCGCAGAGCTGGTCCGCGTGCATCCTTCCTTCGCGCCGCTCAAGGAGGCGGCGGGTCCGGTTCCCGTGCGCTGGCTGGACCGGGGGTTCAAGGGCCTCGTCTTCGTAATAACCGGACAGCAGATTTCGGTCGCGGCGGGGCGCGCGATCTTCGGCAGGCTTGAGGGCGCGCTCGGCGACATTACCGCAGAAACGCTTGCGGCGGCGGACGACACAATCTTGCGCGAGGCGGGATATTCGAGGCCCAAGATGCGCACCTTGCGTGCGCTTCAGGAGGCGGCGCTGTCGGGCGGTCTCGACCTCGCTGCCATCGAGGCGATGGACGCGGAGCGCGCCATTATCGAGCTTTCCGCGATCAAGGGCATCGGACCGTGGACGGCCGAAGTCTATCTGCTGTTCGCGGCGGGCCACCCCGACATATTCCCGGCGGCCGATGTCGCGCTTCAGGAATCGATGCGGCTGGCGTTCGACCTCGATGCGCGGCCTTCGACGCAGGCGCTGCGCGAGATGTCTGACGCGTGGACGCCGTGGCGCAGCGCCGCCGCGCGGCTACTATGGGCGTATTACAAGGTTCGCAAGGGCGGGAAGCTCGTTACGCCAGTTTGAGCGTTCGCTCCTAATGGAATCATGCGCGCGCTCGAAGTTTTGCTTGGGCACAACCTATCGCAAACCAGCGTCTTTTGTAGATCTTGCTTCATGTCGCGCCGATTTAAGCAGCGAGCGACGCGCGGTTTCGCGAGAAGGCGCGATTCGCGCGAAAAAAGGCCGGGTTGCCCCGGCCTTTTCGGAAGATTCGGAAGGGGTCGCTGAAGCGATTAGTACGTGACCTTCGCGGTCGCAACGAACGCCGAGCCAGCCTGACCGACGGTACCATCTCCGCCCGGCAGATCGCCATCTTCAAGCGTCGTGTTCCAATAGCGCAGGTCGAGCGAGAACGCCTTGTACGCTGCCGTCACGCCGACGTTGCCGTACGTGTAGTCGTTCAGCTTGAACACGCCGACCTTGTCTTCTTCGAACATCTGATGACCGACCGTGCCGCTCAGCGTGAAGTCGACGTCGGAATACTTGTAGATCGGCTTCGACAGCGTGCCTTCGATGGCAAGTGCGCCGCCGAGTTCGCCCGTGTAGTCAGGCGAGTAGAAGAACGTCACACCGCCGGTGATGTCGCTGAACAGGGTCTTGCTGGCGCCAGCCTTGAGCTCAACGAAGTTGAGTTCGGTGAAGCCGGGAGCCTGGTTCGGGTAATTGTAGGAGATCACGCCGAAGTCGAAGGTGATGCCGTTCCACACCGGCTTGATGCCGCCGTAAACGTCCACTTCGAGATGCGTATCAGGGCCGCCCGAAATGGTGGAATCGAAGTTCACGCCCGACAGCGAAGTCCCGACATAGAAGATGCCGTAGGAAGCGTCAGCGCCGCCCTGAAGCGTGCCATCGCGGCGGTTCTGCGAGATGCCGCGGAAGATATAGTCGCTCGTGCCACCGGCCCAAACCGACCACGTGAACGGGTTGACCGCAACCGGGCCGTCCTTGAGACCGCCGCTGTACAGGTCAGCCGACATCGCCGTGGTGGAAGAAAGAGCAAGCGCCGCGCCAGCCAGCAAGCCCGCCCCAATTTTCGAAATACCCCCAAGTGCCACTTTTATATACTCCGTCTTGAATTGCCCAATGCACCCGTGGGAACTATTGCGCGGCTATAGGGCAGCCGCAACGGCGACATAGCGATTCCTTGTCCGAAGCTTGCCAAGAGTTGCATTTGTGTGACGATGCATTGGTTTTCACCAGATTGCTGGCGAGTTGGGGAAGTGCGTGCCTAAAATTTGTGCACCGAAGTTTGATCTAAATCGGCGCAAAGCAACAAAAATGGCTATGTAATCGCCCTTCGCCAGGCGCGCCCCGCATGACCGCTACAGAAAGACGGCTCTCGATGACCGACTGGATTGGCCAATTTCCGGCCCTTGATGACCTTCCCGACGCCCTCCGGGCCCGGCTTGTGAATGAAAGTCGGCTCGCGGCTCTGCCCGAGGGCACGCGCATTTTCGGACCGGGACAGGCGCCGTCCAGCTTCCTTATTCTATTGAGTGGCAGTGTCCGCGTTCAGCAGGTGTCGGAAAACGGGCGCGAGATCGTGCTCTACCGCATCTCGGCGGGCGAAAGCTGCGCGCTCACGACGGCGTGCATTCTCGGCTACGAGGATTACCGCGCGGAGGCCATCGCCGAGACGGCCGTCGAAGCCGTCGCCACGCCGCGCGCGACTTTCGAGGACCTCATCGCCCAGTCGCCCCCGTTCCGGCGGTTCGTTTTCAAGACCTTCAGCGACCGCATCACCGACCTGTTTCGCATCATCGACGAGATCGCCTTTTCGCGCGTCGATATCAGGCTCGCGCAGAAACTCGCGCAGCTTCGCAACGCGAATGGCGACGTCGAGGCGACGCATCATCAGCTCGCGACCGAACTTGGCACGGCGCGCGAGGTCGTGAGCAGGCAATTGCAGGAATTTCAGCGCCGCGGCTGGGTGAAGATCGGGCGCGGACTGGTTTCCGTGCCCGCCGACAGCGCGCTTTTCGACTTTGCCCGCTCGAACGATCACGGTTCTGTGACTTAGTCACAGACATTCGCGCATCCGAAGCCCACCTTGCCTTCAATCGTTTCATTCGAGAAGGAGGGTCGCTCTTATGAACGCGACTGTTGAAGATATCGAAGGCGACGTATCGCGCCGGGACTTCATCTACCTTGCCACCGGCGCGTTCGCTGCCGTGGGGGGGGCGGTTGCGTTATGGCCGTTCATCGATCAGATGAACCCCGACGCTTCCACCATGTCGCTCTCTACGATCGAGGTCGACATCTCGCCCGTGCTGGCGGGGCAGGCCATTACCGTTCTCTGGCGCGGCATGCCAATCTTCGTGCGCAATCTCACGCCGGAGGAGATCGGAAAGGCGAAGGCCGTCGACGTGGCCGACCTCAAGGATCCGGTCGCCCGCTTATTGGGATCGACCGCGGAGCTTCCCGCAAGCGCAGCCAATATCACGAAGCCCGGTAAGGAAAACTGGCTCATCGCTGTGGGCATTTGCACCCATCTTGGCTGTGTGCCGAAGGGCCAGAGCCCTGGCGATCCTCGCGGTCCGTACGGCGGCTATTTCTGCGTTTGCCACGGCTCGATCTACGACACGCTCGGCCGCGTGCGGGGCGGTCCCGCGCCGCGCAATCTCGACATTCCGCCCTATGAGTTTACCGGCGAGGCAAAGATCAAGCTCGGCTGACGCTTGAGCGGCATCGCTCCGGCAACGCGTTCGCACGGTTGGAGACCGGTTGGATCAGGCTGTACGCGTCTGATCGAACCGGTTTTTTTATCGGCGACAGAATGAAGCGGACGCTTCCGCAAGAAGAGCGAAAACCCGGGCTCGCGTGACTAAGTCACAGACCGGCCGGGAGAGAACGCATAGCTTCCATTCATCAGACAGCATCAAGAAATGTGGAGGATTTACATGACAAGCAATGTCGGCGGACTTGATCGCATCCTGCGGATCGTTGTTGGCCTGGGGCTCATCACGCTCGTTTACGTCGGACCGCAGACGCCGTGGGGCTGGCTGGGCGTCATTCCGCTCGCAACCGCGTTTATCGGCTTCTGCCCTGCCTATCGCCTGCTCGGGATCAGGACGTAATACGGCGAAAGCATCGCAAGGGCACTCTGATTCCATCACGCTCAGGGGCGTCGCGCCGAAACCGGCACGGCGTCCTTTTTTTGCCGCGCCAAGCGACATTGGCGCGAGCACCGCTGAGCAAGCTGTTGATAGGCTGGGCAAAACGCCCTTTGTCCCGTCCGCTCGCAAGGCCCCCGCAAGCCCGTCCATTTAGCCATGACCGATGGCAAGAGCAAATGGTCGCACGCCGCTGATCAGCCGGGGGAGCGCGGCGCGCTTCACTCCCACGCTCCATGAGAGGAGCCGCGACGACGTTGTTTTCGCTTCGGTCCGGCGCAGCCTGCGACCCCGGCAGGGGATGTCAATTCCGGTCCGTGAAACGGCATTCCGCGATGCGCCGTCGCCGCTGCCGATGGCGGGAGAACAGGCATGTTGAAGGTTATTGCGCGAGACGGCGTCAGCTTTAAGCGCTTTTGCGGCGATGATGGCGACGAAGAATATCAGATCGTTATTGTGCCTCCAGGTCATCTCACCTTCGAAGCCCAGTTGCATCATGTTCAGGCCGCCTATGAAGACGTTCAGAGATCGCTCGGCCTCGACCCGGGCAGCGCGGTTTTCCGGCGCATTTTCCTCAGCGATGCGCTGAATCAGGTCGCGGTAGTCAAGGACAGCGATCTCGCGGCGAACCGGCGTGACAATCCCGTCGCCGTTTCCATCGTGCAGCAACCGCCGCTGCCCGGGGCGAAAATCGCACTGCTCGCCTATCATATCGACAGCAGGACGCCGATGACGAAGACGCGGCTCGCGGCGCGGCATGTACTCGTCACCCGAAACGGCCGTCGTTATTTGTGGAGCGCGGGTCTCGGCTCTCACCCATCCGATCCGGAACCCTCGGCGGCGG
>NZ_JFZJ01000097.1 GCF_000636015.1 Rhodomicrobium udaipurense JA643
CTCGCGGAGCGTATTGCCGGGCCGACCCTGACCGAAGAGGCGAAGCGCCTGCGCGCCGAGGTCGAGAAGGAATGCGGCGACGACGCCGATATCATTATCGCTGACGGACGCTTCCGTTTCATCGCAGGCATCATGGAGGCCTGCCATCGTCAGAAGCGCGAGGTCTCGACGACGCTCACGCAGCGCATCGACGCCGTCGCGCTCAACCGCTTCCTCGGCGTGCCGGTCTTCCTCCTCGCGATGTATCTGATGTTCCTTTTCACCATCGTGGTGGGCGGAGCCTTCATCGACTTCTTCGACAAGGGCGGCGAAGCGCTGTTCATCGATCTGCCTCAGCAGGGGCTCACCGCCATCGGCGCGCCGGATTTCGCCCAGGTGTTGGTGAAGGGCTTCGGCAGCGGCTTGCAGACTATCGCGACATTCGTTCCGATCATCGCCTGTCTCTTCCTGTTCCTCTCCATCCTTGAGGACTCGGGCTACATGGCGCGCGCGGCCTTCGTGATGGACCGCGCCATGCGGGCGATCGGCCTGCCCGGCAAATCCTTCGTGCCCTTGATTGTCGGCTTCGGCTGCAACGTCCCCGCGGTCATGGCGACGCGCACGCTCGAAACGCGGCGCGACCGCATCCTCACGATCATGATGGCGCCGTTCATGTCCTGCGGGGCGCGACTGCCGGTCTTCGCGCTCTTCGCGGCGGCGTTCTTCCCGTGGAGCGGACAGAACATCGTTTTCCTTCTCTACATCATCGGCATCCTGTTCGCGGTGATGACCGGCCTCATCCTCAAGCACACGCTGCTTCGTGGTGAGGTCTCGCACTTCATTATGGAACTGCCGCCCTATCACGTGCCGACGGTGCGGACGGTAGTCATTCAGGCGTGGCAGCGGCTCCGCCGGTTCATCCTCAACGCGGGCCAGATCATCGTGCCGATGGTGATGGTGCTGAGCGTCCTCGCGAACATGGGCACCGATGGCAGTATCGGCCGCGAGAACACCAAGGACTCCGTCCTCGCTTCGGTCAGCCACGAACTGGTTCCTGTGTTCAAGCCCATCGGCCTCACGGACGAGAACTGGCCGGCCGCCGTTGGGCTGTTCACCGGCATCTTCGCGAAGGAAGCGGTCGTCGGCACGCTGAACGCCCTTTATTCGCAGGTCGACGCGACTGAGGGCGAAGGCGGCGAGAAGACGGCGGAGGAAAGCCCGACCGTGCTCGACAAGCTGGGTGAAGCGGCTGCAACCGTACCGACCAACCTCGCCGAGATAGGTGGCAAGTTGCTCGATCCGCTGGGCATCGACGTCGGCTACGTTGGCGATTCGACAGCGGCCGCCGAGAGGCTCGAAGTCAACAGCCAGGTGTTCGGTGCCATGCAGTCGCGCTTCGACGGGATGGCGGGCGCTTTCGCCTACATGCTGCTGATCCTGCTTTATGTGCCATGCGTGGCCGCTCTCGGCGCGATCCGCCACGAGGTAGGCCTGCGCTGGACCGCCTTCGCGACGGTCTGGACGACCGGCACTGGCTACATCACGGCGGTGTCGTTCTACCAGATCGCAACATACAGCCGCGATCCAGCGACAGCGCAGAACTGGCTCATGACCTGCGCGCTCGTCTTCTGCGTTGCCGTGCTGTCGATGTGGCTCGCCGGTTTCGCGCAAGGGCGGCGCATCGCGGCGCTTCCGGCGGAGTGACGGTGGCGGCATGATCACGCTATCCGAACTCGGCCGTTACCTGGAGAACCGGGGGCAAGCGACGCTTTCCGAGATGTCGATCCATTTCGGCTCGTCTCGGGATGCCGTTCGCGGCGCGCTCGATCTCATGGTTTCAAAGGGGCGCGTTCGGAAATTGCCCGTTTCGCAAGCGCCGTGCGGCTGCGGGTGCTCGGCTTCCTGCGAATGCGTTGAAGTGTTCGAGTGGGTGGGGCCGAAGTCTGGCTCCGCCCGCTGACCGGATCGAAAACACCGGCCTTGTTTGGGTCAAAGCAGGTTGGTTTCCCGCCGCCCAAGGTCGAAGGGGCCCGGACGTCCTGAAGCGGCGCGAGGCCTGGTTCCGACAGTTCGCCGCTACGGCCGGGCGCGAAGAGACCAGCGTCTCCGCGCGGGCATCCCGCACGTCACTGGAACACGACGACCTTCGTCGGCGCGTTGCGACGGACAGGAATGGTCGCGCCGGATACGACCCAGCCTGATCGGATAACGCTTTAGAATCAGGGGTTATTGCGGTCCTTGCGATCCCGCCATTTGCTCGCGAGGATGCTGCAAGGGATGCAAATGTCAGAATCGGACCACTAATTCTAACGCCGCGTAGTCGTCTGCTCTGAGGCCCTTCACCGAAGGGCCTCAGGCGCCAGATAATCAGGCTGCGCTAGGGGAGCGTTTGCCACGCCCCTTCGTGGCTGCTTTCGCGGCGGGCGCAGGCACAGCAGCCTTTCCGTTGGCCTTGGCGGCGTTGCGCTGTCCGAGGCCCATGCTCTTGGCGAGGTTCGAGCGCGCTGCTGCGTAGGCTGGCGCTACCATCGGATAATCGTGCGGCAGGCCCCATTTCTCGCGATAGTCTTCGGGCGAGAGATCGTAATGGGTCTTGAGATGCCGCTTGAGAGATTTGAACTTCTTGCCATCCTCAAGGCAGATGATGAAGTCCTGCGTCACGGATTTCTTGACGGGGACCGCGGGTGTCAATTCCGGCTTCGCCGGTTCGACGCTCTGCGTCGCGGCCTTGCTGAGGGCCCCATAGACCGAAACAATGAAGTCCGGAAGCTTGTCGGCGCTGATCACGTTGTTCGCGACATAAGCCGCCACCACATCCGCCGTGAATGAGGTCAGTTCGATTTCGTTGTTGTCTACCATAGTGTCCCAGGCTTCTGCTGTTGGCGCGAAAGTAAATTTATCTAGGTCGCACCAGTTTATTTTTCGTCAGGATCTTGTCGCCTCTTACAGATAAGCGCGCGTGATGTGTAGCTGATTATGCATCGTCCTGCATATTTTTGTGGATGGCGCATCAAATGACGGCCATGTTGATTCGGATCATGCAGCGGAGTTATGCTCTGGATAAAGCCCGGTTGCATTTCTAGCGTCCGCTTGCCGCCAGATAATCGAACAGCAACGCCGCTCGCGAAGAACGCGAAGATGGGCAAAGCGTGAGAAATATCGGACAAGGGGACTTATCAACCCATTGAGTTCTTCACTCGGGGAAGGATAGTCGGGAGGGTCAGCACGGCTGGTGCTGGTGCAGCATGGATGGGGCAAGAAATGCCTGCGCCGCAGCGGGTGCGCGCTCTTTCGCGCCATTGATGAAATACACGAACACGTCGCGCCCGCCTGCCGCCCATCCTTCGGCGCGCTTGCGCCATGCCTCGATCTCACCGGTGGTGTAGCCTGCCTCGTCGGCGCGCGCCCTCATCAGCCGCATATAAACGAAATCGGCGGTCGACTCTTCGATCAGCGGATAGTCGTTCGAATCAGCGAACACGATGGCGGCTCCGGCCTTCGCCGCGAGATCGGTGAAGGCGGGCGTGCGAAAGCTCTCGTGGCGAACCTCCAGCGCGTGGCGCAGCGGACGACCGCCCGCTTCGCGCGGCAGGAGCGCGAGAAACGCCGCCATGTCGTCGGCGTCGAATTTCTTCGTCGGCGCGAATTGCCAGAGGATCGGCCCGAGCTTGTCGCCCAGTTCGCCGAGCCCGCTTGAGGCGAAGCGCTCGACCGACGGCCCGGCCTCGGCGAGCACGCGCTTCATCACAGCGGCGCGCGGGGCCTTCACCGAGAACACGAAGCCGTCCGGGGTTTCGTCGCGCCACTTAGCGAAGGTGGCGGGCGTCTGCGTGCGGTAGAACGTGCCGTTGACCTCAATCGAGGTGACGGCGCGGCTCGCGAACGCAAGCTCGCGCGCGTGCGGCAGCCCCTGCGGATAGAAGAGGCCGCGCCACGGCTCATAAGTCCAGCCGCCGATGCCTGCGCGAATGACGGAGTTGCGTGCGGTCATGAGCCTGAAACGCGCGAGGCCTCGACACGGTTTCCTGCGCGCTCCACCGGCGCGAAGTCGCCCCGCGCCCACGACACGAAAATCCCGAGCCATTCTTTCGTGGCGATGTCGATGCGATGGAGCCCCTCCGACGCGCGCCCGAAAGGCTGCTGCAGGTCGCCGTGGCCGCTCGTCAGATAGCCGACGGGCCACGGCACCACACGGAAGCCCTGCGCCTCGAACAGCGCGGCCGCGCGCCGCATATGGAACGCGGACGTCACGAGAATCCAGCGCTGATCGGGCTTCGGCTGAAGCATGGCCGCGCTCAGTTCAGCGTTTTCAAGCGTGTTGCGCGAGCGGTCTTCGAGCCGGAGGCGCGGCGTCACAACGCCGAAGCCTTCAAAGAAGCGCTGCGCGGCGTCCGCCTCGTTTGGCGTGTCGCCGAGTTGCAGGATCAGGCCGCTTCCGCCCGAGAAGATGACGGGCAGATCGGGGTGTCGCAAGGCGAGCCGCAGGGTTTCCGTAACCCGCTCGACGGACGGTCCCAGCGGGATGGCGCCTCCCTCGGTCGGGATCGCTCCCGAAACGCCGCCGCCGAGGACGATAATTCCGGCTGCTCCGGCGACATCGCGTTCCGTGCCCCCCTTCACCTCGTGTTCGAGCGGATGAAGAAGCCAGTTTGCGAGCGGCGAGAATGCGGCGAGGACATAAAAAAACGTCGCGGCAACGATCAACCGAAGCGCAACAGCGCGTCTTTGCAGGACGAGCAGCCCGATGCCCAGCACGAGAAGGATTGCGATGAAGTTTGAGGGCTGAAGCATCATCCACGCCAATTTGGAAACATAAAACATTGCGTTCGCCGCTTTCAATCCGAGGCCGGAATAATTCCGTACATGAAAATGCAGCACTTTCCTGGAAATGCCATGACATTCGGCCAGATTTCCCCGGATTCCGACAAGATAAACGCCGATCGAGCGCGGCCATCCTTTGCCGTGTAATAAGACATCTGCGCTACGCCCGCGAGGACCGTGGCTCAACGTGCCACACCGCGAAGCAAAAATCTTGACGCGGGCATCTCGGGTCTTCTGCGAATTGCTCCGGTTCTGTACAGCTGACGTTCAGGAAGGGGGGGCTATTGTCCGGCTTTCCCTCCGCCCGGCAAAGCTCTCGTTCGGGTGGGCAATTTTCCGCAAGGCTCATGGCACAATATCCCGTTTTCTTCGACCCTCGGAACAAGCGCGCGGGGCATGTCTCTCGCATCGCATGGGCGCTCGCTATCGTGAGCAGCATCGCGGGGGTGATCTTTCTTTCAAGCCTTTTCGTCTTTCGCTCGTTTCCAGAGGCCACGCAGACGCAGCAGCGCTTTGCCGTGCTGAACGACGTCGCGAAAGCGCCATATCTTCTGCCACAGGCGCGCAGCCTCGCCTATGCGGCCCAGGCCGACAAAAAGAAGACCCGGCACCCGCAGCATCCCTTCTCGGCCGCCGCCGCGAAGGCGAAGGCAACGAAGGTTGCGGGTGAAGGGCGGGAGAAGCCGCTCACCATCGGATATTACGTGAACTGGGACGACTCGAGCTTCGCGTCGCTCCGCGCCAACATGCAGAGCCTCGACTGGGTCGCGCCGAGCTGGCTGTTTCTTCAAGGCCCCGACATGGAGCTGAAAGAACAGGTTGACGACAAGGCGCTCGATCTGATCCGCCGCGAAAAGCCAAGCATGGCGATCATGGCCATGATCCAGAACGCTTCGGGCGCGCAGTGGGACGGTCCAGGCCTCGGTCGACTGCTCGCCGATCCTGAAAGACGGAAAGCCCGCATTGACGCCATGCTTGCGTTCCTTGATGAGCACAAGCTTCAAGGCCTCGTGTTCGACCTGGAGCAGGTGCCGGACAACGCGCACAAGGATTATCTCGCGTTTCTCGGCGAAGTGCGCGCCGCGTTTCAGCCGAAGGGGCTTATCGTATCCGTCGCGGCTCCGTTCGACGATCCGCGCTGGAATTACAAAGCTTATGCCAAACTCACCGATTACCTGATGCTCATGGGCTATGACGAGCATTGGGCGGAGGGTGAACCCGGTCCGATCGCGTCGCAATCGTGGTTCTCGACGCGCCTCGCGCTCCGCATGCGCGACCTCGACCCGGCGCATACCATCGTCGCGGTCGGCAATTACGGCTACGACTGGACGGTTGGCAGCAAGGCCCCGGCCGAAGATCTCACGTTCCAGGAGATCATGCTCGCCGCGCGCGATGCGCGGGCGACGGTCGATCTCGACCCGGCCACGCTCAACCCGCGCTTCTCTTATATGGAAGACGGGCAGACGCATCGCGTCTGGTTCATGGATGCAGTGACGGCTTACAATCATCTGCGCGCGTCGGACAGATACCGCCCGGCCGGATACGCGATCTGGCGGCTGGGGTCTGAAGACCCATCGTTGTGGCAGGTGCTGCCGCGCAGCTACGGCGCGCCGCCGCCCGCCTCACTCGAAACCATCGTTCCCACGGCGGACGTAAACTTCATCGGCAAGGGCGAACTTCTTCAGGTTGCCGCCGATCCGAAGGCCGGCGCGCGGACCTTCAAGACCGACGAAGCAAACGCGACCATCGTCGGGGAAAACTACACCGCAATGCCGGCCTCTTTCGTGATCCGGCGCATGGGGGACGCTCCTGGCAAGATCGCGCTCACGTTCGATGACGGGCCAAGCCCCGAATGGACGCCGAAGATTCTGGATATCCTGAAGGAAAAGAACGCGCGCGCCACGTTCTTCATCATCGGCGAAAACGGCGCGGCTAATCCGAAGCTCTTGCAGCGCGTGCTTGCGGAAGGCCATGATCTCGGCAACCACACCTTTACGCATCCGAATATCGGCGAGGTCTCCGATAGCGTCGCGGCCATCGAAATCAACGCAACGCAGCGGCTCATCGAAGCGCTGACGGGCCGGTCGACGCGGCTGTTCCGGCCTCCTTATTTCGGCGATGCGGAACCCTCGACCGCGCAGGAAATCGGTCCGTTGGAAGTTGCCGAACGGCTCGGTTACGTCACTGTGGGGCTCAAGGTCGATCCCGACGACTGGATGAAACCCACGGCCGACGAGATCGTGCAGCGCATCGTCGCGCAATCGACTGACACTGACCCGGAGAGGCGCGGCCAGATCGTGCTTCTGCATGATTCGGGCGGGGACCGCACAACCACAGTGGCGGCCTTGCCGCGCATCATCGACGAGCTTCGCGCGCGCGGCTTCGAGTTCGCGACGGTCTCGGAAATGGCGGGCTGGTCCAGGGACAGGGCGATGCCGCCCGTGCCCGCTGACGAGGCCGCGTCTGTCTTCAATCGCTACATGTTCTACACGCTGAACCTGTTTCAAAACACGCTGACGACGCTGTTCATCGCCGCCATCGCGCTCGGCCTCGGTCGTCTTGTGGTGCTGTGCGGGCTTGCGGCATACGGCAACCGACGCAGGAAGCGGCGCGCCGATCCGCCCTATGCGGATGGCCTGTCCGTGTCGGTGCTGATCCCCGCTTTCAACGAGGCGAAGGTCATCGCCGCCTCGATCCGGCAGATCCTCGCCAGCTCGCACCAGAAGCTTGAGGTGATCGTTATCGACGACGGCTCGACCGATGGCACGGCGGATGTGGTGCGCGGCGAGTTCGCGGACGATCCGCGCGTTAGCCTGATGCATACGCCGAACGGCGGCAAGGCGCGCGCCATCAACCTCGCGCTGGCGCAGGCCACGGGCGACATCGTCGTCGTGCTCGACGCGGACACTCAGTTCGAGCCGCTGACCATCTCGCGGCTGGTGCGCTGGTTCGCCGATCCGAAAGTCGGCGCGGTGGCGGGCAACGCGAAGGTCGGCAACCGCATCAACGTGCTGACGCGCTGGCAGGCGCTCGAATACATCACGGCGCAGAACCTCGAACGCCGCGCGCTCGCGACGCTCGACTGCATCACGGTGGTGCCGGGCGCCGTCGGCGCGTGGCGTCGCGAGGCAATCATGGGGCTCGGCGGCTTCCCGTCGAACACACTCGCCGAGGATCAGGACTTGACCATTTCCGTGCAGCGCGCGGGGTACAAGGTGCTGTTCGATGCGGACGCGCTCGCGTGGACCGAAGCGCCCGATACGCTGGGCGGTCTTGCGAAGCAGCGCTTCCGCTGGGCATTCGGAACGCTGCAATGCCTCTGGAAGCATCGCAGCGCCAACCTCAACCCGCGCTATGGCGCGCTCGGCATGATCGCGCTGCCGCAGGTGTGGCTGTTCCAGATTGCTCTGGCGCTGATTTCGCCGCTGGTGGACCTGCTGCTCCTCGTGCAAGTCGTGCGGACCGGCATCGACTACTTGCAGCACGGCTCGCAGTTCAATTCGGAAAACTTCACGATCACGCTGACCTACTACGCGGTGTTCATGGCCGTGGATCTTTCGGCCGCGCTGATCGCGTTCCTGCTGGAAAAGCGGGAGGACCGTTCGCTGCTCTGGTGGCTCGTGCTCCAGCGGTTCGGCTATCGGCAGGTGATGTATTATGTGGTGGCGAAGTCGGTGGTGAAGGCGCTTCAAGGCCGCGTCGTCGGCTGGGGCAAGCTCGAACGCAAGGCGACGGTGCGGGCGATGGAGCCGCGCGAGGCAGATGCGCGCCCGATGCCGCGCGACGTGGCGCCCGTGCCGAGCCCCGCCATCGTGCAAGCGCCGGTCGACCGGTTGGCGGAGCATACGCCCGCGACTTGATGATGCGTGCGCGGCGCGACCGCCGCGCGCTACCCCCCGCGTGGGCGGGGAACGAGATTCCCTCAAACGGGCTGTGGATTCCTAGAAGCTATTGCCAGGAGCCGCCTTACCCGACCATAGCCAAGCTATTATCTTCATGATAGGTGAAAGAAAACATCCTTTCACGATTCGGCTCATGACATTTGTATCAACACTTACCGACCATGAGTCTTATTTCCATAGCCATAGGGATGGGAACAGTTTTCGCGTCTCTACGCAAATTGGCTACGACGATGTTACCAATCATATTTTTTACCTAGTAATTGATTTGGATGTGATCCCAGCTTGGGATTATGAGTTACGATATAGCATAGAAGAATATGATGATAATTCAGAGGTGTTTTGCTCGTATTGGGACAGAGCCGAGGTGTGCGCATTTATCGGTTCGAACGATCGAAAAAAAATATTAGATTCCCTGTTGTGCCTTGTGCGACACTTGGTAAGCTTGGCTAATCCCGATGCTGTGACAATGTGCATTAAGGACAATGGCAGGATACCTCATAAAGATGCGCGGGTATTAGAGGTTTTTAAATTTTGCGGGTACAACGTAGAGGCGTATGATCCTTATTTGGGAGTCCGTGTCTTTCGGATGGAACGTAAGGCGCATTAACATGTTAGAGTTTATGAGTATGGGAAAAGGGGAGAACCATGACGCGAGAAAAGCAGATTGAGTTCTTGGCTAAGGCCAGAGAACGAGCAGAGCTGCGTGCGCGAGAATGGCACGCTGATCCCAAAGTCAAGTCTGCTGCGAAGGCAGACTACATGGCAACTTTGGACATGCTTCGCCAGGCGGAAAAGCGCAAGGTGAACGCCTAAAAGGTTCCACACCTAGGTCGATGCTTAAAGCCGCGCCGGTTGCGCGGCTTTTTCGTTGTCTTATTTCGTTCAGGCGTGCGCGGTCGGCCGCGCCCTATTGCGGAACGACCGTTCAAAATGACGTGCTTGAGATTTGAAAAACGGCTGTCTGGTTGATTGGAAGGTCGAAGACGGCGCGAACACCCCAGCGGGAGTTTCGCGCCGTTTTCCTTATCTTCGTCTGTCTATTGTAATCGCGAGGCCGCTCAGGTCTATGTTAGCCAGCAACCCGACCTGCCTGCCGTTGAGTTCCAGCACCGCGCCCTTCTGGTTGGTCAACACGATCGCGCGTGCGCCACGGCCGACCGCAAGTCCCGCGCCCGCTGCGCCATAGACGCCCTCGACATCGCGCGGCGACCGGATGTTACTCACCCGTCCGTGCAGCACGGTTTTCGATCCGCCGAAAACGAGGCCGTAATCCAGCCCTCCGGTTGAGAGCGCAAAACGCCTGCCTTGAAAGGTGAGAGAGCCGCTGCCACCGGAGCCACCGATGATCCAACCAGCCTTGTAGATTGTAAGCGTTACCGTTCCACTGTCTGCGT
This sequence comes from Rhodomicrobium udaipurense JA643, assembly GCF_000636015.1. Lineage (GTDB taxonomy): Bacteria > Pseudomonadota > Alphaproteobacteria > Rhizobiales > Rhodomicrobiaceae > Rhodomicrobium > Rhodomicrobium udaipurense. Next base: position 10,097 of record NZ_JFZJ01000097.1, read on the forward strand.
AGCTCGTTGAGGACATGCCAACGAAGGCAGCAAGCGCAATCGCCACGGCGCGAGCGGCCGATAAAAGTCTCATGTTCAATTTTCCCTGAATTTCTTGAGTGTTTGTTTGATTACCTGAAATCTTTGGCTAGAATAAGACGCAATATATTCACATCGGCGGTGTGCTCACGGAAGTGAGCCGCTTGAGCGCGCTAAATCAAGGCGATGTTTTCGTAAAAAGCGAGGCCGCGAAAAACTTCGCGGTGGAAACGAAGTGCGAGAAGCGGGCGCGATTTGACGCAAATAAGCTGCTCGAAGACAGAAGATTATAATGCTGCCTCGTGTGGAAAAAATTGTGCGAGCGAAGGGTGGCTGAGCCGTGATTGGCCGAATCGTGCGCTACAGCGGTGCGCCGCGTGTCTTTTCGGCGCACCGCTGTAAAACGTGAAGCGCGCTTAATAAGTCACGACGATGCGCGTGTAATCGCTGTCGCTGACGAGGCCGTAAAGCTCGCGCGCGTCCTCCGGGTGCAGACGGATGCAGCCATGCGAGACGGGGCGTCCGAGATTGCCGATGTCATATGAGCCGTGGATCGCGTATCCGCCGTGGAAGAAGATCGAATAGGGCATCGGCGAATTGTTGTACTTGCTCGACCGATGGAAGACGGCGAGTCGCTGCGGGCTATAAACGCCGTTCGGCGTGTTGTAGCCGCCGCGCGCGGTCGAGACGGGCCATGAGTAGTAATGTTCGCCGTCGAGATAGACATACATCATCTGCCGCGACTTGCTGATGCGGACTTCCACATCGGCTTGCGCAACAGAAAAAGATACGCTGCAAGCGACGACGCTCGCAACGGCGACGGAAATCTTGCCCATCGAGATGCCCCACAACCGGAATACTGTGCCCGCGAAGTAGCGTAAGCTGCTTCGCCTCAGATTGAAGCTGACAGATTATTCGCCCTCGCTTCAAAGCCTCGATGCACGTCCAGCCGGAACACGCATCTTGCCTTAATGCCAGAGTTTACGCTTCGCTTGTTAAAGGAAGATTGAAGCCGAAAGTTCCCAAGCCGCGAAGCGTCACCATCACGATTTCCGGCGGCACGAGGAAGCGCACGGGCAGGCCGGAGAGACCGAGGCCGCTCGACACCACCATGTGGCGGCCGCCTTGCTTGATGTGGCCATAGGCCAAATCCGCATTTTTTCCGCTGTACTGCGCTGGCAGGCCAGGGCGCCCGACGAACGGAATATAGACCTGTCCGCCATGTGTATGTCCGGCGAGCGTCAGCGCGACGCGTTTCGGAGTCACGCGGAAAATGTCGGGTTCATGCGTGAGGAGAATGAGCGGGTCGTCGCCGGTGACGGCATCGAGCGCGGCTTCGATGTCGCGGATGCCGTTCGTCGGCGAGACCATTTGATCGGCAACGCCAGCCAGCCAGAACGGCGTGTTGCGATGCGACAGCCTCACCGCGCGGTTTTCGAGAACATCAATCCCTGCCTTTTCGAACGCACGCCGGATCGCCGACGCTTCGCCGGATATCCAGTCATGATTTCCGAGCACCGCGTGCACGCCGAGCGGCGCGGAAAGCTCCCCAAGCGCTGCAACCCATTCCCTGACCGGTACCGGCCGCGATACGAAGCGCGGGCGCAGCGCATTCACGTAATCTCCGAGCAGCACGATCATG
>NZ_JFZJ01000098.1 GCF_000636015.1 Rhodomicrobium udaipurense JA643
TGCCGATTGGAAGCTCGTCCGGCGTCTCGCACAGCGGCACCGAAATCGCGGGCTGGCCCGACATGTTGAACGGCGCGGAGAAGGCGGCGAAAGCGAAACTCTTGCGGGCCACCGCGCGGACGATGCTGCGCATACGCTCCGGCGAGCCTGCTGCGTCGGCGATTTTGGCGGCCGTCTTTTCCGGGAATGGCGCGCCCGCCTCGCTTATGCGGAGCGGCGGTGTGGCTAGCACGGGGCTCAACAACACGTCGTAGCGCGTAAAGAAGTCGATGAGCTTCGCGCTTTCCGTAGCGAGCGTCGCCTGCGCCCCCGCGCGCTGCGACATGAGGTGCCCGCCGATTGTCGCGAGTGTCCACGTACCGAACTCGACATCGTCCTTCGTGGCGGCGCGGTCGAGCACGGCGGGGGGAAACTTTTCGAGCATGACCCGCGCGCCCGTCGCCCATTCGATCAGGAAGGCGGAGGCGAAGGCATCGTAATCGAGCGCCGGTTCCGCGTCCTCCACATGATGGCCGAGCGATTCCATGAGGCGGGCGGCGGCATCGAGCGCGTCCTTCACCACCGGCGAGACTGCGCCCGCCAGCATCGCCGAGCGCACCACGGCGACGCGCAGTCGCGGCGGCGGCGCATCGAGGCCCACGAGGAAGCCAGCATCCGCGCGCCCGCATGTCGCGTCGAGCGCGGCGGCGCTGTCGCGCACGGTGCGGCTCACGACATGATCGACCACGTAGTCCGGCGTGAATGGCTCAACCGGGTTCAGCCCGCGCGAGGTCTTGAGGCCCACGAGGCCGCAGCAACTCGCCGGGATGCGGATCGAGCCGCCGCCATCCGTCGCATGCGTCATCGGCACGACGCCCGCCGCGACTGCCGCCGCCGCTCCGCCCGACGAACCGCCAGGCGTGCGCTCTGTGTCCCACGGGTTGCGGCAGGGGCCGAATAGCACCGGTTCCGTCACCGGCACAAGGCCAAATTCCGGCACGTTGGTCTTGCCGAAGGCGATGAGGCCCGCCCGCTTGAAGCGCTTGACGATCTCGCCGTCATGATCCGGCACGTAGTTCGCGAACAGCTTCGAGCCGCAGGTGAGCGGCGCGCCCGCGAGCGGCGGCCCGAGGTCTTTCACGAGGAACGGCACACCGGCGAGCGGCGCGTCCGGCGCCACGGCATCGGCTTCGCGCGCGGCTTCAGCGTCGCGGCGGTAGACGATGGCGTTCAGCGCCGGGTTCACGGCATCCGCGCGCGCTCGCGCCTCGGCGAGAAGCTCGCCCGCGGAAACCTCGCGACGCCGCACAAGCTCCGCGAGGCCCACTCCGTCGTAGGCGTCGTAGTCCGCAAAGCTACTCATCCCGCCAGCCCTTTCATTCGTTCCGTGCGCCAAGGGCTTAGCTGATTTCATGCCTTTTCGCCAATGTCCCGCCGCGAACGAACGTCGCGCGAGGCGCTCAGGCCGCGCGCATCTCCCCCGCTGCCGCGAAGTTCGGCTTGGTTGCGGCGGCGATGATATACGTCTTGCACACCGCCGCGAAGTACCGCGCAATCGAGCGGCTCACCACGCCCGCTACGAGTGATTGACCGAGCGACATCTGTTGCTTGCGCCGTTCCTCCGCCGGCCAGTGAGACAGGTGGCGACGGAAGCCGCCGAGACACGCCCGCGTTGCGTCCCGCACGTCAATGGCCACGAAACCGGCTTTCGCCATCCGCGCCCGATATTCGTCGAGGTCGCGCATGAAATTTGCGGGCGGCACCTGACCGAAATTGCCGATGGGTTTCATGAAGCCGCGAAACAGCATGTCGGTCATGACGAGCGTACCGCCGGGTTTCAGCACGCGCGCAGCCTCGCGCAGGAAGGATTGCCGCGTGTCGAAGTGGAAGGCGGCCTCGACGCACATGACCGCGTCGAAGCTCTCTGCGGGGAAGTCGAGGTGCGCCGCGTCCATCTTGATGAACGTGCAGCCGGGGGCGCGGTCGCGCGCCGATGCAAGTTGCGCCTCGGAAATGTTGATGGCCGTGACATTGCGCGGCTCATAGGACCGACAAAGCCTCTGAGTGGACGCGCCCGGCCCGCAGGCGACATCGAGCACTCGCCCGCCCTCATGCCCGATCAATGAAACGAGTTCGTCGATCAGCGCTTCGCTTGCCGCACGCTGCGAGGAAGGCTCCCCGTCCCACAGGCCGAAATTGTAGAAGCCGCTGTTGTCGAAATACTGCCGGTAGCCCCGGCTCACCAGCGCCTTGTCATAGGTGCGGATCATGCGTTCGCGCGAAGTCATATTTCTCCCTCGCAGTTATACATCGAGGGAACCCGCCGGGCGGAGTTTCGGGTCCGTAACGCATGTCAGACGGCCGCGCACCGCATCAGGCTAAAGTCGCAGCGCCGCGTCTTATTTCCACATGGGATTGCCGAGGCAAAGGTTGTTACGCTCCGCACCGGGTCAACGAAAAATTTCACAAGAGGTCCCCGTGCCAAGAATTAAATTCCACAGCGGCGAAACCATTCCGCTGGAAATGCACAAGGTCCGCATCGTCCAGAAGCTCACCCTCCTTCCGATCGAGGACCGGCTCAAGGCAATGGACGATGCAGGCAACAACACGTTCCTGTTGCAGAACTGCGATGTCTTCATGGACATGCTGACCGACAGCGGCGTGAACGCGATGAGCGATCAGCAGCTCGCCGCCATGATGATCGCGGACGACAGCTACGCAGGCAGCGCCACCTACACGCGCCTCGAAGCGAAGCTCCGCGAGCTTTTCGGCATGCACTACATCTTGCCGACGCATCAGGGCCGCGCCTGCGAGAACATCCTCGCGCAGACCTTCGTGAAGCCGGGCACCATCGTGCCGATGAACTATCACTTCACGACGACCAAGGCGCACATCACCCTGAACGGCGGCGTTATCGAGGAACTCGTCAAGAAGGAAGGGCTCGAAGTCACGAGCGATCTCCCGTTCAAGGGCGACATCGACACCGAGGCGCTTGAAGCGCTCGCCAGGAAAGAGGGCGCGGACAAGATCGCCTTCGTGCGCATGGAGGCGGGCACCAATCTCATCGGCGGCCAGCCGATTTCGCTCGCAAACCTCGCAGACGTCCGCCGCGTATGCGACAAATACGGCCTGATCCTTGTGTTCGACGCGAGCCTGCTCGCCGACAACCTCTATTTCATGAAAGAGCGCGAGGACTCCTGCAAGGATCTCTCGATCCGCGAAATCACCCGCCGCGTCGCAGACCTGTGCGACATCATCTACTTCTCCGCCCGCAAGCTCGGCTGCGTGCGCGGCGGCGGCATCTGCATCCGCGACGAAGGGCTGTACAAGCGCATGCGCGGTCTCGTGCCGCTCTATGAGGGCTTCCTCACCTATGGCGGCATGTCCGTCCGCGAAATCGAGGCGCTGACCGTCGGTCTCGAAGAGACGATGGACGAAGACATGATCAACCAGGGTCCGCAGTTCATCGCCTATATGGTGAGCGAACTGCTGAAGCGCGGCGTGCCGGTGATTACGCCTGCGGGCGGTCTCGGCTGCCACATCGACGCGATGCGCTTCCTCGATCACATCCCGCAGGCGGAATATCGCGCGGGCGCGCTCGCGTCGGCCTGCTACATAGCGTCGGGCGTACGCGGCATGGAACGCGGCACCCTGTCGGAGCAGCGCAACCCGGACGGCACCGAAGTCTTCTCGAACATGGAGCTGTTGCGTCTCGCGTTGCCGCGCCGCGTGTTCACGCGGTCGCAGATCGATTACGCCGTCGACCGCATCGACTGGCTCTATCAGAACCGCAAGATGATCGACGGCCTCGTCTTCGTCGAGGAGCCGGAGATCCTGCGCTTCTTCTACGGGCGCCTGAAGCCTGTCTCGGACTGGCAGGAGAAACTCGTCGCGAAGTTCCGCGCGGATTTCGGCGACAGCCTGTAGCCGCACACCGAGCGACAGGGCGGGAACGGGAGCGCTCCCGCCCCTTTGATAGACACCATCTGCTCTGCCCGTGATAGGCTGACGAAAATTCGCGGGAGGATTGGATGCGTCTTCAGCACAAGGTTGCCATGGTGACCGGAGCGGCTTCCGGCTTCGGGGCGGAAATCGCGCGCGTGTTCGCCCGGGAAGGGGCGAAAGTCGCCGTACTCGACATCAACGGCGACGGTGCGCGGGCCATCGCTCGCGAGATCGGCGATGCCGCCATCGCGATCAAGGCGGATGTCACGAGGCGATGCGAGATCAATACGGCGGTCGCGAACACGCTCAACGCGTTCGGCGGCCTCGACATCGTGGTGAATAACGCGGGCTGGAGCCACAAGAACCGGCCCATGCTGGAAGTGTCCGAAGAGGATTTCGACCGCGTCTACGAGATCAACGTGAAGTCGATCTATCACATGGCGTTCGCCGTCGTGCCGGTGATGGAGGAGCGCGGCGGCGGCGTGATCCTCAATATCGGGTCCACGGCGGGCATCCGGCCGCGCCCCGGCCTCACCTGGTACAACGGCTCGAAAGGCGCGGTGAACCTGCTGTCGCGGTCGATGGCTGTGGAGCTTGCGCCGATGAAGATCCGCGTGAATTGCATCGCGCCGGTGATGGGCGTCACCGGGCTGCTCGAACAGTTCATGGGGTTGCCCGACACGCCGGAGAACCGCGCGAAGTTCAGCGCCACGGTGCCGCTCGGGCGGTTGTCGGAGCCTGCCGACATCGCGAACGCCGCGCTTTATCTTGCCTCGGACGAAGCCGCGTTCGTGACGGGCGTCGTGCTGGAGGTTGACGGCGGCCGCACGATATAGGGCGGCGGGCGACCAAGGCTCAGCACGGCGGCGGGCGCTGGGTGCGCACCATCATCGGCCCTTCCGCCGCGCGATTGTGGTCGAAGCCTTTCACACGGCGCTTGCTCTCAAATTCTTTGTGCGCTACGGGTTCTGATCTGTCGGGGCGTAGCGCAGCCTGGTAGCGCATCTGGTTTGGGACCAGAGGGTCGGGAGTTCGAATCTCTCCGCCCCGACCATTCAAATCTTGAGCTGGCGTCGTTTTGGCAATGCCGCCGCCGCTAAAGGATTTGCGGGACGGATCGCTAATTTTCCCCTCGTTTGAAGCATCCGCGCGAAAGTGCACGGCCGCGCCGGATTCGGTCGCCATCGCGCCGGTAACATCGACAGCCTACACGCGGGTGAGCAGTTCCAATGCTTCCCGATTTTTCACGATCGTCTTGTCCGGGTCTTTGCCCTTCGTCATCGTGATATCGCGCGGGAAGCCGCCAAGCCGCACTACGAGAAGCAGCGCCGCCCAGTTGACGCCGAAATCGCTGAAGCGTGGCTCATCGCGCACCACCCCGGCGGCCTTGTCTTTCTCATACTCTGCTTTCGCCGCGAGAAATTCGTCGAGGCCGAGGATGTTTCGCAGGCCCGCGACGACGAAGGGCGGCTTGCCGTCATTTGCGATCATTTCCGCCTCGATCTTCGTTTGCGCGAGTTCGATGTCGCCGTCGTAGATTTCGCGCAGGAGGATTGCCGTCATTTGCGCCTTGCCGCCGGGCGCACCTCTGTTCGCCGCGTCCTTTTCGTTCAGTTTGAAGATTTCGTCGGGCGTTTCCGAGAAGGGGCTTTTGCTGTTGATGTCGTTCCACCACTTGATCCGGTCGTCCGCCCGGCCCTTGCCGCTGCTTGCGTCAACGCCCTTCAGGATGACATTCATCTCCCGCTCGGCGAGTTTGAGCCAGCCGTGGATCTCGTCGAGCCCGGTGCTGTAAAAAAGATAGTTGAAGATGACGGCGATCACCCCGACAACGCCGACGATGTAGATCAGCGTCTGGACGCTCGGGATATAATCCGCGATCGAAAAATAGGGAGCCGCGTCGAACCAGCGCGGCGGGCGTCCGATCATCGCCTGAATGACGAAGGGCGTTGCCACCATGAGGCCGAACAATAAGAGCGCTTTCAGCCAAACCCGCATCGGACCCCCTCAAGCCCAGCTTCTTGAGCGGCGACCCGTCTTCTTCGCGCGCATGCCCCGCCGAAGAAACCGCTCTCACGCGTCCATCAATCGCTTGACCGAGGCCGCTTCGCAATTCGAATCGCCATCGCAACCATAACCGTGACCGTGCTTTGGCGTAAGGCCTCTTGCACAGTGCTTGCGCGCATCCGCCTGCGCCCACCGCGCCGAACGGTTACGCGCGGATGAGGTGACGGTTCAATCGCCGGTCAAGCGCATTCCACACCCGGCGGATGATCTCCACGGTCAGCACATAGACGAGCGCCGCCGCGATGTAGGCCTGAAAATCGTAGGTGCGCTGGAACGCGAGCTTCGCCGTCGCCAAAAGGTCGTAGACGGTGACGACGCTGGCGAGCGCGCTCGCCTTCACCATCAGGATGAGTTCATTGCCGAGGGGGCGCAGCGCGAGCCGCGCGGCCTGCGGCAGCACGATGCGGCGCGCGACAAGAGCGGGCGACATCGCGGCAGCCTTCGCCGCCTCCACCTGCCCGCGCGGCACGGCGCGCACGGCCCCGGCGAGGATTTCGGCCTGATAGGCGGCGGTGTTCAGCGTGAAGGTGAGCAGCGAGCAGTAAAACGGATCGCGGAACAGCCACCAAAGCCCCGCCGCGTCGAGGGTCGCCTGAAACTGCGCCGATCCGTAATAGACGAGGAAAAGCTGCGCGAGCAGCGGCGTGCCGCGCATCATGTAGGTGTAGCCGAACAGCGCGCCGGACAGCGCCCGCCCGCCATAGGCCCGCCCGAGCGCAACCGGTGCCGCGATTAACAGGCCCAGCAGCACCGAGCCGAAAGCAAGCTCCAGCGTGACGGCGAAGCCCTCCACCATGCGCGGCCCGAAACGCTCGAACAGGGTCCAGTTTATCATCGCGCGCTCCTGAAACCGCGCCCCGCCGCGCGTTCGGCCCTTGCGATGGCGAGCGTCGAAAGCGCCGTCATGGCGAGGTAAATCACGCAGGCCACCGCGTAGAATTTGAACGGCTCGCGCGTGGCCTGCACCGCGATGGTGGTTTCCCGCAGGAGGTCGCTCAGCGCGATGACGGAGACGAGGGACGTGTCCTTCAGCAGCACGAGCCAGTTATTGCCAAGGCCGGGCAGCGCGAAGCGAAGCATCTGCGGCAGCCGGACACGGCGAAACACCTGACGCGGCGACATGCCGAAGCTGCGCGCGGCTTCGATCTGGCCACGCTCGACGGCCTTCAGCGCCGCGAGAATGACCTCGCTCGAATAGGCGCCGAACACGAGCGCAAGCGCGACTAGCCCCGCGACGAAAGGCGAAACCTGCACATCGACTGGCAGGTCTGTGGCCGCCGCGATCTTCTGAAGCAGGATCTGGCCGCCGAAATATATGAGCAGCAGCGTGAGAAGCTCGGGCAGCGCGCGAAAGATGGTGGTGTAGGCTTCCGCGAGGCCCCGCGCGGCGGCGATATGCGAGGTTTTGGCCAGCGCCGCCGCAAGCCCGAGCGCGAGGCCGAATGGAAGCGTCGCCAGCGCGAGGCCGACCGTCATGGCCGCGCCCTCGGCGAGCGCGCCGCTCCATTGCCAGATGACCCCGTCCAAGCCGCTCCCCGCTTTGCACGAACCGCCAAAAGCTTAAGCGCGAAGCCTTGCGCCCGGCAAGCCTGTCGGCGCGGTTCGCGACGCCCCGGCTGATCCGGAAGCGCCGCGCCGCGTCACAAGCTAATGCTTCGGCCGCGCGATGGCTTCCGCCATGGCGAGCGTCTGCCGGGCGATGTCGGCATGGAGCCGCTCCACCATGCGCCCGTCGAGGCTGATCGCGCCCTTGCCCTGATTTTCCGGCAGGTCGAAAGCTTCGACGATTTTCGTTGCGGCGGCGATTTCCTCGGCCGACGGCGAGAACACCTCATTGCAAACGGCGAGCTGATTCGGATGGATGAGCGTCTTGCCATCCATGCCGAGCGCGCGGCCCTGCACGCATTCCGCGCGGAAGCCTTCCTCGTCCTTGATGGAATTATAGACGCCGTCCACCACCGCGATGCCGTAGGCCCGCGCGGCGGCGACCGTCAGCGACAGCCAGGCGATGAGCGGCAGGCGATCCGCGCCGGGCAGAACGCGCGTGGCTTTCACGAGGTCGTTGGTGCCGAGCACGAAACAGGTGAGCGGCAGTTCGTTCGAGGCAGCGGCCTGCGCAATTTCCTTGAGGTTGAAGATGGCGAGCGGCGTCTCGATCATCGCCCAGAGCGAAATGCCGGTGCCGTTCGGCGCGCGCTTGCGGGCGAGGTCGAGATCCGCCGCCGTCTCGATCTTCGGCAGCAGGATCGCGTCAGGCATCGCTTCGAGCGCCGCCGCGAAATCCGCCTCGCCGTAGGGCGTCGAGAAGCCATTCACGCGGATGACGATCTTGTGCGCGCCGTAGCCGCCGGCCTTCACCGCCTCGCAAACCTGGCTGCGCGCGAGTTCTTTCGCGTCTGGCGCGACCGCGTCTTCGAGGTCGAGAATGAGTGCGTCGGCGGCCAGGGTTTTCGCCTTTTCGAGCGCACGGGCGTTCGAGCCGGGCATGTAAAGGACGCTGCGGCGAGGCTTGATCATCGGGTGTTCTCCTTCGGATATGACTCAACTTTGCGGATATGACTCAACTTTGCGGATATGACTCAACTTTGCGTTGAGCTGGCAAGCGCTTTGCCGCCATTGGCCAAAATTTTCCGAGCCAAGGCGGCGCTTTCCGCGTAAGACTGTCCAAAAAGAGCGCGCGGTCCATATGGCGAAAGTTCTATCGATCTCGTCACAGGTGATTTACGGGCATGTCGGGAATTCCGCGACGGCCTTTGTCATGCAACGCATGGGGCATGATGTCCTGCCCCTGCCGACGATTCTGCTCTCGAACCGGCCCGGATACAAGGCGCTGGCGGGAGAGCCTGTCGCCGTCGACAAGCTCGACGCCCTCCTTCGCGCGGCGGAGGAAAACGGCTGGCTTTCCGAGATCGATGGCGTGCTGACGGGCTACATTCCCACGCCTGAGCATGCGGAGTTCAGCCGCCACTGGATCGCGAAAATCAGAGCTGCAAATCCGGCCGCGCTTTATCTGTGCGATCCCGTCGTCGGCGACCTGCCGCGCGGGCTCTATGTCAGCGAGGCGACAGCCGAGGCCGTGCGCGATGTGCTCGTGCCGGTGGCCGACGCCGTAACGCCGAACCTTTTCGAACTCGGATGGCTGGCAAGACGCCCCATCGCCAGCCCGGCAAGCGCTATTGCGGCGGCGCTGGCGCTCGCGCGACCGACCGTTGTCGTGACCTCCGCGCCTTCGGGAAAGCCCGATTCGGTTGCCAACATCCTCGTCAAGGGCGGCGAAGTCTTCGCGACGGTCTCACCAAGGCGCGCGCTTACGGCGCACGGCACGGGCGACGCGCTTGCGGCATTCCTTTTGTCCTACAAGCTGAACGGCTTCGTCGCGAGCGCCTCGCTTCGCGCTGCAACCGCCGCGATCGATGCGGTCATAGAGAAGAGCGAGGGGCGCAGCGAACTCGCGTTGATCGAAACGCAAGCGGTATGGGCAGCGGCCGACCCGGTTCTTGCGCCGCTGGCATCGTTACCGGGCCTCGACGACGACGATGACGCGGATGCTGTTTAGCTCGGTTAGGGCGCAACAACCGGCTCGCGGACTTTGAAAGAGGCTTGTTGTCCTAACGCTCGACCGTCGCGACGCGCGTCTTCACTGGCGGGCGGCGCATCAGATCGTCGATGCGGGCCCGTTCCTTGCGGAAATCGGCGAGCAGGCGGCCTTGAAGTTGGCGCGCCTTGGGGATCTTGATCGAAAGCGGATTGGTGAAGCGGTTGTTGATCAGCACCTCGTAATGGAGATGCGGGCCCGTCGACATGCCGGTGTTGCCGAGATAGCCGATGACCTGCCCCTGTCGAACCTTGACGCCCGTCGCGACCCCTTGGGCGAAACGCAGCATGTGAGCATAGGCGGTCTTGTAGCCGTTGGCGTGGCGGATGCGAACGTAATTTCCGTAGTTGCCATTGCGCTCCGCCGTCTCGATCACACCGTTACCGGCCGCGTAGATCGGCGTCCCGATCGGGCCCGCCCAGTCGACGCCGGAGTGAAGCCGAAGCGTGTGCAGCAGCGGGTGCTTGCGCCATCCGAAGCCGGATGTCAGGCGGGCACCGCGAATGGGCGTGCGCATGAGAAACTTCTTCGAGTTCGAGCCGCGGTCGTCGAAATAGTCGACACCCTCGTTGCTGCGGAACCGATAATAACCGTGCGTTTCTCCGCCAATGGTGACGGCAGCGTAAAACAGTTCGCCCGGCCGCTCCACGCCATTTTCGTCTTGCACCAGATCGTAAAACAGCTCGAAACCATCGCCTGACTTCACACGCTGCTTGAAGTCTACGTCATAGGAATGGACTTTGACGAACTTCATCAGGAAGTCGTACGGGATTTCCTGCGACTGCGCCGCGCGATACGCGCTGAGATAGACGGTCGCCCTGTCGCCAACGGTGTCATCCGCCTTGTGTTCGGGCTTCAGGTGCTTTTCGCTCGGCGCATAGCCGCCTTCGCCGTCGCGCACGATGGTGACGTTTGTCCCCTGATAAACCACGGTGATCTTGCCGACGTCCACGCCGCCTTCCTCCGACGCCGAGGGCGTGAGCCCGAGCCGCACTTCCTCGCCCGCGCGGAGCTTCCGCGATTTCGTTATCGCAGCGACAGCGGTGGACACCAGCCCCGCCTGCATCGGATCAACGCCGACGCCTCTGATCACCGAATCAAGTGATTCGTAGCCCTTCGCGATGATGGACCGGCGGTCGTATCCTTCGTCGGTGCTCTCTTCCTCTTCCATTCTTTTCACGAGAACGGTGGTGTGAGGCTCCGGCGCAGCGAACGCCATATCGGTTCCCGCGAGCCGCTTCGTGTCCTGTGGCGCGGCTCCTTCCAGGCCAACTTCGCTCTCGGTGTAAACCGCGTCAGTCTCCGCGACGAGCCGCTCTATTTCATCGTCGGACAGTTCCACATGGTCTTCGCGCGGCAGGAAGCCGCCGGGCACATCGATGAACCGCACCGAAACGCGCGGGTCCGTGCTGAGTTCGCCGCCGGACTGGTCTTTGCGCGCGATTGGCGTGTTATTTTCATAGAGCGTGGCGGGGTTGAACGCCGGGATGTCGATGTCCTCGTCCGGCTTTTCCGTGGCGAGCGTCGCGACAAGCTTCACATAGGGCTTCGTCGAGAGGTATTCGCCGGTGCCTCGGCGCTGCACCACCTGTTCATAGATGAGGTTTCGCGTCGTGAGGCCCTTTGAGGAAAGAACGAGGCGATCGGTCTTGAGACCGATGGCGATGGGCTTTTCAGCGCCGACGAGGCTCGCCGCTCTCGGCCGCATGGCGTCGATGCCTGCCCTCTGGAACGCTCCGAACATTCCTCGTCCGGCGTTCCCCTCGCCGACATTCATAGAAGTGTAGATGACGACGCCAATGATCGCGAGCCCGGAGATGGCCACGATGATCGTTGAAATGAACCACTTGAGCTGCGTTACGACGCGCCGTGGACCGAGCTCGCTGAGATAGATCGCGGGGGCCTGTTTTCGACCGATGTCGCGCCCGAGTTTGGAAACGGCGCGTGTTTGCTTGCTGAACGCGCACGAGATCCGTGCCGCGCCGCCGCGTCTCTCCTCGGTCACCACGATCGAGCAAGCTCAGTCTCCATTCCCTCGTCCGGCCTTATGACTTGCGCCCGTGTTTGGGCGAAGATGCGGCGG
>NZ_JFZJ01000099.1 GCF_000636015.1 Rhodomicrobium udaipurense JA643
CCCCGTTGTCGAGCCAAGGTAAGGCACGAAGCTGATAATGCCCGCGAAAAGGCCGATCAGCAGGCCGTAATTCAGTCCGATCAGGCCAAGCGTGACCATATAGAATATCGACAGGATCGACAGCACGATGAACATGCCGCGCAGATAGCCGGATATCGTGTCGTCGACCTCGCCCGCGAGTTTGCGGATGGTCGGCGCGTCCCTCTTCGGAAGCAGGCTATCGATGGACGCGAACATCTGGTCCCAGTCGCGCAACAGGAAGAACGTGACGACCGGCGTCAGAAACAGCAGCGCGAGCGTGTTGAAGAAGGCGAGACTGCTCTCCGCGAGCCCCTTCAGATAGCCCGCGACGACGCCCGCCACATCCTGCGCCTGCCCCTGCGCTGCGCCCGTTCCCTCTTGCTGCTGGACCGTGCTCTGAAGGGACCGGAGATACTGCGGATAATTCTCCCAGAGATAGGCGCGCGCGCGCTGATAATAGCCCGGCAAGTCCTGCGCGAATTGCCGGAGCTGGTCGACCAGCGGAGGAATGAGCAACGCGAAAATCGCAACGAAGATGAGAAGCAGAAGCGCGATGATGGCGAACGCCGCCGCCCCGCGATGCACGCCTATGCGCTGGAGCCGTTCGACCAGCGGGTGAAAGAGATAGGCGAGGACGAACCCCGCCGCGAAAGGCATGAGCACGTCGGCGAACACCATGAGCCCCATCGTGCCGAGGGCTACGATCACCACCCAGAAGGTCGCGTGCGGCGAGAGACGGATCGTGTTGTCCATGCTGACGCTTTACTCCCTGAACCTGCGGCTTTCCGACAGAGTCCACCCGATTGGTTTATCGACCGTTCAAAAATCGTCGGCGTCGCCGCTGGTCGAAGCGAGGGCCGCTCGCATCAACGCTCGAGGTGTCGTCTAAGTTTCCTTCACGCCGAGGTCGGCGCGAAACCCCGAGGCGGCCAACCCGGTTTTCGGGGCCAACTCTAGCGGCGCGCGTCAAAGAGGCAAGTCATAAGGGGCAACACGGAACGCCTTGCAATGGCGAAAGCGGGCGGATGCTCGCGTTATCCGAGAAGCGGCCACAGCACCATCAGCAGCCCGGCCGTCGCGACGCCCCACACGAGAGTGCGGACGTAGGGCACGCCGAAAGCATAAAGCGGCACGTAGACGACGCGGCCCCAGAAGTAGAGTTGCGCGCCGAGCGCGGTAGTGGCGTTTTCCCGCCCCGCGACATGAGCGATGAGCACCGCAGCGATGAATAGCGGCAGCGTCTCGTAAAGATTCGTCTGCGCACGCCCGAGCCGGTCCGCGACGGGGTTCAGCGGCGGTTGCTTCTCGTCCCGCGCGCCCATGTTCCATTTCGCGCCGTATTGCGCCGTCCGCGCGATGGAAAAAAGGCCGATCTGCACGATGGCGAGGACGAGCGTCCAAACCAGCATCGTCAGTTCCGTGGTCATGGCGGTTGTCCCCAGCGAGATTTCGGCGAAACGGCTTGAGCGGAAGCCTGACGGATTTAACGCGCCGCGACAAGAAACGGTTCGAGCGCGGGGGCGTCTCGCGTATCGAGCGCCGCGAAAAGCCGCTCCCAATCGGCGGCGCGGTCGTCCCAGCGGCCCAGCGCGCTCTCCGCCAAGCAGCCGCGATTGAGACGAAGCCAGAGCGCGTCATCGGTGAGCACGTTTTGGGCATGCCGCGCGAAATCGTCGGCACCGCTCGCGAGGAAGCCGGTTTCACCGTCGCGCACGCGCTCCTTCAGCGCGCCGATGCCAAGCGTGACGAGCGGCACGCCCGAGGCCGTCGCCTCCGCAGCCGCGAGACAATAGGTTTCATCCAGATCGCCAGGGACCAGCATCACGCGCGCGGTCCTGAGTTCGGCCGCAAGCTCTGACCGCGCGACGCCGCCGCGTAGCCGAATGCCGGGCGAAGAGCCGCCAATGCGCGCGGCGGCCTCGTCAAGGCTCGAATGCGGGCAGAACACGTGCAATTCGGCATCCGGCACCGCGGCATGGATACTCGGCCAAAGCCGCGCGACAAAATCGAGCCCGCGTGAAGGCCGCGAACAGAAGACGGCCTTTGGAGCGCGCGGCCCTGCTTCCGGCTCCGGCGCGAAAAACATATCCGCCACGCCATGCGCAATCTCCACACGGCGACGGTACGGCACGCGCGGGTCGAGCGTCGATGCGTGGTAGCCGCCGAGCAGCACCGCCGTCGGCCGATGCCACAGAAGCGCGAGTGCGTTGCGCCGCTTGAGAAACTTGCCGAGCGTCGGCGGCGTATGCAGCCATGTCAGCTTGTGGCGTGCCTTGAAACCCCAATAGAGCCGGTCCGAATTGAGCGCGATGGCGAAATCGACCGACGGCAGGCTCGTGCGGCTTTCGAGCGGCAACCATGTCACGCCATTTTCCACGGACGACGCCTTGAGGCGGTTCAGCGCGAAGACGCGATGGCCGCGCCGGGCGAGCGCCTCCGCGAGATAAATCGCCGAGCTTTCGGTGCCGCCCACCGCGCCCGCGCGCAGCGAAGCGCCCGTGTAGGCGGGGTGGTTGTGATTCGCATGCAGGATCGCGATTGTTGCCATAAGCTGCCCGCAAGAATTGGTTAAAAGCTCATATCTGCCCATAGGTGCAGGATCAAGCGCTCACTGCGCTGTAGTTGTAAATCCGTTGGATATCGATGCCGTGGAACCGCGAAGCGTGGAAAGGCGCTGTGCCGAGGCCTGAAGGTCCGCCAGCGCAAGCGTGCCGTTATTTACCGCGTCGGCAATCGCGGCCGCCAGAGCCGCGCGCGTCGCCACCGGGCTTTCTTTGCCGCCATCCACCACCAGCACGTCGCAGCCTTTGGCGAAGGAGGACACCGTTTCGGCCGCGCCCGCGGTCATCGTGAGAAAACAGAAGCGCGGACCCCGCACGAGGTTCTCGTATACCGAGAGCGACGCCGTTTCATCGCCGATCACCGCCGCAACCGGCGTTCCCGGATAGGCGACGAGCAGCGACTTCAGGGCGCGCACCGAAAGCTCGCTCTGGTCCACGACGGGCACGGGAATGACGTTCGTATCCTTGTGACCGAGAATGAACGTCTTGGCAAAAACGCCGGATTGCAGCGGATTCGCGCCGAAACTCGACGGGTCTGCCGCCGCCCCGGACGGGCTGAGCGCCGGGCCGAAATTCAGGTTGAAGCCGAGATGCGCGAGGTTGAAGCCGAGCGAGCGATAGGTGGAATAGGCGTATTCGGGGTCGCCCCTGCCCGCGATGTCGCTCGGAGATGGCCACGCCTCGAACTCCTTCAACTGAGGCAGCGCGTCGTCCTTACCGCCGATCTCGCGAATCGCGAAGTAGGGCCGCTGAGCCGCGTTGCCTTGCCAGAGAGATTTCACGAGGTCGCGCAACTGGGCCTTGGAAGCGATGTTCTGCTGCGAAAACATCACGCCCGCGATCTGGCCTGTTTGCAGCATGGCGCGCATGGCTTTCGGGCCGCCATCGTTGGGCGTCGTACCGAAAAAGCGAAGGAACAGCACCTTTCCCACCGCGCGGTCGATCGCCGGATCGATGGCGGGGCCGATGGGAAGCGGCGCTTCGATGGGCGCGACCGCAGGAGCGCCGGGCTTCGGCTTCTGTGGCGTCTGGGCGGTTGTGTTTGTGGTGGCTGGCCGCTTCGGTTTAGGCTGCGCTTCGGTCGGGACCGTGGGCGATGGCTTCTGCGGCTGCGGCGGCTTCTGCTGGCTGGTGGGCGTAGTCGTCGCCCATCCGTCGCGAGGCGGACGCCGCAGACGATCAAGCTCCTGCTTCAGCTTCTTCTGCGCCTCGGCGGTCGACTCACTGCCGGACGCGCCATTGTTTTGCGCCGCTTTTACCCTTTGTCCGGTAAGGTCTCGGCTGGCGCCCGCTTCAGGCGATGCTTCCGTGGCGAACGCCACCCCGCTATACTCCATCGCGCCGGTCGCCAGGCAAGGCTCGGCTGCGATAAGGGCAAGCCCAAGAGCAAGTCCGCGCAGGATGGGAATGTTTCGATGCGCCATAGGCTCAAACGTCGCAGTTGTTTTCATTGTGTTAGCGGAATGCGGGAACAGCGTAAAGCAGCCTCTCTCGGCATTGGGCGCGCAGGGGGAACCGTGGCCGCCGCCTCGATCTTAATCGCGGCAGTCTTGACTTTCGGTATCGACGGGGCCGCGATGGCCGCGCCCGACAAGACCGCGCTCAAGGCGCAGGAGGGAAGTTCCGCGCTCCTTCGCGGGCGCTACGACGTCGCCGTGTCCGCCTATGACGAGGCGTTGCGCGAGGCCGGCCTGCCTCCCGCGCGTCAAGCCACCATCCTTTCGGATCGCGGCGTCGCGAAATGGCGCATGAAGCAGCTCGACGAAGCCGCCGCCGACTTCACCAAAGCCGTTTCGCTCAACCCCGACTATGCGCTGGCCTACAACAATCGCGGCAACGTTTTCCTTGAGATGAACCGGCCGGACGAAGCTTTCCGGGATTTCGACCGCGCGGTGGCGCTTTCGCCCGATTTCGGCGCGGCCTATGCGAACCGCGCCAACGCGAGCCAGAAGCTCAATCACCCCGACGTGGCCGAGAAGGATTTCCGCAAGGCGATTGAACTCATGCCCGCAAGCTCCATTCCGCTGAACGGGTGCGGGCGGATCGCGGCAGGCGAAGGCCGTCTCTATACGGGCCTGCGCTATCTTAACCGCGCCATCACGCTGAACGCACAATTCGCCCCCGCCTATCAGAACCGCGCGGCGATCTACGCGGCGCTGAAGCGGTACGACGAGGCGGCGCAGGATCTCGACAAGGTAATCGCGCTCGCCCCCGATAACGCGGCGCTTTATGTGGCGCGCGGACAGGCCCACGCGAAGGAAAGGCGTTGGCAGCCTGCGTTTCGCGATTTCTCCAAGGCCGTGGAACTCGGCCCGGACAATGTTCCGGCGCTGATCGGGCGCGCGTCGCAGAACCTCGAACGCAAGCGGGCCGACCTCGCGCTGGAAGACCTGAACCATGCGATCTCGCTCGATGCGAACGCCGCCGAGGCGTATTTCTGGCGCGGTCAGGCGAAATACGGGACGGGCGACGCCGAAGGCGCGGACGCAGACCTGTCGAAGGCCATCGAACTCGCGCCCGCCTACGCCGATGCCTATCGCTTCAGGGGCAGCTATCGCGAGCGCGGCGGCCGTCGCGACGAGGCCATTGCCGACTACCGCAAGGCGCTCGAACTCGATCCTCTCAACCGCGACCTGCGCGACGGCTACAAGGCCGCGAGCGGCGAGACGGCCGACGCGGTGGTGAAGCCGCTCGCCCCCGCCGTCGATGGCTGGGAGGTGTTCCGCTCGGCGACCGGACATTATACGGCGCTGAACGAGCGCTATCCGAAAATGCCGGTGATGCTCGAAACGCAAGGCGCGGCACCCGCCGAAATCCTCGAATGGACGCCGCTGAAGGAGACGCTGGCCGGGATCGGGCTGTTGCGCTACCGGTCCGGCGAGAAGGGCGGCATCCCTTATGAATATGTCGCCATCATTGACCTGTCGCGCGCGCAAGTTGCGGGCATCGAGCCCTACATCACCGGCGACGCAAAGTCGAAATGGGCGTGGACGCAATATGGCGTCACCGTAACCGATACCGACGGGCTTTCGAGCGTGTACGACCTGAGGAAGCCGAGGCAGGAGATGCCGCAGCAGGCGGCCCGGCGCGACGAGAACCCTTGGTCGACGGTCTTCGGTGGCGGCGGTGGTGGCGGAGGTGGCCGTCGCGGCGGTCCGAGCATCTTCGGCTGGCTCTTCCGGTGATTTCGTTCGCGCGGGTGGTGAAAATGGCAGCGGTGGCGTCAGCATTGGCAGCGACGGGCTGCACAGCCACCACCGCCGACAGCTTGCCCGCGCTCAAGGCCGATGTTTCGAAGCAAACCGTATCGGGGCTATCGTCCGGCGGTTACATGGCCGGGCAATTCCAGATTGCCAATTCGAGCCGCGTTTTCGGGGCTGGGATCGTCGCCGCCGGGCCATTCGGATGCGCCATGAGTGCGGGCGCTAAGGCGATCCCCTTTTTTCCGGCGGCGCTCGCGCTGAACACCGCGCAGGCGCAGAACGGCTGCATGGCGGACTATCTCTCGTCGCTCGGCGTGCTCGACGCGAAACGGCTACTGGCCCAGGCGAGGAAGCTTGCGGATGCTGGCTCCATCGATCCGCTCTCGAACCTCAAAGCCTCGAAGATCTATCTCTATTCGGGCGCAAACGACAGCACGGTCGCGCTCGCCGTGGTGAAGGCCGCGCGCGACTTCTATCTCGCGGCGGGCGTGCCTGAAGCGAACATCGACTTCGTGTCAGGCGGGCCCGGCGGCCACGCGTTTTCGACGGCGATGGCGGGCAATGCGTGCGAAACCACCGAGCCGCCCTTCGTTAACAATTGCAAATACGATCAGGCCGAGGCGATCCTGCGCTTCCTCTACGGCTCGCTCGAACCTAAGGGCACGGCCGCCGAGGCCGATTTCACCGTTTTCGACCAGCGCCGCTATGCCTCGTCTGACGCGACGATGGCCGATGACGGCGTCGTCTATGTGCCGCCCGCTTGCCGCGAAGGCGGCTGTCGCGTGCATGTGGTGTTCCACGGGTGCAGGCAGACGCGCGCGCTCGTCGGCGATGCGGTGACGAAGGGCTCGGGCTTCGCGGATTGGGCCGCGACGAATCGGCTGATCGTGCTGTTCCCGCAGGTTGAAGCGTCGAGCGCAAACCCCAGAGCCTGCTGGGACTGGTGGGGCTATACCGGGCTCGATTTCCTCACGAAGAACGCGCCGCAGATGAAAGCCGTCTCCGCGATGGTGGACGCGCTGGGGAAGTGACTGCCCGGCGGCTAATCCGCTTCAGCGAAAAACGCGGCGACGGCTGGGTTCTTCTTCAGTTCTGCCAGTTCCCCCGGCGTTGGAAGCTGCGGCTTGTCGCGCTCGGCGTTCACCATGCACAGGAAGCCGAACGGCTCACCCGCGTTGGCGCGGAACTGGTGCCATGTCATGGGCGGGATGAAAACGAGATCCGGCGCGGCCACCTCGCGCACCTCGTCGCCGACGAGACAGAGACCGCGCCCGCGAAAGATCATCACGCCATGCACATGCTCATGTCGCTCGAAGGTGGAATGGCCGCCCGGCGCCATCTCGAAATAGCGTAGCTCGCAGGAAAGCTCCGGCCGCTGGAAAAGCACCTGCCGGGTGATCGCCTTGAACGGCGCAGCGCCTTCTTCCTTGTAGGCGAGAAGGTCGACGCCATCCCAGCGAAAGCCCTCGTCGCTGGAGCGTGCAGACGCTCCGGCTCGATTTGAAAACGCTTTGGCCTCGCGGATGTTCGAGCGTTCGCGCTCCGTCATTCGTGCAATCCCTCGAAATGGCGCACCACGCGCGCCTGAAACGCAGCCGCCTCCTCCGTCATGCGTTCACGCGCCGCGAGCAGGCTGCCGCCGATGAGCAACATGGTGTCCGCGCCATAGAAATCCAGAAGTTCGTCCACCCGCTGAAGCGTCATGCCGCCAGCGGGCGACGGGCAGCAGGGCTTGAGATCCGCCCATGGTCGCCGCGCGGTCTCGGCGATGGCGCGACAGGTTTCGGGCGAATAGCTGAAGCGGCCGCCATAGTTCGGGTAGATGGTGACATCCGCGCCGAAGAGGCGGAACAACGTACCGAGCAGGAACGGCGGCGCGATGCGGGCCGCGCCCGCCATGGCCGGATGCGCGATGAACGCGATGTTCGGGAACAGCCGCGTCAGGCGGTGGAAATTCGACACGCCGATCAGCATCGGCTCGATGAGCACCGCCTCGATGCCCTCTGCCTCCGCGAGCGCGATCTGATCCGCCGCCCGATCGAAGCTGCCGGACACATTCGGCGCATAGAGCGTTCGGAAGCCCGTCTTCGCGTTCGTCTCGCGCAAGGCTTCGGCAACGGCCCGCACGCGGTCGGCGAACGGGCTGTAGATCTGATCGGCAAGCCCGTGGTCGTCCTTGATGAAATCGATGCCGCCGCCTGCAAGCCGTGCCGCGAGCGCGCCAAGTTCGTCGGGCGAAAGGCCCTGCGGCTTCAGCGCCGTGCAGGTGAGCGCGCGAGCGCCCGCGCCGACTTTCTCGCGAAGTCCCTCGGTGCCGACGTTCGGGCCGCCGAACGCCGCCGCCATGGCTTCCGGGATTTCCGCATCGACGAGCGTCACGTCCGGCTGGATCGAACTGTTGCCGAACAGCATGTTGAGAAGCTGCCCCGCCTCGTATCCCGTTGTATCGACCGCAAGGCCGATCCGAACCTCGAACAGCCCCGGCTCCGCCTCGCGGATGCCCTGCACTTCGCCCACGATATCGCGGAGGATGCCCGCGTCGGCGATGGCGTCGAGCGGCATTTCCACGCTCTGCTCGACCGCGATGGCCGCCGCCCTCGCCTCGATCGATGCCGCGTCGCCACGCACGTAATAGGTAACGCTCAGTCGGGACATTCGTATCTGCCTCAGCCGCAGCCTTATTGTTGCACGTTTCATACCCCAATCGCATGCAAAGACAATTGCTCTGGCGACCTTATGGACAAGCGGAGCGGGCCGCGCTATCCGGCATCAGCCTTTCCTGAGAAAGCTCCGCTCATGCTTCGACGCCTCTACGAAAAGACAATGCGCCTTGCCGAAGGGCCAAACGCCCTTCTCGCGCTCGTGCTCGTCTCGTTCGCGGAAAGCTCGTTCTTTCCGATCCCGCCGGATGCGCTTCTCATTCCGATGGTGCTGGCGCAGCGCGAACGCGCGTTCAAGCTCGCGGCGTGGTGTACGGCGGCTTCGGTCGTCGGCGGCATCGTCGGCTATGCCATCGGCGCGCTGCTTTACGACACGGTCGGCAAGTGGATCATCGACTTCTACGTCTACGGCCAGAACATGGACGCGTTCCGCGCCACCTATGCCGAGTGGGGCGCGTGGATCATTCTCATCAAGGGCCTGACGCCGATCCCCTTCAAGCTCGTCACCATCGCAAGCGGCTTCGCGGGCTACGATTTCTGGCTGTTCGTGCTGCTTTCCATCGTTACGCGCGGAATTCGCTTCTTCCTTGTTGCGGGGCTGCTGCATATCTATGGCGAACCGATCCGCAATTTCCTCGAACGTCGCCTTGAACTTGTGACGGCGGGGTTCGCGGCGGTGATCGTCTCGGGGTTCGTGATCGTTCGATATGTCGTATAATTCAGCAACAGCTGCCGGCGAACGGGCATCCTTCGATGCACGCAGCGCGGCCATCGTGATCGCGGCGGTGAGCATCATCTCGCTCGCGGCCGCATGGCTTTTCGAG
Organism: Rhodomicrobium udaipurense JA643; assembly: GCF_000636015.1. Classification (GTDB taxonomy): domain Bacteria; phylum Pseudomonadota; class Alphaproteobacteria; order Rhizobiales; family Rhodomicrobiaceae; genus Rhodomicrobium; species Rhodomicrobium udaipurense. The sequence continues at coordinate 9,270 of NZ_JFZJ01000099.1, forward strand.
CTTTACGGCTACAAGCCCTGCCCGCTTTGCCTCGAAGAGCGCGTCCCGTATTACGCAGGCATCCCCGGCGGCATCCTCGCCGCGTGGTTCGCCACGCGCGCACCCAGGGTCGCCGTGGTGATCCTTGCCGCGCTGATGCTGGGTTTCCTCTATAATGCCGGGCTCAGCGTCTATCACGCGGGCGCGGAGTGGAAGCTCTGGCCCGGCCCCGACACGTGCGCGAGCGACGGCACGTTCAAGCCGGGAGCGTTGCTCCAAAGCCTGAGGAGCAACGCCGTCGTGCGGTGCGACGACGCAGCGCTCCGCATCTGGGGCGTTTCGCTGGCGGGTTACAACGTGCTGATATCGGCTGCGCTCGCCGCTGTGGCGGCCTTCGGCATCTGGCGCAGCCGCTGACGCGAACCTGATCGACAGCCTGCATCAGGCCGTGCCGTACCCATAACGCACCGCTTCGAGCGCCGATTCGCGCGCTGAAATTGCGCCTGAACGCCCGATAACCCGCCAAATCCCTGCATCGCGAAGCGAGAGACGCGATGTCGCACGACTGCGCGGCGCGTTGTGAGCAAGTTGCTGAAATTAAATAGAAAAATATAAGCCCGTTGAATGGGCTTGCGCATCGCCACGAGCAAAGCGCGAAGCAGGCTTGTTTACTCCGAGATATTATCGAGTATAGTTTTATACCATCAAGTTGAGATGCAATGCTACAACCTGACCACGCTTTAGGGCGAATTTGGCAGAACTTGCTTCATTGCATTGAATCCGAGACAAAAAATATCTCGACTTCAACTTGCTGATTACGCCAACATAGGAGACCTCCCCATGGACCCCGTGTGGATCTGGGTTGACATTATTGTTCTCTCGGCAGTCATTTCTGTCTATCTCCTCACCATGAAGAGCGGGATTAAATAGCTTCCGCCCTTCCTGCTGGCCAGCAAGCCGGATGTGCTCAGGAAAAACCTGAGCGCACCCGGTGCATGCATGTCAAGGCGTGGGAAAAGCCCGACGCCAACGCGTGACATCTTCGCCCGAGCAGCTTCAGCGAAAGCGGATCGTCGCGGGCGTGACACGAAAAAACGCGAAAGGGCGTCGGCTGGGAAGTATCCGCAGTGTGCCCTCCCCTGCAATTTGAATCGAAACGGCTCGGGGCCGGGCAGAGTCCCGAAGGCTTTCGCGGCGATACTGCTCCCGACTTTAAAGCAGGGGCAGTCACCATGGCAGAGTCCGATGTCGAAACCCGCGCACATGCGGAGGCGGCCGAGCCGCGCTCAACTCATGTGCTTTACAAGGCCATCCCGCAGGTCGTTGTGCTCGTCCTCACGCTCATCGGCGTCGCCTATACGAGCATGACGCGACAGGCGCTCATCGGCTATTGGGAATTCCTCGCGCTCATCACGGGCCTCGTCTGCATCATCAGCGGCTGGCCGCACGCCCGAACGCGCCCCGAACGCGTGCGCCTCGTGTGGACACAGGCGCTGCACTGGACAGCCTTTCTCGTGGCCATGAACCTGCTTCTCATCTCCGACGTGCAGCGCATGCTGAGCACCGACGCAACGGGCCTTGCGATCCTGTTGCTCCTCGCGCTCGGCACTTTCGTCGCGGGCGTGCATACACTTTCGTGGCAAACCTGTGTGCTCGGCCTCGTCATGGCGCTTTCCGTGCCCGCCATCGCCTGGATCGAGGAATCGGCGCTCGTGCTCGTGTTCGTGCTGCTCATGCTCCTCGTCGTGGGCGGTGTGATCCTGACGACCGCACGTCGAGGCCGGGGGCGAGACGACCGTCTCGGCGAAGAAGCTCTGTAAGGCCGATTATCGGCGAACGCCCCTTTTTTTGCGCGCACCGGGATAGCAAGCGCAGCCGACGCTGTTAGGATGGCAGCGGAAAAATCGGAGGCGCATGCAAATGGCATTCTTGAGACGGAACGCGGACTACGAGACCTGGCTGCGGACGCAATGCGACGTGGTCGACGCGGATCTCAACAAGAAGCACAAGCGCATGGCCGAAAGCCCCTTCGCGATGCTGCGCGCGACCTATTTCCGTTACGCCGCAAAGGTTGAGAAGCTGCTGCCGGATCTCGCGGACGCACCACATGTGCTCGCGGTCGGCGACATCCACGTCGAGAATTTCGGCACATGGCGCGATGCCGAGGGTCGCCTCATCTGGGGCGTGAACGATTTCGACGAGGCGGCGGTGATGCCGTATCCGTTCGATCTCGTGAGGCTTTGCGCGAGCGCCGGTCTATCGCCCGATCTCGGCGACCACGAGCATGCGGCGGACGCGATCCTTGCGGGCTACGAGCGGGGCCTAGCCGAGCCCGCGCCGATGGATG
>NZ_JFZJ01000100.1 GCF_000636015.1 Rhodomicrobium udaipurense JA643
CTTCGGCGGCCTGACGTTCAACGTCGACGCCAATACCTATGCGTCGCTGAAGTAGCCACTTCGGAAGCGCGCGAGAGAGAGACGCATCTCGCTTCCGCATGCTAAACAGGAGACGGAGCTTCTTTGCGCCGAAGAAACGCGAAGAAGCTCCCGACACATCGCCATCGCAGTTGCTCCGCGAGGAGGGATGCACATGTCCCGCACGCGCGCCTTGAACGACGCGAGCCACGAAAAAACTAGAACAGTCATGGGTTGCGCAAATCGGGCTGCGCTGATATTTGCTGTAAACCGAGGTGTAAACCGAAGCGTTGCTAACGAAACGTGAACACGTTACGATATTGAAATCGCTTGGTTTTTTTTGGTTCGGAGGGGTGCTAGAGTGGTTGAATAGACCGGTCTTGAAAACCGGCGTGCGGGCAACCGTACCGTGGGTTCGAATCCCACCCCCTCCGCCAGTCCAGAACAGAACTGCGAACGCCACTGGCCGCCGATTTTACGCCCGAAATCGCCGTGAGCGTTCTGAGCAGATCGCTTTTCGACCCAATGATGCGGACCTCGCGGTCGCCAACCTCGACCCTCTGGGCCAAGGCACGCAGATGGTCGCGGCGATAGCCGCCGCCTTCGGTTCGCATCCTCTGGCGGGCCGTGGCTGCGAACTTGCGCAGCATCGTTGCGGTGACCGGTTGCTGAGCCGCACTTTCCAACATGTCCTGGGCCCGATGGCCGTCAGCCTGGGCCTGGTCTCTAATCGCCTTCAGCCCGGCGATACGCTCCTTCAGGCCCGGGTCGTCCAGATCGGCGACGGCCGGTCTCGATGGCGTCATAGAGCCGCTTGAGGCGGAGGTCAGCCTCCGCCGCGCGTTTGTTCAACTCGGCGATATGCTCGCGCCGCCGCTCGGAGCGCTCCTGGCGGCGGTCCAGCACCGAGGCGAGAACCTCCTCCAGTCGCTCGGGAGCCAGCAGGCGGTGCTCGATATGGCCGGCAACAAGGGTGTCCAGCTTTTCCATCGGTACGCTTCGTCCAACACAGCCGGTCTCTCCCTGCCGGGCTTTGGTCGAGCAGGTGTAGTAGCGGTATCGGTTACTTTTGCCGGTCCTCAGCGTCATCGCGCCCGCGCATTTCGCGCAGAAGCAAATACCGGTCAGCAGGGTCGGCCCGCTGACGACGCGAGCCGGCGTGACCTTGGGATTGCGTGATCGCAGGTGCGCCTGCACCGCATCGAAAGTGGCCTGATCGACCAGGGGGGGGGACCTCAACCGGAATTATCTCACTGACCGGTTTTAGTTCCTTGCTCTTGCTCCGCTTGTTGAACTCATGGCGGCCGATATAGGTCGGCCGGGTCAGGATGCGGTGAATCTGGCGCTGAGCGCATGGGCTCGATCGTCGAGGCCCTGGATGCGGAATCCGAATATTTGGCGCGCCTGTCAGCGGCGACACCGATCGGCGGGCGGGCATGACCGAAATGGACGACGAGAGCGGCCGCGCGTTCGACAGCCTGACGGAGGTCGAAAAGCGTGCGGTGCGGCAGGCGATCGAAGCAGCTCGTGGGAGGCACGCCGTCCATGGCGTCCGCCTCCCGGATGGGCGACTGGCGATCGCGTGGCCAACGCCAGCATTTGGCATCGTTTGGAGCGTCTCGCGTGCGTCAGGCGAGAGAATCTCCGGGAAATTCCGTGCGTCCGGGTCCGCATGCCCGGACGAGCGGTAGCGGGGGCGGGGCGGGCGCAGCTGTCGCGTCCGTCCCGCAGCATCCCCGCATCATCCTTTCAACCGGGCCGCGGCCCTCATGGAGAATGACATGAAAGATATCACGGCACTCGAAAACGGCTTGACCCGGTTCCACGTCGCTGGCGCGCGACCTTCGGCCAGGCGTTTGGCGATGCCTATCGCGACCCCAACCGCTGCGCCGATCGCGAGAAAGGTCAGCACCTCCCCGCCATGCGAGACCGCCGTTTCGTAGACGCTCATGCAATTCCCCCTATTCTGCCCCGCTCAAGATGCACATTTCCATTTTTATAGTCAATTTCGGCGCAAGTCCCGGCGCCTTGACTGATACGTGTGTCGTATCACATAATACGGCATGATCCGAAGCTTCGCTGACGCCGACACGGAGCGTCTTTACCGAAAGGATGAGTGTCCGCCGCGATGGCGGGCAATTCGCGCCGTTATGTTGCGCAAGCTCGACATGATCGACGCAGCGGTTCGGGTGGAAGACCTTCGAGCGCCGCTAGGCAATCGGCTTGAAAAGCTGAAGGGCGATCGAAAGGGACGATGGTCGATCCGGATCAACGATCAATGGCGCGTTGTCTTTCTGTGGGATGACGACGCGCCGGAAGACGTGGAAATCGTCGACTACCATTGAAGGAAGGTGAGGGCATGACCCGAATTACAACGCATCCCGGCGAAATCCTTCGGGAAGAGTTTCTCGTGCCCCTTGGCCTTTCGGCGCGGGCGCTTGCGGCTGCCATCGACGTTGCGCCGAACAGGGTGAGCGAGATCATGCGCGGGCGCCGCGACCTGTCCGCCGACACCGCGATACGGCTTGGTCGCTACTTCGGCACCGATCCGCGCTTTTGGCTGAACCTGCAAGCTGCGCACGATCTGAGCAAGGCGACCGCGACGGGCGATTTCTCGAAGATCACCCCGCGCGCGGCCTGACCAGCGGTTCAAGCCGCTTCGGTGGCGTCCTTGCCGAGTACCCGGTAGACCGACGAGCGCGCCATCTTAAGCTCGCGGGCAATCGCAGTAGGCTTCTTCCCCGCCGCGAAAAGCGTCTTGACGCGGTCCACGTCGAGCGACGGTTTCCGGCCGGTGTACACGCCCGCAGCCTTTGCCTTGGCAATGCCCTCCAATTGCCGCTCGCGGCGCAGGTTCGTCTCGAACTCGGCGAACACGCCCAACATGTCCAAAAAAGCTTTTCCGGCGGCGGTGGTAGTGTCTATGGGCTGTTCGGTAGCCCGCAGTGCCACGCCGCGCTCACGCAGCTCGAGGACGATGTCCTGCAAATCTTTGACAGAACGTGCGAGGCGGTCGATCCGGGTGACGACGACGACATCGCCCTCCCGAACGCATTCAAGCAGAACCTCAAGTTCGGTGCGGCCGTCGCGTCGCGTCCCGGATTTCTTCTCCGAGAAGATTTTCAAGCAACCCGCTCCTTCGAGTGCGGCTTGCTGAATGGTAAGTTCCTGGTCGGTCGTGCTGACACGAGCGTAACCGAAGGCTCTGGGCTGTGGGGCTTTGCGGATCATGGCGGAATGTCCGATTAGGTTCTAGACCATTCCTATGTAGCGTCCGAAAAGCCAAAAATCAACTCTAAAAGGACGCAAAAGTGTCTCATTTGAGAGTCGGACAAGTTGGATCATGCGAGAGACGCATAGCACATCAAAAATCGCTTTTTCAGCGGATCGATCCGCTAAGAAGCTTTGTTGGTCGAGAGCGGACACTATGGAAGCGCATCGCACCCGCTGGCCCTTGCAAAAGCAGAAAACGCGAGGACCTAGGCCTTGCCTGCTCGATTCGCAGGCAAGGCGCCATTTGCAGTCGAGATCGCCGTCAGTTCTCCGCGCGCTTGAGCGGAATGGCGATTGCGCACCTAAGACCCGTGGGCGCGAAATCCATACAAACCTCGCCTCTCGTTTCCAAGGAGAGCCCTTTCTCGATCAGATGAGACCCGAAACCCTGCCGCGTGGGCGGCTTCACGGGCGGGCCGCCGCTCTCCACCCATCTAAGCCGCAGCAAATCTTCGGTCTCGGCCCTGTCGACACTCCAGGTGACATCCACCCTGCCGGACTGGGTAGAAAGCGCGCCGTACTTCGCGGCATTTGTCGTCAGCTCGTGAACAGCCATGCCGAGCATCAGGGCCTGCCCGGGAGACAGGTTCACAGTCTCGCCGTCGAGTGCGAAGCGGGGTTCAGCCCCCTCGCGACCGTAGGGCGAAAGCTCCAGAGCGAAGATCCGTCGCAACGAAGCGCCCTCCCAATGGCTTGCCGTGAGCAGATTGTGCGTTTTGGAGAGTGCCAGAAGCCGCGCCTGGAAGGCGTCGCCAAACTCAGCAAGGGTCGTGGCGTACCGCGCGGTTTCTCTTGAAATCGCAAGAACTGTGGAAAGAGTGTTCTTGGTGCGATGATCCAGCTCTTTCATCAGCAGGTCTCGCTGCCGTTCCGAGCGAACCCTTTCGCTGACGTCGCGCGCCACGATCGAAGCAGCGATGATGCTGCCATCCGCGTTGCGCACCGGGGAGACGGTTAACGAGATGTGGATGCGTTGTCCGTCTTTCGCCGCGAGCAAGGTTTCGTAGCTCTGGACCGCTTCGCCAGTCTTCACCCGCTCCAGAACGCCGGGCATCTCATCTTTATCTCCCGCCGCTACGAGGAGTGAAAGTGGCTTTCCGGCTATCTCCTCCGCCGTGTAGGCGAAGATCTTTTCGGCGCCCCTGTTCCAGCTCGAAATTACGCCCTCGAGCGAATGGCCGATGATCGCGTCATCCGAGGACTCCACGATGGCTGCGAGACGTGCGAGCGTTTCCTGATGGCGCTTCTGCTCGGAAATATCGACGAAGGTGATCACCACGCCATCGACGACACCGTTGAGGGTGCGATATGGCCTGATCCGCATCAGGAACGTGGTCCCATTATCGGGCGTATGAACCTCGCGCTCGACAACGGACAGCGCCGCGAGGGCGCTCCGAACGTCCGCTTCAATGGCGTGATAGCTCAGACGGCTGGCGATCTCGATGACGGGTCGCCCGCGGTCCGCTTCGCGCAAGTGGAAAAGTTTCGTGCAGGCGGCCGTAAATGTGCGCACACATAACGCGTCATCGAGGAACAGGATGGCGATGTCCGTGCTCTCGAGCAAATTCTGGAGATCGCTGTTCAACCGATGCAGGGACGTGTTTTTTTCGCTTAGCTCGTTGTTGACGGTCTGTAGCTCCTCGTTGATCGACTGCATTTCCTCTTTCGAGGTCTCCAACTCTTCGTTGGACGATTGCAGTTCCTCATTGAGAGACTGATATTCCTCGTTCGCGGATTTCAGGTCTTCGTTCGCCTGCTCGGCTTCGTCGAGCGCCGCCTGAAGCCGCGCTCTGATGGCCCTCAGTTCGGCTTCGAGTTCTCTACTGCCAATGCCCCGATCTTCCATGTCGGGCACTTCCGCTGGCTCTTTCGGGGGCTCGATATCCTGAAAAATCATGATGTAATGCGTGGCCTTACCCGACGCGGGAAGGACCGGCTCGACAATGAGGTTTATGGAATCGCTCTTGCCCGCAACCTCGATCGCAACGTTCTCCTGAACCGCCCTCAGCCCCGTCGCTGCGGCTTTCTGGAAGAGAGAGCGAGCCGCTGGACGCAGAGCATTCTGGATCAGATTGAAGAGGTTGAAGCTGGCGGCGCCGGGCTGCGGATCGAGATACTTCCCCGTCTGCCCCGAAAAGCTGAGCACCTGGTGTTTTTGGTCGACGAGAAGATGGGCTGGAGCATATCGCTCCATCACGCGGCGCGCGCCTCTTTCGACGCCGCTTTCCGCGGCACGGCGATTCGGTGTGCCTGCCGATGAGGGAGCCATGCCTCTCGATGCCGCCGACGACAAGGGAAGACTCGGCAGCGCAGCGGGAGTGTCGTTGCGTCGTTCAAAAAGGCGATGCTTCTTGTCCACCTCGGTAAAGAAATGCTCCTGCCGGGCGATGCTCTCGGATGGCCCCAGGAAGACGTAACCGCCCGGACGAAGCGCGTAGTGAAAGATCGGGATCAGCCGGTCTTGCAGCGCTGTGTCCAGATAGATCAGGAGATTGCGGCAGGAAATCAGGTCGAGCTTCGAGAAGGGCGGATCGCGAAGCACGCTATGAACCGAGAAGACGATGCTTTCCCTGAGCTCCGATGAAACGGCGTAATGATTGCCCTCGCGAACAAACCACCGTTCAAGCCGTTGCGGTGAAACCGCGTCCAGCAGCGCCCCTGGGTATCGTCCGGCGCGCGCGTGCGCGATTGCGCGATCATCGATGTCGGTCGCAAAGATCATGATCCGCGGGGCGGATGGCAGCTTCGCGACCGCTTCCATCAAAAGGATGGCGATGGAATAGGCTTCCTCGCCCGTGGCGCAGCCCGCGACCCAGACGCGAACCTGATCGTCTGCGCCCCTGCCCGCGATGAGCGCGGGTATGACTTTCGCTTCGAGTGCCTCGAAGGCGGCGGGATCGCGGAAAAACTGAGTGACCCCTATCAGGAGGTCGCGAAACAATAATTCGAGTTCTTTCGGATTGCCGCGCAGTTCTTCGAGATAACCATTCATGCTATCGAGATTCAGAACCTGCATGCGTCTTTGGACACGCCGGACGAAGGTCTTTTCCTTGTATTCGGAGAAGTCGTGGCCGACAGCGCTGTGGAGCAGCGTGGCTATTTCTGCCAGATGCTCAACTGCATCCTTACGGATGCCTTCGGCATTCTTGTGCGCCTTCGCCTGAGCGAGATGGCGATGATAGTCGAGCAGTTTCGCCGGAATGTCCTTCACTTGCAGGACATGATCGACGAAGCCCGTGGCCGCCGCGCTGCGGGGCATGCCAAGCTTGGCCTGATGATCGACTTCAGCCTGAGCAATCGTAAGGCCGCCATGTTCCTTGATGGAGCCGAGACCCAGCGAGCCATCGCTTCCGGTGCCGGAGAGGATCACGCAAACGGCGTTCTCGCCCTGATCGCGCGCGAGCGAAAACATGAAGGTGTCGATCGGGCGGCGAACCTCGCGCGGCGGCGCCGGTTTGACGACAACGAATCGGCCATTCGCGATGGTGAGGGTGGCGTCGGGGGGGATAACGAACACCTGGTTCGGCAAGACCTCGGTGCCATCCGCCGCTTCGGTAACCGGCATGGCGGTAGTCTTGCCGAGAATCTCGGCGAGCATGCTTTTGTGGTCGGGAGCAAGGTGCTGGACAAGCACGAACGCCATGCCACTATCGGGCGGCATGTTTTCGAAAAAGGCTGTGAATGCCTCAAGGCCGCCCGCCGACGCGCCGACGCCGACGATGAGGGGCGACGAGGTATTTTCGTTTCGAGGCGCGCGAAGGGCGTCGCCGCCCTTGGAAACCGGGGGAGCTTTGTTGGAGGCACCCCCACCGTTCTTTCGGCGCGGCTTGTGCTCCGTCATGATAATCGGCCTTAATATTTTGAGATGGATTTCGCCCAAGATCAATGCAAGGGCATCATGGCTCATAAGCCCGCCAGATGCAAACAACTTAGGAAATTTATTCCAAAACAATTAGAATGGATCTCTTTTGGTAGCTGAATTTTTCACTTAGAAATTGCTCTGTGGAGGTGAAAAGCGCTGTCGCCCTCGGCGCAATACAGCGTCTTTATTTTAAGCCGCGAGGGCGAGCGCGAGCGTATCGATATTTCGCGCATCACGCTGCGATTGATAATGATCAATCATGAATCTGGCCCTGATGAAGGGACTGTTTGAGCGAGACGTTCGAGTTTCGCGGCAAGCTCTCGCCGCACCGCGTCGGGGTCAATCATCGTGACCGAGCCCGAAAGCTCGACGCGAGACGGCGCGAAGAAGCGCGTGAGCTGCCCAAGCGCAACCAGCTGATGCTTCAAGGTCGGCTTGTCTGCGATCGGAGCGAACGCGATCTCGGCAAGTCGACCGATCACGCGCTCAGCTGTGACCTCTGCGGATGCCGCGACACGAGTGCGTGCCTCCCCGATGATCGCCTGGATGCGCGGATCACCAAGGAGGCGCGAAGCCGTTGTGGCTGCGCTCTTTTCCGCATACCCCGCTCGCATCGCCGCCGCCTTTCCATCGGCATCGATAACGTACTCGGACGCGAACCGACGCGCCCGTTCGGTCAAAGGTGACGGCGCGGGCTCCCGTGGCCTCGATTTTTTCGGATTTTTCGCCATGCCGCGTCTCATTGGGGCGTATCAGACAGAGCACCGCGAAGCTGGCTGCCCACATCCTGCCCCGCTGCTCTCACAGCTCCAGCGATCGCGCCGGTTGTCGCCGGGGTTTGCGTGATATTGAAACTCTGGGTGATTGTGATGGGTGCGTTGATGGTTCGCTCGTTATGATTGACGATCTGCGCGCTACCCTGAACCCGCTCTGGAATCGAGGCCGCGCGAGGCTTTGATTGCGCCGGAGCCGACGATGCCTGGGCAGGGGCTTGCGGCTGATGCGCGGGAGCGGATGCCGGAGATGACGGCACAGCCGTCGATCGAAGCCGCGCTGCCGCCTCTTGTTCAGCCCGCCGCCGCGCCCGGACTTGTTTGATCATTTCCGAAAACGGATGATCGTCCGGCGGGATGTACCCTGGATTCCAGGCGCGGATTTCCTCCGGCGAAAAGCGTGTCTCTTCCCCGCCAAGTTGGCGTCCCAACCAATCGCCGGCCCTCTGCATGGCCGAATCGATGGGCTTCAAGGCCTCCAAAAACCGTTCGCGAAGCGGCTTGAGGACCTCAGAAATCTCGTCGACGGCCTTCGTCGTGCGCGCAACGATTTCATCCCAGTGCCGGTATACCGTAACCGCGACGACGGCGAGGCCTGTCGCAAGTGCGAGCCACGGGTTTGCCAGCATGAGGGCCGAAACTCCGGCAATGAGGGTTCTCATGTTCGCAATTGCGCTCATGAGAAGAATGAGCCCGCCCGCCTTGGCGAGCCCTGACATCCCCGCCGCCCATTCCCGCAGGCGCGACCAATTGAGAGCAATCGCGACCGTGAGGCCGACGATCGCCGCAGCCGCGCCAGAGATCGCGAAAGCGATCCCCCCGAAGCCCGCAAGCATCGACGCAATCCCGGCGATGATCGCCGTGCTGCCGATGAAGACAAGCGCAGCGCCGAGTGCCGCAAAGGCGCGCGCGAGGTTTCGAACGGTTCCCGGGTTCGTGATGGCCCACTGTTGAAGGTCGCGGATCGCAACCGTCAACGGCTTCAGAAAGTTGCGTACGAAATCGGAAACATAAGCGTTTCCGACTGCCTCCTTGAAGCTTTTCCATTGTTGCTCAAGAGCTTGCCACCATACCTTTGGATCGTCCGTCGACAGCAAATTTGGATCTTCGACGCCACGGATGTTTTGTCTCTCCTTGTTCATCTGCCGATTAGTGGCGGGCAGCAGAAGCTCATCAAGTATCGCCTGTAGGGCCTTGTTACCGCGAGCAACCTCGGCGACCACTCCGCGCATAACATCCATATTGTCGACGTTCACACCCATGCCGCGCCATCTCTCGATCAGAGCGTTGGCCCAATCCAAAGGGTTTTTCGCGAGAACGTCCGCACCCCAGACGGAGCCGACTCTGAATCCCTGAAACTTGCCCGTTTTGGGATCGCGGACCTCATCTTCCGCGCTGTGTAAACCCCATTTTTCCTGGAGTTTCGCCTGCGCGTAGGATGAGGACACGCCGCCCCACAGATTGCTCGAAAGATGGTACAAGCCGATGCCGGCGTTCGTGCGCCCCTTCATGATATTCGCGAGGCCGGGCAAGACCTCAGTCATGAACGAATCCGTCCAGCCGTATCGCGCAGCGCCAGCACCGGAAACGGCTTGGAGAAAATCCCCGCCTGTCACGCGACCGCGAAGAGCAATTATGGATTTGATATAAGCGTGAGAGATGGCCTCGATTGCCTCGGGAGTTGTGCGGCCCGCCATTTCGAAGGCACGCGCAACGTTCGCGAGTTGCTTCGAATCCCCGGCAAACCCTTTGGTTTCGTCCGACGTGAAACTCAGAGCCGTGCGCAGCTTGTTGAACACGGGGAGAAGTTCAGCGGCGTGATGCATGTCCTGAACCACGCCGTAGAGATCGTGCAGCGCCTCGATGTTGCCGGACAGCGAGGTCTGGAGATTGCGCCCTGCCTCGGCGTAGGCAGTCGTGCGCGCGATCTGCATATCCATCCCGCGATGCGCGAGGGGAAGCGCGGCGGCGAGCGCATTCTCAGCATGCGCCAAGCCTTCGGCGGCCTGCTCAAAGGCCAGCAGGCCTTTGAAAGTTGCCATGCCAGCCATGGTGGCGACCGTACCGGCGAGCGCAGCCCGCAACCCGGCGAAATTGTTTTCGAGGCCGTGCACCGTGTGCTGAAAGCGCTGCATGGAAAGGAGCGCATGATGCATCGGTCCGGTCAGAGCGTCGACAAGCCGAAGATGGACAGAGACATCGTAAGCTCCGCTCATTGCACCGCCCTCGAAGAGGGTGCCGTGCCCTCGGAACTGCGCAGAAGGGCGATTGCGCCTCGCGTCACAATGTCGACAGCCCGTTCAGCGGCTGGCGATCCGCCTGGAAATCATGGGCGGCCAGAAAGACGGCGAAGGCCGCCGCGAACGCTTGGAGTCCAGCGTCGAAACCCATTGCGGGTGCGCCTTCCGCGATCGCGAACGCTACTTCCTCCACATCGGCATCACGCGGAGCGGGACGGGAAACGCCAGCGAGTGGATCGAAAACGGTGTCGTCGTGCATGTCCCTGACCTCGGGTTGGAAGGGGGAAGATGAAAGCGCGGCGGCGCGCCGAATCTTTTTAAGCGCCGCGGACTTGCGGCCGGCACGCGCAAGCGCAGGGCGGTTCGGGCGACGTGACGCCGCCTGTTCGCGTGGTGAGCACCAGCGGCAGTTCTCCGGCGCGTATGGGCCGTCCGAATCGATGCGGTCGAGCATGGTTCCGATCGGTCGGTCTCCCATGTCTGAGAGAAACGCCGCGAAACGCGACCATCGAGCATCGACTTCGATCCCACGACCACCATAGAGCCGGTAACTCACATGGCGATCTGCCCTGGCCATCAACATGCGGGTGTCCTGGCGCGGGACAACGGGGCGACCGTCGACATCGTAGCCGCGTAGGAGATGGCAAACAGTACCTCTAGATAAACCGAGCGCGCGTGCAGCTTCGTCAATGGATAAACCGATGGCACGTCGCCACGTTGCAAATGAAGGTTCAAACATGAAATCACCGGACGATTGATTCATTGCAGTATAACATATTTCTAAAACCTACCTCGAAAGTCGCCCTCGAAATTGAATGCACCTTCTGCAGGTAGCTCTCAATATCATTGATATATATCACTAAAATTTTACAAAGGCATCGTTTTGCGACCGGTCGCAAGGCATCCGATGCTCGATATCGTTCGTCGATATTACGCAAGAGATTCTCGATAATACTGGATATCAGTGCGAGGAATCAGATAAAATATTTGAGTTTAGGGCCGAGATGGCCGCGCGACTTGTTCCGGACTGCGAGAGGATGGACAGGCGCGAGAAGCGGGAGAACCGGAATGAATGATGAGACGACTGCGTCCGACGATCGGGGCGCGGATGTTGCCGAAGGCGGCGACGATGGCGCGGTAAGCGCTGTGATGGCGGCGCTCCACCGGGAGCGAGCAGCCCGGCGATCGGCAGAGGCCGCGGCCCGAAAGGCCGCCGATGCGGCAGAAAAATACCGAGATACAGCACATCGGCTGATGGTGGACCGAGAAATCGCCGATGCGGTCCACGCGTCAGGCGGCGCGAATATGCGGCTGTTGCGGCCTCACCTCGAATCCAGCGTGGCGGTGGTCGATGAGGGTGGCGCGAGGTTGTTCGCGTCGTAGGAGACGATGGGCAGCCGCGCTGGGGGCTGCGTGGACCGATGAGTG
>NZ_JFZJ01000101.1 GCF_000636015.1 Rhodomicrobium udaipurense JA643
ACTGCGCGAGAAGGCCGGTCGTCTTGATGTCGACGCGCTTCCAGCGGATGTCCGGCAGAGTGATTACAGCCACACCGACCGCCGCCTTTGCATCGCCCGCCTTGCGCGACAGCGAGCGCGCGAAGCACACTACGCCCGGCGCGTCGCCGGGGCTCGGAAAGGCGAAATCGCGCCGCGCCACACCGCGCGTGATCTGGAGATAGACGATGCCGTTTCTGACACGGTTGCGGCGAACGGTTTCCCGCAGAATGACGCCCAGCGACCGCAGGCTCATCGGCTCGTCGATCCGCAGTTCCGAGAGCGACCGTTCGAGCCGCGCCATATGACGGCGCTCATCCACGAGATTGCCGTCGAGGATCTCGCAAACCTCGTAAACGCCGTCCGCGAACTGAAACCCGCGATCTTCCACATGCACGCTCGCCTGCGCGTAGGGAACGTACTCGCCGTTTACATACACAACCCGCGTCATGGTCTGCCTTTCTTACGCGAAGGTGCGAGCCGCTTCTGTCGTCGATCGCACTTCGCCACATGTCTGCTCGTGCTGCCCACCGGGAACAGCGCGCACCTTTTCTCCGAAAGTGGCTCGCCGCGCAAGCCTGCTCGCAGGCAAGGGGCATGCAACTTTACTGCCAACATGTATCGAGGGTGTGAAGGACAAGAGACGGCCGTCGTCCGAAGCGCTCGAAAAGCTCGCGCGAAAGCCCCGCCTCGCCTTTAGAGTGATGGATTCAAAAGTGCTCCATGTTTCGCTCGAGCATGATCTTGTCGCCAAAACTTTTACGGATCATGCTTTAGTGACGGACCTCGCCGCCCCTTTCGTTGGAATTGACGCCAAGCGCGCGCAGCTTCCTGTGCAGCGCCGAGCGTTCCATGCCGACGAATTCCGCGGTGCGCGAGATGTTGCCGCCGAAGCGGTTGATCTGCGCCATGAGATATTCGCGTTCGAAGATTTCGCGTGCGTCGCGCAGCGGCAGCGACATGAGATGCTCACCGCCGGAGCCGTTCGACGATAACGGAACATTCGCGCCGATGTCGTCCGGCAGCATGTCGGCGGTGATGACCGCGTCCGGCTCGCCGGTCGACATGATCATGACACGTTCGACAATGTTGCGAAGCTGACGCACGTTCCCCTGCCATTCGTGGCTTTGCAGCACGGCCATGGCGTCGTCGCCGATGACGCGCGGCGGAAGGCCCGACGACGCGGCGATCTGCTTCACGAAATGCTCCACGAGTTCCGGGATGTCTTCGCGCCGCTCGACAAGGGCCGAAACCCTCAGCGGCACCACGTTGAGCCTGTGGAAAAGATCCTGCCGGAAACGCCCGGCCGCCATCTCGCGCTCAAGGTCGCGGCTCGTGGACGACACGAGGCGCACGTCGACCGACACTTTTGGGCCGCCGCCGATGCGCTGGAATTTCTGCTCCACGAGCACGCGCAGGAGCTTGCCCTGAGTCTCGACCGGCATGTCGGCCACTTCGTCGATATAGAGCGTGCCGTTATGCGCCTCTTCGAGCGCACCGACCTTGCGTACCGTCGACCCGGTTTCCTCGACGCCGAAGAACTCAGTCTCCACGCGGTCGGCGGCCATGGACGCGGCATTCACGGCGACGAAGGGGCCGTTCGCGCGGCTCGAGCTGGCGTGCAGATAGCGCGCGGCGAGTTCCTTGCCGGAGCCCTGCGGCCCGGTAATCATCACGCGGCTGTTCGTCGGCGCGACCTTTTGAATAGCCTGCCGCAGATGGTTCATCGCCGCGGATTTGCCGATCAGGTCGGAGCTGTAATAGCTCCTTTCCTTCAACTCGCGATTTTCGCGGCGGAGCTTGGACGCTTCGAGCGCGCGGGCCGTGACGAGCACGAGGCGGTCCGCCTTGAATGGCTTCTCGATATATTCGTAGGCGCCGCGCTTGATGGCGGTGACGGCCGTTTCGATGTTGCCGTGGCCCGAGATGATGACCACGGGCAGCTCGGGATGGTTCTTCTTTACCCGCGCGAGCACTTCGAGCCCGTCGAGCTTCGACCCTTGCAGCCAGATGTCGAGGATGACGAGCGAGGGGCGGCGTTCCTCGATGGAGCGCAACGCTTCGTCGCTGTCCTTGGCGAGCCTCGTCTTGTGGCCCTCGTCTTCGAGGATGCCCGACACGAGTTCCCGGATATCGGCTTCGTCGTCGACGATCAGAATGTCTGACGCCATGGCTTGCTCCCTCTTCCCCTCAGCTTTGCAAATGGCTGTCGGCGAGCATCAGCTCCGCCTGGCCGTTCGGTCTCGCTTCGTCTTTTTCAGTTCGTTCCGCGCCGTGCGACACGGGGATCGTCATGCTGATCCACGCGCCGTGGTCGCAGTCTTCAGTGATCGGAGCGTCGGCGAGTTCGAGCACCCCGCCATGCTGCTCCGTAATTCTCTGCACGATGGCCAGACCGAGGCCCGTGCCCTTCTGCCGCGTCGTCACATAGGGCTCCACCAGCCTGTGACGGTTCTCCTTCGGCAGCCCAACACCTGTATCTACGACCTCGATGACGAAGCGATGATCGATGAGCCTGAGCTTCGTCATTACGCGCCCTCTCCCGCTCTCGGGGTTCGACGCGCGGTACGCATCCACGGCTTCGCTCGCGTTCTTCACAAGATTGGTGACGGCCTGCGTGAGAAGCCGCCTGTCGCACAGCGCGATGAGCTTCTCCTTCGGCATGTCGAGCTTGTATTCGATGTCGGAGCGGCTCATCTGGAACAGAATCACCGCCTCGCGCACGACTTCGCGGATATCCTGCTCCTCGAAGACTGCCTGAGGCATGCGTGCGAATGACGAAAACTCATCCACCATGCGCCCAATGTCGCCCACGTGGCGGATGATGGTTTCCGTGCACTTCTCGAAGATTTCGCGATCATGCGTTATCGACGCGCCGTATTTGCGGCGGATGCGCTCGGCGGAAAGCTGGATCGGCGTCAGCGGATTCTTGATCTCGTGCGCGATGCGGCGCGCGACGTCGGCCCATGCGGAGGTTCGTTGCGCGACGGTCAGTTCGGTCACGTCGTCGAAGGTGAGGACGACGCCGAAATCGGCCTGATCGTCCTTCTCGCGCGTGACCTGCACGGCAAAATTCCGTTCGCCCGTCTCGCGCACGATGGTGATCTGGCCATGCACCGGCTTCGTCCGCGACTGGCGGCGGCCCTTCTCGATGACCTCGCCGAACTCCGGCACGGCCTCTGCCAGCGGCTTGCCGATGACGCCGTCATCGTCGGGAAGGCCCAGAAGTTCGAGGCCGGAGCGGTTGATGAGTTTGATGCAGCCCGACGGATCGACGCCGATCACACCGGCTGTCACGCCCGACAGCACCGCCTCGATGAAGCGGCGGCGCTCGTCGAGTTCGGAATTGGCGCTCATGATGTCGTCGCGCTGCGTCTTCAGGTCGACCGTCATCTGCTTGAAGGTCTGGCCGAGGCGGCCGATATCGTCGCGCGCGAACCCATCATCGAACTGGACGTTCAGATTGCCCTGACTCACTTCCTGCGCCGCACCGATGAGCTTCCTGATCGGCATGACAAGGCGATTCGCGAAGACGAGGCCCGTCCAGATCGCCGACGCGAGCAACGTCAGCGCGAGGAGCACATACATCAGCGCGAACACGAACTGATATTGGGCGCGCGAATATTCGAGCTGCTGGAACTGGATGATATTTTGCTGCGTGCGCTGGAGAAGGCGGAACACGTTCGGGTTCACCGGGCGCAGGGCATAGATGAACGCGTCTTCGAAGCCGTTCAGCTTCTTGATCGCGGCGACACCGTTAGCCAGATCCCACGAGAGTGGCACGATGCGGCCCTCCGCTGCCCGCGCGATGTCGGCGGGCGGCGGGGCCTTGTAGCGTGGGCCATCGGTAGACGACGCCGCGAGCAATTTCCCGCGCGAGTCGATGATGAAGGCCGCCGGCAGCGCGCGAAGGGACACAGCGGACGAGAAGAGGCGCTCGAAAGCCGCCTTGTTCTCGTTGAAAAGCGCTGCCCCGATCTCGACCTCGCGCGCCACGTCCACGAGGTCGGAGCGGATCACCTGCCCGCTTTCCTGCAAATAGGACTGCGCGACCTCGACCGTGTTGTTGACGATGCTCTTGACGCGCGTGGAGAAGAAAGTGTCGAAGGTTCGGTCGATGGAGACGGTCGCGAACACCGCGAGCAGCACCGCCGGAAACAGCGCCACGAAGCTGAACACCGCAGCGATGCGGAAGTGAAGCCCCGCGCCCGCCTCCCGTTTTCGCGCCTTCAGAAGCTGGACGACCTGGAAGCCGATGATGCCGATGATGATGGCGACGAACGCGGCGTTGATGCCGAGCGTCGACAAGACGACATTGTTCGTCGGGAAGATCGAGGTGAGGCCGTTGAGGATGAGGAACGTCGCGACGGAGGACGTGATGGCCGCGATCACAACGCCGAGCGAGAGCCAGAAGCGCAGCGCCTTGCCGAAAAGTCGTGCATTCGCCACGCTTGCGAGTGCCGCCCGCACCCGCGAAAACCCTGCATTCAAATGCGTCGGAATGCCTGCCGCCACGTGGTTTTGCCGCCCCTGTTGCTGTCTCGCATCGGTGCAGCCTGAGTTTGGGGAAATTGTGGCATATGCATCACATTTTGATGTGACCTGGTGTGGCCTGTGGGTTTCTACACCGATGGGTGGACTGCGGGGCGAACCATGCCACAACTTTCGCTCGGTCGTCGGTCGCGGCTTGAACGAAAACAGACCACGACACGACCGCGTCGCGCGAACGAAGCAGACAAGCGGGCGATTTCGTTGCAAACGCCGCTCCATCCCTTATCTTCGCGTGAGGAACAAGGGCGCAACCATGGCAACTCTCATCGACAAGCGCGACGGCCAGGCGCCGCAGGCAACGGAACAAGCGCCGGCCGCCTCTGAACAAGCGCCGCGCCACCCGGAAAAGGCGCATCGGCCCGACGCGCCCGTGCTTCGCAAGCCCGCATGGATCCGCGTGAAGGCGCCCGGCTCGGCGGGCTATGCGGGCACGGCGTCCATCGTGCGCGGCAACCGCCTCCACACGGTCTGCGAGGAAGCGGGCTGCCCCAACATCGGCGAGTGCTGGGAGAAGAAGCACGCCACCATGATGATCATGGGCGACACCTGCACGCGCGCCTGCGC
Organism: Rhodomicrobium udaipurense JA643; assembly: GCF_000636015.1. GTDB lineage: Bacteria > Pseudomonadota > Alphaproteobacteria > Rhizobiales > Rhodomicrobiaceae > Rhodomicrobium > Rhodomicrobium udaipurense. Next base: position 5,134 of record NZ_JFZJ01000101.1, read on the forward strand.
CTTCTGCAACGTCAAGACCGGCATCCCCGGCGCGCTCGACGCAGCGGAACCGGAGAATGTGGCGCGCGCGGTGGCGACGCTCGGCCTCAATCATGTGGTCGTGACCTCCGTTGACCGCGACGACATCGAAGACGGCGGCGCGGCCCATTTCGCCGCCACGATTCGCGCCATCCGTGCAGCGGCGCCCGCCACCACCATCGAGGTTCTGACGCCCGATTTCCTGAAGAAAGGCGCGCGTCCGCTCGAAGCCGTCATCGCGGCGAAACCCGACGTCTTCAATCACAATCTCGAAACCGTGCCCGGCCTCTATCTCACCATCAGGCCCGGCGCGCGTTATTTTCACTCGCTGCGCCTCCTCCAGCGCGCGAAGGAACTTGACCCGACCGTGTTCACGAAGTCCGGCATCATGGTCGGCCTCGGCGAGAAGCGGAACGAGGTGCTGCAACTGATGGACGATTTGCGCTCGGCGGACGTGGACTTCCTCACCATCGGCCAGTATCTCCAGCCGACGCGCAAACATGCCGCCGTGGATCGCTTCGTGGAACCCGCCGAGTTCGACAGCTACAAGGCGCACGCCTACGCTAAGGGCTTCCTCATGGTCGCGTCCTCGCCGCTCACGCGGTCGTCCTACCTCGCCGGCGACGACTTCGCGAAGCTGAAAGCGGCGCGACTTGCCAAAGCGGCCAATGACGTCGTAAGTCACAGTTAAAGCACGCCGATCCGGCCATGCGGCGAAATACCCTCTCGCCACGGCGGCGCGCGCGCCTCATCCCATGTCATAATGATTGCAGGCCGCGTGGAACGCCCCCGGCCTCCCACTCAAGCTTGAGCCGCTGATGCCCCATTTCGAAACGACCCATCGCGTCCATCACTCCGCCGAGAATATGTTCGCCCTCGTCGCAGACGTGGAGAGCTATCCCAAATTCCTGCCGCTATGCTCGGCGCTGCACATCGAGAAGCGCATCGCGGAAGAAGACGGCGAGACGCTCATCGCGCGCATGACCGCGTCGTATAAGCTGTTCAGCGAGAGTTTCACCACGAGGGTGCGGCTCAGGCCGGAGAACCGCGTGATCTTGGTCGATTATCTCGACGGGCCTTTCCGCAAGCTTGAAAACCGCTGGACGTTCGTTCACGGGCCGGACGGCACTTGCCGCATCCTCTTCTATCTCGACTACGAATTCCGCTCGCTGCCGTTGCAGATGCTGATGGGATCGGTGTTCGACAAGGCGTTCCGCAAGTTCTCGGCCGCGTTCGAGGACCGCGCCGACCAGATCTATCGCACGCCCGCGCAAGCGGAACGACCCGCGTCCGCCACAGGGTAGCGGCGGAGCCTGCTAGTCCGAGAGCCTCATGAGAACAAGCCCGGCAATGATCAGGCAGGCGGCGATGACACGCGCGTGCGTGACGGCCTCGCCCAGAAACGCCACGCCGACCGCGAACGCGCCGACCGCGCCGATGCCAGTCCATACCGTATAGGCCGTTCCGAGCGGAAGGCTGCGCATGGAAAAGGATAGAAGGGCGAAGCTCGCGATCATCGTGGCGATGGTTATCGCCGTGGGTATCGCCCGCGTGAAGCCGTCTGATTGCTTCATGGCATAAGCCCACACGATCTCCAGTAAACCCGCGATGACAAGAACTCCCCAGGCCATGCTTCCCTCACCCCTCGTCGTCTTGTGAATGGTCGCGGGAGGTGGCTTCTATCAGGAGCACCAGCGCCGTCTCGACCGACCGCGCCCGAACCTCCGCGCGGCCGATATCTCCGAAGCGTTCCTCGCGATGGAGCAGGCTAACGCCGTTGCCCGTCGTCCGCGCCGCCGCGAAATGCACCAGCCCCACGGGCTTCTCGGCGCTGCCACCGTCCGGCCCCGCGATGCCGGTGATTGAAACGGCAATCCCTGCGTGCGAATGCGCGAGCGCGCCTTTCGCCATGGCGAGCGCGACCTCCTTCGAGACCGCGCCGTGCGCCGCGATCAGCGCCGGATCGACGCCGAGCATGTCGGCCTTCGCCTCGTTCGAATAGGTGACGAAGCCCCGATCAAATGCGCTCGACGAGCCGGGAACCGCGGTCAGCGCGGCAGCAACAAGCCCGCCCGTGCATGATTCCGCCGTCGCGATGAAGAGTTGGTTCTCGCGCGCCTTCGCCAGCGCGTCTGCGGCCAGTGCATAGGCCCGGCCGCTGAGTTCTTCCGCCATTCCCTGAGCCTCCGCTGTGGCGCACCAAGTGCGCGGCCCCGCTACATGTCGGAATATAGGAAACGCCCTGCGGTTCGTCAGCCTAGCCCAGAGCGATCAAGCGCACAGCCCTACGGCACCGTGCACCTAAGCAGGAGCGCCGGGTCTGATACCGCCTCAGCGCGCGGCGAACACCACCGTAGCGGACGCCAGCGCGGCGATGCCCTCGCGGCGGCCGGTGAAGCCGAGTTGCTCGCTCGTCGTCGCCTTGATGCTCACGCGCTCGATCTCGATGCCAAGGATTTCGGCCATCCGCGCGCGCATGGCGTCGCGATGCGGGCCAACCTTCGGCCGCTCGCAGATGAGCGTCACGTCGGCGTTGGTGATGCGCCCGCCCTTCTCCGCCACCAGGGCTACGGCGTGCTTCAGAAACACGGTCGAATCCATCGCGCGCCATTGCGGGTCGGACGGCGGGAAATGATCGCCGATGTCGCCCGCGCCGATGGTGCCGTAAAGCGCGTCGGTGAGCGCGTGCAAGCCAGCGTCGCCATCCGAATGCGCCTTCAATCCCTTGTCGTGCGGGATTTTGACCCCGCACAGCGTGACGTGGTTGCCATCCTCGAAGGCATGCACGTCGAAGCCCGAGCCGACGCGCACATCCGGCAGCGTCACTCCGCCGCTCGCGATCATATCCGCCATGACCAAATCCTCCGCAGTCGTGATCTTCATGTTTTCAGATGTGTTCGAGACGAGCGCCACGGAGAGGCCATGCCACTCCGCAATCGAGGCGTCGTCGGTGAAATCGGTGCGCTCGCCCGCCGCGCGATGAGCCGCCATGATCCTGTCGTAGATGAAAGTCTGAGGCGTCTGCGCGCGCCAGAGCCCTGCCCTGTCCACGGTTCCCGCGCTCCGGCCGTCCTCGCCGCGCTTCAGCGTATCGGTGACGGGTGCCGCCGCGATCGCGCCATCGCTCGTATCGAGGGCCGCGATGGTGTCCGAGATGCAGGCCGCCGAAATGAAGGGCCGCGCGGCGTCGTGGATCAAAACCGCGTGCGGTGTATGCGCTTCGAGCGCGTCGAGACCCGCCTTCACGGAAAGTTGCCGCGTTGCGCCGCCGGGTACGGGCTGAAGCAGCTTGTCCGTGTCGAGCCCCGCCACCGCTTCCGCATAAAGCGCCTCGTCGCCCGCGCGGATGACGACGACCACGGCTGCAATTTCCGGATGGAAAAGAAAGGCTTCAAGCGTCCGCCGCAGGATCGGCTTGCCGCCCGCCAAGCAATATTGCTTCGGCCGCCCCTGTTTCTGCCCCGCGCGGACACCGCTACCCGCAGCCACGATCAGCGCCGCATGGACCGGCAAATGTTGGTCTTCTTCTTGCATGTTTGAACGAACCAAAAAGGAGGGAACGCGCCGAAACCTTATAAGCTGCCTCTAAAACCGCCAAGAGCTTTCGCGAGCCTGAGATTTGCCTGCTGACACGGGGGCCGAATTTGCTACAATGCCTAGAACTTAGTCGATCTGCATTTCTGCCCAGCATTTGGGCAGGGCAAGATGCAGCCTCGGCTAGCCTGCCACATTCACTGGACAAGGCTAAATTGCTGAAATCAATGGCTCCCCGCGACAAGACGAAGAAGGCGTCCGATGCTGCCAAACCGCTCGATTTCAAGGCGCTGGTGCAGGGGCTGCCCCATGTGGTCGTCGTTGTCGATGCCACAAATCGCATCGTGTTCGCAAATTTCGCCGCCGAGAATTTCTTTGGCCTTGGCGAAGCGCTGCTGAAAAAGCGCGCATTGCCTGCGCTCGTGGCATTCGCCAACCCCTTGACTGCGCTCGCCGATCAGGTGCGCCACACGCGCGGCGCCGTGAACGAATATGAACTCGACCTGGCGATGCCGGACCGGCCAGCGCGCTCGGTCGACGTGTTTGCGTCGATTCTGAACGAACGCGAAGATTACGTGCTCCTGATGCTCCAGCAGCGCAACATGGCCGCGATGATCGAGCGGCAGCTGACCCATCGGGGTGCCGCGCGTTCCGTGTCCGCCATGGCCGCTGTCCTCGCGCACGAGATCAAGAACCCGCTCTCCGGCATTCGCGGCGCGGCGCAGCTCCTCGAAGCGGGCGCGTCCGAGGAAGACCAGCCGCTCGCCCAGCTCATCACAGAGGAAACCGACCGCATCCGCGATCTCGTCGACCGCATGGAGGTGTTCGGCGACGAGCGCCCGGTGAGCAAGGACGCCGTCAACATCCATTCCGTGCTCGACCACGTGAAGCGTATCGCGCGTGCGGGCTTCGCGCGGCATATCACCATCCAGCAGAGTTTCGATCCGAGCCTGCCGTCCGTGCCCGGCAATCGCGACAAGCTCATTCAAGCGCTGCTCAACCTCGTGAAGAACAGCGCGGAAGCCATCGGCGACAAGAACGACGGCGTCATCACGCTGTCGACCGCCTTCCGTCCGGGGCTGTCGCTGCGTTTGCCAAACTCCGACTCGAGCGTGAAACTGCCGCTTGAAATTTGCGTGTCGGACAATGGCTCGGGCGTACCGGAAGACGTGAAGCCGCACCTGTTCGAGCCTTTCGTGACGACGAAGGCGAAGGGCGCGGGATTGGGCCTTGCACTCGTGGCGAAAATCGTCGGCGACCATGGCGGAGTGATCGAATGCGAATCGAGAAGCCGGCTGACAACCTTCCGTATGCTTCTTCCGATGTATCAGCCATCCGCGCGAAAGACCGGAGCGATATGATGGGCCGCGGAAACGTACTTATTGCGGACGACGATGCTGCCATCCGCACCGTCGTCAATCAGGCGCTTGCCCGCGCCGGTTACAGCGCCCGCGCGACGAGCAACGCCGCCACGCTTTGGAACTGGATCGCGCAGGGCGACGGCGACGTGGTCATTACCGACGTCATCATGCCGGACGAGAACGCGTTCGATCTCATCCCGCGCATCAAGAAAATCCGCCCCGAGCTGCCGATCATCGTCATGAGCGCGCAGAACACGTTCATGACCGCCATCACGGCGGCCGAGCGCGGCGCCTATGAATATCTGCCGAAGCCGTTCGACCTGAAGGAGCTCGTCGCCGTTGTGGGCCGTGCGCTGCGCGAGCCGAAGGTGGCGAAATCGTCCATGCAGGCCGACGCCGAGAGCGAGAATTTGCCGCTGATCGGCCGCTCGCCTTCGATGCAGGACGTCTATCGCGTCATGGCGCGGCTCATGCACACCGACCTCACCGTGCTCATCACGGGCGAAAGCGGCACCGGCAAGGAACTCGTCGCCCGCGCGCTCCACGATTACGGCCAGCGGCGCAAGGGTCCGTTCATCGCCATCAACATGGCCGCCATCCCGCGCGAGCTGATCGAGAGCGAGCTGTTCGGCCACGAGAAGGGCGCGTTCACCGGCGCGGCGCAGCGTTCGGTCGGCCGCTTCGAGCAGGCGGATGGCGGCACGCTGTTCCTCGACGAAATCGGCGACATGCCGATGGAGGCGCAGACGCGCCTGCTCCGCGTGCTTCAGGAAGGCGAATACATGACGGTCGGCGGCCGCGTGCCGATCAAGACCGACGTGCGCATCATCGCCGCCACGAACAAGAGCCTCGAAAACCAGATCGCGCTGGGGCTGTTCCGCGAAGACCTCTACTATCGCCTCAACGTGGTGCCGCTGCGCATGCCGCCCCTGCGCGAGCGCCTCGAAGACGTGCCCGACCTCGTGCGCCACTTCCTGAAGCTCGCCGAGAAGAGCGGCCTGCCCTCGAAGACGCTGACACAGGAGGCGTTCGACCGGCTGAAGCGTCACACCTGGCCCGGCAATGTGCGCGAACTCGAAAACCTCGTGCGGCGGCTGTCCGCGCTCTACTCGCAGGAGTTGATCTCCGCCGACATCGTGGACAATGAGCTTTCCACACATTCCAACCCGCCGCCGCTCGACACGCCGCAGTCCGGCACCGCGAAGCTCAACGAGTGGATGGAGGCGTATCTTACCGACTATTTCGGCGGTTTCGGCGATCAGCTTCCGCCGCCCGGCCTCTATGACCGCGTGTTGCGCGATGTGGAAGCGCCGCTCATCACGGCGGCGCTTACGGCTACGCGCGGCAACCAGATCAAGGCGGCGGAGCTTCTCGGCCTCAACCGCAACACGCTGCGGAAGAAGGTCCGCGAGCAGAAGATCCGCGTGGTGCGCAGCCCGGCTTGACGGCGGCGGCGGCGCGGTCCGGGGCAGCGATGGAATCTACTGATTGTAACGCAGCGACTTCGCCATGC
>NZ_JFZJ01000102.1 GCF_000636015.1 Rhodomicrobium udaipurense JA643
GGGCCTTCTGCTTTACGCGCTCGGCCGCTACACGGGCGTTTTCACACTCCTCTATTATTATCTGCCGGGCGTGGACATGTTCCGCAGGCCCGCCGACGCGACCTATGCGCTCTGCGCCATGACGGCGATCCTCGGCGGTTACATGCTTCACCGTGTCCTCACCGGCGCGGATGAGTTCACGCGTGAGCAGACGAAGTGGCTCGCGTTCGGGATCGGGGGCTTGTGCGTCACGGGACTTGGTGTCGCGGCCTTCCATGAGCATTTTCGCGACGCGTTGGAGCCGGTGGCGATGGCGCTGGCCGTGTTCGCGGTCGGATGGGGGACGCTCGTCTTCGCGCGACGGCATGCAGCAGGGCAGGGCGCGTTGGCGGTCCTCGCGCTTGCCGGTTTCATGACGGCGGATCTCGTCATCAACAACGGTCCCAATCGCTCGACCGCGCTGCCGCCCTCCACCTATGACGAGTTGCTCGTAAATTCGAAGAACGAGACGCTCGCGCTGCTGAAGGAGCGGCTGTCGCAGCCTCCCGGATCGGCGCGGCGCGACCGCGTGGAACTCGTCGGTCTCGGCTTCGAATGGCCAAACACGAGCCTCGTACACGGCTTCGACCACTCGCTCGGATACAATCCACTGCGCATCGCGGAGTTCGTGGAGGCGATGGGCGATGTGGAAACGACCGCCGAAACCTATCAGCGCGACTTCACGCCGCTGTTCCCATCCTACCGTTCGACGCTCGCCGACATGATGGGCATTCGCTATATCGCCGTCGATGAGCCGGTCGAGCACCTCGACAAGCAGCTGAAGCCGGGCGATCTGAAGTTTGTCACGCATACGAACGACGCCTACGTCTATGAGAATCCGCGCGCGTTGCCGCGTGTGCTCTTCGCCTTCGACTGGCAACCCGCGAACTTCACGCAGCTCAAGAAGGATGGCCGCTGGCCCGTCTTCGATCCACGGCGCACGGTGCTGTTCCACGCAGAACGGCCGCAAATGGTCATCCTGCCGCCGAAACCCGTGTCCATGCCGGAGGCGCGGGCTGCGCTCCGAACCTATCAGAATACTGTCGTCGAGGTGGAGGTCGAAACGCCTGCGCCGGGCTTCGTCGTACTGAACGACAACTGGCATCCATGGTGGTTCGGAACCGTTGACGGCAAGCCGGCCGACATCTACCGCGCGAACGTGCTGTTCCGGGCGATCCAGGTGCCTGCGGGCAAGCATCTCGTGCGTTTTGAATTCAAGCCGGTGGAAGGCGCGATCAGGGAAGTCCGCGCGCGCCTCGAAGGGAAATCGCTGGAGCCGGGCCTGCCGCAGCGGACGCCGCGGATCAGGCCTGAGGCCAGCCTGCCGGTTGCGCCGAGGCCCGCTGGTTAAGCGCGGCGAAGGCTGGACTGCGCAGCCAGTCATACTCCCGGATGCGGGCGGCTCTGATGGGATCGCTGTCCGCGTCGCCGCCGCCGGGCTTGGCCACATGGCACATGATGAGAGGCCATGCGCCGGCCGCGCTGTCGAGCCATCCCTGCCAGAGTTGCGGAAGGCTCGCTTTCTCGGAGAAGTCGTAAACGCCTGCGAAATCCGTGTTGGTGATGTGGCCGTGCTCCTCGGCGAGCTTCGAGAGCCGCTCCGCCCCAGTTCGGGCGATCACGGTCGCCTTCGTGCCGCGCTTGATCTTCGGCGTGCAGATGCGGAGGCCGACGAGCCGCGCATTGCCTGCGTAACGGTCGGACAGCACGTCCACGAGAACCTCCGCCACGCCGGGAAGATGATGCACGTGCTGGTGGCCATCCACGAAATGCGGCGCTGCGCCCATGCCCTCCTCATAGATGAGAAGCTGCTTCGCGATGGCCTGACGCACGAGCTTGAGGTCGAGGCGGCGCGCATGGGACAAGGCGATGAGCGCCGACAGGCGATGGTTCGCCCTCTTCCCTTCCGCGAACGGACTGGTGAGGTCGAGATGCAGGCCGCGAGACAGCGGCGCGGTCCTCAGCGAGCGTGCCGCGACCATCCATCGCGGCGAAAGCACCATGGCGCTCGCGGCGGTCACGACACCCTTGTCGGCCAGTTCGAGGATCGCGGCGTCTACGCGGTCGTCCAGCGCGTAGTCGTCCGCGTTGATGATGATATTTTTCATGAGAGCTAGTGGTCCGATTGCGACATTTGCATCCGTTTGCGGCACCCTCGCGAGCAAATGTCGGAATCACAAGGACCACTAGCAACTTATTGATTCTAATGGAGTTCTGAATTTGATATTTGAGGAAAAGCTCGTGGCTGCCGGGACTCAAATGTCAAATTCGCTCCATTAGCCTTGCGGCTGAGCGAAGGCCCAGAGCTTCGAGAGGAGGAACGTGGCGACAGCGACACCCAAAATCACGGCCGCGAGCATTGGAAGATAATAGGTCGAGCCGAATACGCGCAAAAGCTCCGCGTAGGCGGCCTGATTGATCGCAAACCCGGCGAAAGCGACAGCGAAGAAGCGCCGCCTGGCCACGCCGAGGCTCTCACGGGACACGGGAAAGGTAAAGCGCGAATGGCCCGCGAAACTCACAAAGAAGGCCACGCCGAAACCGATCACGTTCGCGGCGAGCGGCGGCAGTAGGAGAAGTTCGACCACCAGCGCGACGACGCCAAGATGCGTGAGCGCGGCGGCACAGCCGACAGCGACGAAGATCGCGATCTGCCGCATTACGAATGCCTGCCCGGTTCGGTTTCGGAGGCCCGCGCGTCGGCGACGAAGGCAGACGCGTCATAGATGGGGGAGCCTGCATGCGGCGGCGACTTCACGCGACTGTCCTCCGCGACGATGTAGATCGGGCGCTGCTTGGCTTCCTCGAAGGTGCGTCCGAGATATTCCGCGATGACGCCGAGCGCCAGCAGTTGCACACCCGAAAGGAACATCATGCCGACGGCGAGCGTCGGCCAGCCTGGCACGCGGCCGCCCACTACGTAGTGCTCGAAAAGGAGGTAGCAGCCGTAAATAAAGGCGGTGCTCGATATGACGAGCCCGGTCAGCGAGACGAGGCGCAGCGGCACGACGCTGAACGACGTAAGCCCCGTGAAGGCGAGCTTGAAGAGCTGCCGCCAGGTGAATTTCGTCACGCCCGCGACGCGTGGCTCCGGCTGGAACGGCACGAGAACGGTGCGGAAACCGACCCAGGCGAAAAGCCCCTTCATCTGCCGGTTCCGCTCCGGTAGCGCGTTGATGGCATCGACCACCTTGCGGTCGATGAGCCGGAAGTCGCCAGCGTCTGGCGGAATCACGACATGGCTGCCCGCTTGCATCAGCCAGTAATACCCGGCCTTGAAACGGCGTTTCGTCCAGCTTTCGAGGCGCTCGTTTTGCACGCCTGCGACGACCTCAGCGCCTTCGCGCCATTTATCGAGGAACACCGAGATGAGGGCGGGGGGATGCTGGCCGTCCGAATCCATCAGGATGACGGCATCGCCCGCCGCTGTCCTGAGCCCCGCCGACAACGCAGCCTCCTTGCCGAAATTTCGCGAAAAGCGAACGTAGCGGAGCGAGGGCTGCTTCGCGCAAAGGTGGAGCATCACTTCGCGCGTGCCGTCCGTGCTGCCGTCGTCGATGACGACGATCTCATGCGCGAAGCCGGTATTTGTGAGCGCATGCAGAATGGAAGAGACGACGATGGGTAGCCCTTCGCTTTCATTATAGGCGGGAAGGACGACCGAGATCAGTGTGGGGCGGCGCGTATCCATGGACACTCTGACAAATGCGATTCTAGTGGCCCGATTCCAACATTTGCATCCTCGCGGCACCCCGCGCTCGCAAATGTCAAATTCGCTCCACTAGCGCAACTCACTTAGCTTATGACGCGCTCCACTGCAATCAATGGGCGTCGCGCCGCCACCTTCGCCTAATTGGTGAGCTTCAGAGCGGCAAGGTCGATCGAAAGCTTCACGTCCTTCTCGACCGCATAACCCGCGACCGATTGCGGGCCGACGCCGAATTCGAGGCGGTCGATGACCGTCTCGCCTTTCACGGATGCCGCGCCATTCGCCGCAGAAATCGAGAATGGCAGGGACACCGGCTTCGCCACACCCTTCATTGTGAGGCGTCCGGCGAGCACATATTTGCCCTTTCCGGCAGGCTTTGCGCCGCTCGCCACGAACTCGGCCGTGGGAAAGCGCGCCGGGTCGAAGAAGTCGGGCGACAGAAGCGCCTGGTCGACGTCGGCCTGACCGGTGTTCACGCTTCTCACGTCGATCAGGACGCGGACCGACGTCTGTTCGGGCAAGGCCGGATCGAACTCGACTTCCGATTTGAACGCCCTGAAGGTGCCTTTCGTGGTGAAGCCGCTGCCGGTCGCTTCGAAGGCAATCGCGCTCTTCTGCGGGTCAACGCTCCATTCGGTCGCCCGCGCATCGTCCGCGCCAAGGAGCGCAACCGAACCCGCAGCCATCACCGCGAGCGCCGCCGCTGCGCTACGGCCGAAAAAGCGCGGCGCCATGCGCGACCAGATGCCGTCACCCCTGATTGCGTGCCAGATCGTCGCCAGCACGTGCAAGCCGATCATCCCGGCAAGGCCGAAGGCCGCGAACTCATGCACTTCTTCAAGCGCGTGATGGATGCTCTTCTTTTCGTCCGGGCCGAGCGCCGCGAACCAGGGCAGGAGCGGGAAGGGTTGGCCGAACAGCAGCGAAGGCTTGTCCGAGGTCGAAATGAGCGCCCAGCCGGACACCGCGATCAGGAAGATGAGGCCGTAAAGCGCAAGATGGCCCAGCGCCGCGCCGAGCTTTTCCAGCCCCGACATGGCGGCGGGCTCGGGCGGCGTCGCCGTGAGCGCGCGCCACAGGACGCGGAGAACCATCAGCGCGAGGATCGTGAAGCCCAGCGACTTGTGAAGGTTGTAGGCCTGAATTTTCTCGACGACATTCTCGATGCCGCCCATCGTCCAGCCGAGATAGAGCATGAAAAGAATGAGGGCAGCGATCGCCCAATGCAGGACTTTCAGCCCTGCGGCATAGTCTTGACGTATCATGATGACACTGTCTCCTTACCACTTGCCGGTGTTCGGCAACGATGTCCAAGGTTCGGCGGGCGCGAGAGGCGCGCCTTTCTGCAAGAGTTCGATGGAAATGTTGTCCGGCGAACGAATGAATGCCATGTGCCCGTCTCGCGGCGGCCGGTTGATCGTCACGCCCGCGTCGGCGAGACGCTGGCATGTTTCGTATATATTTTCGACTTCGTAGGCAAGGTGCCCAAAATTGCGTCCCTCGCCGTACTCCTCCACGTCCCAATTATAAGTGAGTTCCACGAGCGCGCTCTCGTCTTCCGGCGCGGCGAGGAACACGAGGGTGTAGCGTCCCTCAGGCCGTTCGAGGCGGCGCACCTCCCGCAGGCCGAGCTTGTTGACATAGAAGTCGAGCGACTGATCGAGGTCCGTCACGCGGACCATGGTATGCAGATATTTCATTCGAGCCTCCAACTTGACCGTCATTTAAGCATGATCGCCCGCGCCGCAACCCGTTTGAGGGCTTAGGTTACAATCATGACCGTTATACAAATGCGTCTTTCAACAGGTGTGGATAGCGGGGGTCTGCAATCGCCATCGGAAGCCGCATGCCATTGATTCGCTGGCGGTGTCTGGGGTCAAGGATTCCTTTTCGCCGTCCGTCACCTATCAAGAAAGCCTCGCGAAAGGTCCGTCGCCGGAGGCCATGTGGATTTATGTCACATTTTTGTCAAAGTTTAACCCGGAATATCAATCACTTGCAGCGGTGAGGGCCGGTTGCAGGTAAGGCAGACCGCGTCGAGCGTTGGGGAAAGAGTTAATTTTCTCTAGCCTCGGTGGCGTGGAATGTTATGTTTCGGATGTGAGTTGGCGGGCGTTGAGGTCTTGGGCGAGATCTTTGCGGTCGCCACGTATTTTCAGTGAAGCGGGGGACTACAAAATGGGGGACAATTTACCTCCAACCATTACTTCGTTTAACGACATCGCAGAGCAACCAAGCATAGACGTCTTCGTGATCGCAGGCCACATCAAGTGGTTCGACGTGTCCAAGGGCTTCGGCTTCATCGTCCCTGACGGTGGTCTGCCCGACATCCTGATTCACGTCACCGTTCTGCGGCGGGACGGATATCAGACTGCGTATGAAGGCGCCCGAATTGTCTGCGAAGTCTTGCGGCGCGACCGTGGGCTTCAGGCGTTCCGTGTGATCGAGATGGACGAGAGTACCGCCATCCATCCCTCGCAACTGCCCCAGCGGACACACGTCCATGTGGTTCCGGAAAGCGATTGGCAACGGGCCATGGTGAAGTGGTTCAACCGTCTCAAGGGCTTCGGGTTTCTCACCCGCGGTGCCGGGACGGAAGACATCTTCGTCCATATGGAGACGCTCCGTCGCTTCGGGTTTGCCGAGCTTCGCCCTGGACAAATCGTTCAGGTGCGTTATGGGCATGGCGACAAGGGTCTCATGGCCGCGGAGCTTCGTCCCGACGGCACGATGGGCTACCCGTCCTCGCATTAAGGGATCATGACCCCAATGACCAAGGGTCGACCAAATATCACGAGGGCCGCGCTTGCGGCCCTTCTCTTTTTGAGCTCTCCTGTTCTCAGCCGGGCAATCATGGCGCCAGCATATGGAGACGTTCTTTTCAATCGGGCAAGCCTGACGATCGAGACTGCGAACGGGCCCGTGCTTCTGGATGTCGAAATCGCCGACACCGATCCGAAGCGCGAACAGGGACTCATGTTCCGCCGCTCGCTTTCCGAAAATCAGGGGATGATCTTCCTGTTCGGCCGGGAGCGCGAAATCACGATGTGGATGAAGAACACCTTCATTCCGCTCGACATGGTTTTCATCGGGGATGACTGGCGGGTCGTCTCCATCGCGCAGAACGCCGAGCCATTTTCAACCGACGTGATCTCCTCGCGCCGGTCCGCGTCTCGCGTGCTCGAAATCGGCGCAGGGCAGGCGAAGAAGCTCGGGCTCAAGGTTGGCGACCGCGTTTCACTGCAGAAGTGAGGCTATGATGATGCAGAACCGGCGGTTCAATCTCGAAAGAGAGAAGGCGCCTCCAATCAATTGGCGGCGTGGCATGATCCGGCTTTGGATCCTGGCGTCGGCGGCCTGGATCATGGGCTGGTCTCTCTATTTCGCCATCGAATTCATAAATGGCGAAACCCGGCAGGAGCTGCTCAGCATTCCGGTCGTGCTGTTCGGGCCGCCGCTGGCGCTGTTCCTTTTCGGTCTCGCCACGAGATGGGCCTTTCGCGGCTTCGAAACCGACGAACAAGCCTGAGCGTTAAGGCGGCGGAAGCATTCCGCCGCTCGTGCAAAGCTCGGTCGCGATGCACAGCGGAGCCTTTTGTTCCGTATGGAAGAGGTGCAACCGAATTTTTCGGTGAAGCACACTAAAGCTTGCATTTTAGCAAAAATTGAGAATGGGCGAAATGTCGACATTATTCGATAAGGACGATCTAAAAAACAGGGTGTGGGATGCGGGAGCGCCTTCTCTCGGCATCCAGGGCATTTTCGACACGATCTCGGGAATCGAAATCAAGGTTCCACTGGTCAGTGTTGTGATTTGTAATTACAATCAGGGAAAATATTCTAGAGATGCAATAGTCTCGGTTGCGCACCAAACTTATGTAGACTTCGAATGTATCGTCGTCGATGATTGCTCGACCGACGATTCTATATCACATATAGAAGCGGCGCTTGATGAGGTCGATGACCGGCGCTTCCGTTTCATCAAGCGACAGCAGAATGGCGGCCAGATGGCAGCCATGTTCACCGGCTTCGACGCGAGCTCGGGCCAATTCGTGGCGTTCCTTGATGCCGACGACGTGTGGCTGCCGTCCTTTCTGGAAAAACACGTTTGCTGTCATCTGAGCCCGGATGCGACCGCCGCATTGTCCTCGACGAATCTTGCCATGGTGGAAGCGGATTGCACCCTCATCTCCGGTGCGCAGTGGAGTCTCCCGCTCAGAATTCATCAGAGAGTGGATCGCGTCGCCATCTCGCACCCGAAACTGAAGAGGGAGATAGCGGAAAAGAACGACGATAGTCTCTGCTATTGCGTCGCTAACTTAGAGCAGTGGATTTGGGCGCCTACGTCCGGCCTCGTGTTTCGGAGGGCCGTGCTGGAAGTTATCCGGCCCGAGAATACGTGTGATTTTCGCATTTGTGCCGACCTCTATCTCGCGAGATTTGCTCATGTAATCGGCGGCACGATCTATTCACGGCAAGTGCATGGCGTCTACCGCCTTCACGGGGCCAATATGTTTGCCAAGCATGCGGTGTTCGGAGACGGTGTCGCTAATGGCCACATTCCTTTGGAGATAGAAGTCGCAACTCGCAGAACGATGGCGGAGAAGCTCTCTAGCGATCCCTTGCTTGCTAAACTCCTGGAAGGGAGGCCCGGCTATCGGGTCCGAATCCTGGGAAGGCTGCTCAAGAAAGATGCGAGGTACGTCCTGAACAATTCAAAGCTAAAGGGCGCCCTTCCTCGAAAGCTAATACGCAAGATGCGGCTTAAAGCCATGCTAGACAGGCTCAAGCTCGCTCTCCGCCTCGGCTTTAAGGCGAAGGAAAGGTAGACATTGCGAGGCCGCGCCGGTTTGCGGGATCGCTCAGCCTGTCGACTTGAACTCCTCCGCAAACGCTTTAGATGTTGGCGTCAGCGAAGGGGAGAGCAATGAGCGGCGAGACAATTTCGGTTCAGGCGGAGTGGGCGCCGCAAAGGGCGATCTGGACCGCGTGGCCCGCCGATCCGGATGAGTGGAACGGCGACTTGGCGACACCGCGCGCCGACGTAGCGGCCTTGGTGCGGACGCTCGCGGACGGCAATACGGTGCGGCTGCTGGTGAATGGCGCGGAAGCCGAGGCGTCGGCGCGCGCGGCGCTTGCCGGCGCGGCCGAAATCGTGCCCGCTCGCTACGGCGATATCTGGCTGCGCGATACCGGACCGATTTTCGCGTGCCGTTCGGATAGCGCCGGTACAAGCGAAAAGGTTGCCCTGCGCTTCGCAACCAACAGTTGGGGCGGCAAATTCGACCTGCCGGACGACGCAACCGTTGGCGACGAGATCGCGCGGCTCGCGGGCGCGCCTGTGCGTCGCTTCGATTTCGTGCTGGAAGGCGGCGCCATCGACCACGACGGCCTGGGCACCGTGCTCACCACGCGCCAGACCACGCTCAACCCCAACCGCAACGGCTGGACGCGACCCGAGGCCGAGGCGGCGCTCGCGACCGCGCTCGGCGCGAAAAAAATCATCTGGATCGACGAGGGTCTGGCGAACGACCACACCGATGGCCATATCGACAACATAGCGCGGTTCGTCGCGCCGGGCGTCGTCGTCTGCCAAGCGCCAGCAGGCGACGACGATCCGAACGCTGCGACGCTCGACGCCATCGCGGCGACGCTCGAAGGGGCAACGGACGCAAGCGGCGCCAAGCTCGATGTGGTGCGTGTGCCGGGCGTCGGCCGCTACCGCAACGCCATCGGCGAGATTTCGCCCGCGTCACACATGAATTTCATCATCGCGAACGGCGTCGTCGTGGTTCCCGTTTACAGCACAGCAACCGAAGACGCCGCACTTGGCGCGCTCCGCGAGGTGTTCCCCGGCCGCCGCGTCATCGGCGTGCCCTCGCGCGGGCTCCTCGGCTTCGGCGACGCGGGCGGCGGCTCATTCCATTGCATCACCCAACAGGAACCGGCGTAATGGCAAAGCTTACGGTTGCGGCGATCCAGACCGCCTATGGCCCGGACATCGCGGAGAATATCGCGAAAACGGAACTCTTCGTGCGCGAGGCGGCCGCGCTCGATGCGCAGATCGTGCTGCCGTCGGAGCTGTTTCAGGGCATCTATTTCTGCTCGCGACAAGACCCGAAATGGTTCGCCACGGCCTACCCGACGCGTGAGCACCCCTGCGTCCGCGCGCTCGCAAAGCTCGCCGGGGAACTTGGGCTGGTGATCCCGATCTCCTTCTTCGAGAAGGACGGCCCCGCCTATTACAACAGCGTCGCCATCGCGGACGCGGACGGCGAGGTGCTCGGCGTCTATCGCAAGAGCCATATCCCGGACGGCCCCGGCTATCAGGAAAAATATTACTTCCGCCCCGGCAACACCGGCTTCAAGGCGTGGAAGACGCGCTTCGCGACCATCGGCGTCGGCATCTGCTGGGACCAGTGGTTCCCCGAGGCCGCGCGCGCCATGGCGCTACAGGGCGCGGACGTGCTGTTCTACCCCACCGCCATCGGGTCCGAGCCCTACGACACCGCGCTCGACACGCACCGCCGCTGGCAGCGCGCGATGCAGGGCCACGCTGTGTCGAACGTCATCCCCGTGGTGGCGGCGAACCGCATCGGGCTCGAGGATAATGACGGCGCGGTGCAGCGCTTCTACGGCCACAGCTTCATCGCCGACCACACGGGCGAGTTCGTCGCGGATTTCGGCGACGCGGACGAGGGCATGCTGGTGGCAAGCTTCGACCTCGCGGAGATCGAGGAATACCGCGCCGACTGGGGGTTTTTCCGCGACCGGCGCGCCGGGCTTTATGGCGGGTTGGTAGAGTAACGGTCCATTTCTATTAATTAAGGCTGTGTTAACAATATTATGGAGGAAATTTTGCGTATATCCAGCATAAAATTAATAGAATTTCGTAAATTCTCCGATTTAGAAATCCGTGATATTCCAGTGACAGCTCGACTTGTTATTTTGGCCGGACCTAACGGTTCTGGGAAGTCGTCTTTGTTCGATGCGTTTCTGATCCGCTACAGAATTGAGAACTATGGTCACAATAGAGACCTAAGGTACTATAACAGATCGCATGAATCCGACGAGAATTGGAGGCGCAGAGTCGCCGTCGGTACTCATGGCGACGTTCCTCTCCGCCGAGGTTCGGTTTATGTGAGGACTGCGCATAGGCACGATCCAGAATTCTCGATGAGTTCGATTTCCAGGCAAGGTGCAATACTGGATAATCTTGCTCTCCAAAAACTGATCGAATCTGATGCAACTGTGAGCCTTAACTACGCAAGGTTAGCCTCCCAAGCGATGGAGGACGTCTTTGTCAACGAGGATGTCAACACGACCATGGGCGCATATCGCGACAAGCTCATTGGTGAATGTCGCGAGCCATTGAAGCGGTTGTTCCCTGATCTGACTTTTATCGGAGTGGGAAACCCGCTCGACCAAGGTACCTTCCAGTTCGACAAAGGTTCGTCGAGAGGGTTCGACTATAAAAATTTGTCCGGCGGTGAGAAAGCCGCATTCGATCTCATTTTAGATTTCGTGGTCAAGCGCAGGGTTTACACGGATGCAATTTATTGTATCGATGAACCTGAAATTCACATGAATACCAAAGTCCAAGGCGCTTTGCTCGGAGAATTGATAGAGCTTCTGCCCGGGCAATCGCAGCTATGGATTGGATCCCATTCAATTGGCATGATGCGAAAAGCACGTGAAATGTATGATGCCGATCCTAGCTCCGTTGTTTTTCTGGATTTTGGTGAACACGACTTCGATCAACCCGTTGTGATGACGCCTTCGAAGCCGAATCGATTGTTCTGGCAGAAAATCATGCATGTTGCCCTA
>NZ_JFZJ01000103.1 GCF_000636015.1 Rhodomicrobium udaipurense JA643
GGTCTTCACGGACTTGATCACCTTTCGGGTCGCGGTGACGCGCCCGACGAGGGTAAGGCGTGAGAGAACTTGGCCGGAGGCGATCGTCACCGGATCGGACAGGAGCGGAAGCGAGCCAGCGCCTTCGCGCTCGGGCTCGAAAGTAAAGGTCTCGTTAAGAGGCATGTTATGGTTCCTCGGTTTCGCGCTGGTTACGCGGCCTTGCTGTCAGAGCGGAGCTTGACGCCGCGCGACCGCTGGACAGCGCGGAGATGATCGGCCTTGTCGCTGCCGCCTCTCACATCGGCGGCCTTGTCGACCGCGATCGTGGCCGTGTCGGTTTCCTTCGCGCGAGCGGCCAGGGCATCGAGGATCTTGGCGCCGACCTCGGTCACGCTCGTGCCCGCCTCGGTATGAGTGCGGATGAAGTCCTCGCTCATGCCGTGCTGGCGGGCGAGCGTGCTGATATCGGCGATGCGCTTGCGCTCGGCGGCGAGCAGAGCCTTTGCATCGACCGCCGCCGCTGGCTGCGGGTTGGCGCGCGTGGTGTCTTCCTGTGCCGGGACTTCCGGCGCTTCGCGGACGGGGTCCGACATGGGTTTAGTCTCCTTTGTGAGGGTGATAACGGCCGGGAATGAGCGCTCGCCGCCGTCAGAGCGGGCGCCACGCACCTGCGCGCCGGGATCGGCCGGCACGGGAACGAAAGAGATTTCGAAGGGCGTCCAGCGCTCGACGATCCACTGTTCGATGTCGCCCTTTTTCTCGGCCTCGACCACGCGGATTTGATCTTGGCTGTAGCCGACCGAGACGTTTCGAACGATGCCCTCGCTCACCTTGCCCCAGATGTTATCCGACAGCTCGTCGACGCCGGGGCTTGGGAAGCGGATGCGCGCGAGCGCCTTGTCACCTTCGACCCACGCGCGATCGACCACGGCAACCTGCGTCTGTGTCGACCATGAATTGTGGCTGTCGAGAACCGGGCCACCCGCCTGCAAACGCTCCATGTTGATGGCGGCGTTCGATATGACGAGCGTCTCTTCGTAGGCCTGGTGGACGTCCCAACCGACCCAGCGCCAGCGCTGGACCTTTGCGCCGGTCGAGAACACCACGTCGACCGTGCGGGCTTCCTTGTCGACTGACGAGATCGGAAGCGCGCGCGTATGACCGGGCAGGTGCGCGTCCCGCCGCGTTTCAATCTTCGGCATATGAGTTGTCCTATTCTTCGGATGGTCGCGATGGCTGGGCTTGAGCGGCTCCGCTCGCCGCAACCTTTCTCGGGTCGATGTCGAGGATCAGCCCGCGCTCGTCGAAGGCCGCGTTGATGCGGGCCAACTCGTCGAGTTGCGTCTCTGGATCATTGCCCCATTCGGCAACGAATTCCTCCCAACTCATGCGGCCGGTACGCACCGCCAGCACGTCCGCTTTCAGATCCTTGAGCGGGTCAATCGGTTCAAAGCCGGGGGCGATCCATTTCACCGGATAGCCATCTTTGCGGAGCCTCAAGGCGCCGGAAAGGATCGCGCATTCGATGAACCTGTCCCACGTCGGTTGGCAGAGCTTCGGGATCATCAGATGATACTGAAGTTGCCTGACAAGGGCGCGGAACTCGATCTTGCCGGCCCGAAGCGAGCTGTAGTTCGCCTGCCTCAGATCGCCCGTGAACTGGTCGTAAGTGATGCCTGTGCCCGCAGCGATATTCATCGCCGCATTGAGGGTAAAGGCCTCGAAGCTGTTCGAACTCGACGGCTGTGCGAAGGCCATGGTCTCGCCCGGCTCCAGCCTGGTAATCATGCCGGGCGAAAGCTCCAGCGTATCCGGCCCGCGACGAGGCTCCGAAGCCTGCTTCACTTGCCCGCCGAGCGTATTCGGCATCGACGTATCCGCCGACGTGACGAAGCCCGCAAAACAACTCTCGACCCTCGCCTTGACGAGCGTCGCCTCCATGTAATCGGCGAGGTCTCTCGCCGTCAGCATGACCGGCGCGAACCAGGTCACGCCTCTCGCCTGCCCGATGCGGAGCGGCCGATAGATATGGGCTATATCCCGCGCCTGCACGAAAACGGATGTATTCTCGTTGCCTCGCGTGCAGAGATCGCCGGGATGGGCCTTTCTGATCCAATAGCCATTGCGGGCGCCGTCCTCCGTGAACTCGATGCCGAGCACGGTCGTGGTTTCAGCGCTTCGCCCGAGAAGACCATGCTTACGCTCGTCGAGTTGATCGCCCTCCATGAGCCGGAGCTGCAAGGGAACTGGCAACCCGCTATCCGCGCGGCGCGGCAGATAGCGAACGAGCGCGTCGCCGCCTTCCACCATCGAGCGAACGAGAACCGCCTGGGCACCGTAGAAATCAACCTCGCCGGAAACGATGGACTGTTTCTGCCAAGCCTCGAAAAGCGCGTTCACCCGCTTATCGAGCGCGCGATTGCCGGTGCGCGAGGTTGGCACGATGCCGGTGCCCACGATATGCGCGGCGAGAACGTCTGGCACGCGGGCCATCGGCGTATTGCGCACAAGATCGCGCGCCCTATCGCGCAACGACGGCAGGTTTGGCCCTATCGCCGCGTTGGCAGATTGCCGCCCGCCCCATGATCCGCGGCGCGACGCTTGCGCGCCATCATAGGAGCGGCTCGCGGCGGCGTTTCGGAGCACGGACACAGCCGCACGCGCCTGGAGCCGCCGAGCTTCCGCCATGGGCGAAAACACGCCGATAACTCGATCCACCCACGCCATTATCGGCTCCGATCATGCGAAACGAGCACGGAACGCGGGCGCGATGCGCCTGCAATCTCGCGCTCCATGGCCGCGAGCGAGCGCTCCATCTCGTCGAGCGAGCGATAGGTCACCTCACGCACCTCGCCGCCGCTCTCGTAGCGCACCTTGCGGCCGCCGGTCGCGATGGCGCGCTTCAGCGCGTCGATGTCAGCTTGCTGATAGGCCATCGTTTCTCTCGTGCAAAAAAGTGCCGCCGGAACAGCCGCCTCTCAACGGAGGCGGTGAGCCGGCGGCTTTCCGGGGCGGCGGGGGTATCCCCTTATTGCCGGTCTATGTTCCAAGACCTTGCTCAAGCCTCCCAAGGGCCGTGAGGCCGGGGATGCTGCTGGGTGCCTCGCGAGCAGTACCAGACCGCCCTCTCGGGTATTTGTGTGGGGCGGCTGGCGCGGAGCTTCGAGCCCAGCCAGACCGCCCTCTCCAGTTATTCGGGCTTCGATGCCGAGGTGAAATCGACATAGAACTCATCGCCGACCGCGAACTTGCCCCACAATTCCGGGTTGGCGACGGTAATCTTCAACTCCGCCTGCGGAGTGAACTTCGCGTACGTGTTGTTTTCGTCGCTGCCGTCTTCCGGATATTTCGACGCATAAACAGCACACAGCGACAGCGTCTCGCCACACTTCTTCCCATCCGGGCCTAAAGCATAGAAATTCTGTTGAACGAAGGTGACTTTCATCTTCGCGCGCATGGTGGGCATAATCATCTCCGTCAGCGTTTGTTGAACCAGCCGCGGTTGCGGCCCTTGAACCAGTCGTTTCCGGCCGGTTCTTCCTGTTTCGGCACCGGAGCAGGCTCCGGAGCGGCCTCTTTCGCGGCTTCGGACGCCGCCGCCCGAACCGGTGACGGTGACAGCAAATCCACAGCGCGCGCCTCTTTAGGCACGCCGCGCTCTTTCGCGAGCACAGCCCAATCGTCCGCCGTCATCCGCGACAGGCCGAGATATTCGGCCAGCGCCATGTTGTAGACGCGGCAGTCGAGCCAGTGGTTTTCCTCGCGGAACTTGATCTTCCAGACCTTGCGATTGCGGCCCTTGAACTTCTCGTCGGAGACATATTCCGACGTGATCTGCCGGAAATACACCTCGTCGAGCCAGGTGCCGAAATGGCAATAGCCGGGCGGGTCGATCTCTCGGCCCGCCTTCAGCCCGTCCTTGCGAAGGTCCGAGTAGAACGTGGCTTTCAGCGGCCACGTGCCGACTGTCCACTTCTGCGCGCCCTTCTTGATCTTCCTGCCGCCGTAGTCGATGTCCTGAAGCGTCGGAGAACCGAGCGCGGGGCGGCTCCAGCCGTCCTCGCCCTTCAGCGCCATCGCCCCGGGCCGGTTCCGGCACCAGGTGTAGACCGTGTTCGTCTGATAGCCGCTGTCCACGCCGATCAAGTCGACGCGCCGACGATTGCCGAACGCATCTGGATAGGTACGCTCGTAAAGCTCCGTGAGCTTGGCGAAGGCGCCGCGCTCAGCGTCCGTCGTCTCGCCGTCGAGATATTGCACGTCGACAACCCAGCTCTGACGGTCGGGCGCGATCGCCAGCACCTCGACATAAATGCCACGCATCTGCACGTCAGCGGACATCACCAGCAAGAGCCCCTGCGGCGGAATGTGCCCACGCGTCAGACCGTCTTCGCGCCGCTCCATCAGCCGGGTGTAATCCGGCGTGTCGGTGCGCAGCTCGTAGGGCAGGCCGAGCGTGAGGTTCCAAAAGCCCTTCTGCTTGGCTGGATCATCCCCGGCCTCGATAAACTTCTTCGCGATCTCGTCCCACGGAACGAACGGGCTCGACAGCGCGTCGAAATGGTAGCTGGGGAACTTCCCCGGCGCAGGTTCCAGCGCGATCCACTCGCCGGCGCGCACCAACGCGTTGCGCTCATGATATTCGATCACCGAACCGCAGCATGGCGCGATGTAGTGAGCTTCGTAAGGGTAGACATCGTTGAACTTGAACCACTTGCGGTCAAACTCGAAAGTGAATTGCTCGCCGCAATGCGGGCAGCTCACATGCCAGAAGCGCTGGTCACCTGCATCGAACTCGTCCGAGATGTAGCAGGCGCCCTTGAGCACCGGCGTCGAAATATTCAGCTCCTTCCAGTCGCCGCTCGCGAGAAAACTCGTGTAGCGGGCGCTGATCATCGCATGAGGCGAGCCTTGCCCGTCGAGATCGTCCGGGTATTCAGATGCCTCGTCCTTGAAGACCTTTTTCAGTGTCTTTGAGCGAAGATCTGCCGTCGAAGTCGCGATGAGGCAGCTCAAAGAGCCGCCCGGATAGCGTTTCGTGTACGTCGTCGACCCTTGCGAGCTGCGCGACTTCTGCGCTTGCACCTTCGTCTTGAGCGCCTTCGTCTCGCTGATGGCGAGGTTCAGTTTCTCGCTCAAAAACTCCGACAGGGCACTGTCCGTTGGCTGCACCACGGCCATGCGGCACGGATCGCGGTCTATCGTGTGGCCAATCCATGCAATGCCGAGCGTCGTGAACCCGGTCTGAGCACTCTTGCGCACCACGACCTTGTTCACCGGGCAATCCGGTCCGAGCATGTCGAGCGGCTCGATCAGATAGGGCGTCAGATACGGGTCCCAAAGCTCACCGGCTCGCGGGCCATCCGGCACCACGAGGTTTTCCCGCGCCCATTTCGAGGGCGGGATCGGCATCGGCGGCTCCAGCACCTTTGCCAGCGTGCGGGCAATGACGCGCAGAGCGGATTGTCGAAACTTCATTCGCCATCCTGT
The DNA here is from genome assembly GCF_000636015.1 of Rhodomicrobium udaipurense JA643. Classification (GTDB taxonomy): domain Bacteria; phylum Pseudomonadota; class Alphaproteobacteria; order Rhizobiales; family Rhodomicrobiaceae; genus Rhodomicrobium; species Rhodomicrobium udaipurense. Next base: position 5,473 of record NZ_JFZJ01000103.1, read on the forward strand.
TCGGCCTCCGTCGCCTCCTGCGGCTCGTCCGGCTCGTCTTTGTCGAGCAGCCTCATTTCCTTCGCGAGCACGGCTCGTGTGTCCCGTGCCACGACCTTCAGAAAGGCTCGGGCGCCGTTGACACCGTCCTTTGCAACCGCAGCGGCAAGATCGTCGGCGCGCGCCGGAAGTTGGTCGAACGCGCGCGTCAACGCTTCTGCACAGCGCACCATCGAGGCCTCGACATCCTCGATCGGCAACAGCCGCCCGAGCTTCTCGTCCAGGCGGAGCTTCGCGAGATCGGCCTCATAGGCCGCGCGCCGCGCTTGCTCACGCGCCAGCACATGGTCGCCACCGCTTGAAGGTGCTGTTTCCCCTTGCTCCTGCGCGCGGATCGTCGCTTTCGTCACCGCGCCAAGCGCCTTGGCCGCATCGCCGGTCTCGCCTACAGCCTGATCATAAGCCGCCAGATTGACAAGCTTCGCCCGGCCTGGACCGGGGCGTGTCTCGATCAGCCCGTCGCGGACGAGCTTCGCAACCCGCTCGGAAATCGTCTGCTTCGTGACGCCCTTGCGGGCAGCCAAGTCGGAGACGCTGACCCACAAGCCAGCGCCGACTGGCTCTTGCGTGTCAGCCGTCAGGGTCATGATGTCAGCCGTGTAAGGTCAGTTTGTTTCGAAATCGGCTAGCGATATTTCGGGGCGGCGTGCCGTTCGCCCCCCTGGGGAGGGGCGAGAGGGACCCGCGCATGTGGCATATGGGCCACTGTGGCAGGCCTGCCACGCCCCGAAAAGGGTGGCGCGGTCGCAACGGTTGCGCAAAAGCCACAGTTTTCTAGGCGCTGCCTGCCCCGAAGGGCCACCAGAGCCGCACGAGATAGCCCAGCATGGACGGCTCGCGGCGCTCCGGCTCGGCAGGTCTCGACAGGAGCAGGGTCAGCCCGTCCAACGTGGCGAGCAGCCAATCAGCTACGATGCGGCCACGCTTCGTCAGAGCATAGCTGCCAGCATCGCCAAGGCTTTCGAGCAGCCCTTCATCGACGAGCTGCTGCACCTGCGTGCGGCCGGCCTCGTCGACGATCACTGCGCGCCCGGTGTAGGCCGCTTGAGCAATCGCCCACAGGTGGAAGGGCTCGTACCCATAGATGTCCGTTGCCATGTTGATCCCTCCGTCAGAGCTTGAGCAGGCGTTTCAGTTCATGCGCGGTGCGCTTCGGCAGTTCAGCCGCAACCGTGCGCTGAAAGGCGGCTTCGGATGCGTCCTTCACGATCTCCTTCGGGATCGCGGGGCCATAGAGCGGCCTGATTGGCAGCCAGGAGCGGTTCTTGCCGACGCGGATCACGCTGCCATCGGTGCGGCGAACGCGCTTGTAGACGTTGCCCGCGAATTTTCCGCGCGGCGCGATGAATGTGCCCTTGAACAGGGTTGATTTCGCCCAGGGCGCGGCGACGACGCCAGCGCCAGTCTGCTTCGCGCCGAACTCCTTAAGCCGAGCGTACTTTCCTCGCGCATCGATCCGAGCCTGAAGCGTCGCCTCGGATGCGGACCATTGCGCCGTCGCGGCCTTGATGACCCCGTACTTGTGCCCGGTCTGTTTGACGAGCGCGCGACGCACCTGCGTCAGCGTCTTGCCCGTCGAGTGGTTTACCGCCCGGGCGAGCGCCTTGCGCATCTTCGGGTCGGAGAGCATCGACACCGTGGCGATCACCGTCGCCATGCCAGGCTGCGACGCAGCGATCCTGATCGTGCCCCGCGCCATGCGAACCGCCCATAAAAAAAACGCCCCGGAGCGGCTGCTCGGAGGCGTCATCTTCAAACTTTTGGAATGCTTCGTGTGTAGTCACAAGGGGTTTTTGCGTCAAGAACTATTTTTTCCTCTTTAGTTTTATAGGCTTATCGCGCTCTGATTTCTGCAAACGAACCCCCTCCAACACGCGACCGCGTGAACCTCGCGCGCCGATCCATGGCTCCGCCTGTGCTTCCGGGCCTGTCACCTCGAAGCCTGAGAGCGCGCCGTCGAGCTGGGCCGCCAGCATTTCTAGCGCCGCGTGCCAGACGAGATAAATTGCGCGGGCGTGCATCACTTCGTCGACGCGGATCGTATCGCGCGCCTTCCGCCCGCGCCCCCAACGGTCCATCACTCCGCTATCGGTCGCTGTAGCCCCGCGCTGCGCGGCCCAGTCCTCATAGGCTTCAGGCCGCGTCCCATTCTTCGCGTTTATGATCACAATCGCCGCTGCGCATGCCTGCTCGACCCGCGCCGGCATCGGCTCGACATTGCCGATGGTAACGGCTGGCAGACGCCACCACGCCCCGCTCCGCTGCTCGACGATCTGGCCATCGCGGGCAAGGCGCTCCCTGTCCCAGATCTCCACCTGGTCGAAATCGGCCCATTCAAGCCACATGTCAGCAAGGGCCAACACCGCATCGTGCACGATCAGCGCATCATCGCACGCGCCCCGATGCTCCGAGGCCAGCCCGACGATCCCGCACGCGTGGCTCGACTGATCCACGCGCGTGCCCAGCACCACATATTGGCCAAGCGCCGAAGGCAGCGCCGCCACGGGCGCACGCGGGCGCAGGGCCGCAGCAGCGCGTTCCACCTTCTGTACACGGTAGGTCCAGTCGAGCAACTTCTCGATGTCGATCTTGAGCCTGTCGGGCCGCTCTGTTCGCCGTGCCATGTTTCCTCCTATGGCTGGTTGCGAGGGTGCGAGGATAGTGCGAGGATCAAAAATCAACCCTCGCGGCCTTTTTCCCTTTATATTTCATATGCTTATTGTCTTGTTGCGAGGGTTGCGAGGATTGTTCCTATAATGTGTAAGGAAAAAACGGCTAGGGCCTTCGCCCGAAGCCCTTTTCTCATACGTACATACGCGCGCGACCCTCGCAACCCTCGCAAAACAACTAAAACGCAAACAAAATCAATGCATTGAATGCAGCGAGGGTTGAGTTTCTACCCTCGCGCTACCCTCGCACCCTCGCGGCCCTCGATTTGCGAAATTGCGCAAATCGGTAATTTTCGAGCGAGGATCAATGCTCGTCCTCACGATGCGGGGGCTGCGGGTCACAGTCCGGCACCCAATCGAGCGTCACGTCGAGCCACTGCCGGATGCGCTTGTCCTCGCGCTTGAAGCCCTTCTGTTTCATGGCATTCGAGAACGATTTCTCAGTCCACGGCTTGATGGCGTTGCTTGCGCAATACTTGGCGAAGGCCGTGTACATCGCGCGGGCCTGTACCTGCCCGCCAGGATCTGGCTTCACGCAATCGCGCACGAACGCACCGACCGGATCGCTGTCCTCTCGGTGACTTTGTGTCAGAGCACGCACCCCCGGGGGCTCTCGCAAACCCTGCTCAAGAAAAATGATTGCACCGTCGATCAGCCAGTTAAGAATGCCGGAAGCTTCCTCGAACATCTCGCCGACAACTTCTTCGAACGGCCGCTGCTCGTCGTCAGTGAGTGTCACCGGCCAATGGACAAACTTCATGCGCCTCCATATGCCTTTGTCGAGACCTCCGATAACCGGCATCTCATTGCCCGACATGAAGGGGATAAATTCAGGGGTAAGATCGAAAAACCCCTTGTTCAGGTGGCGGACAGGCATCGGCTCCGAGCCCGTCATCGTCTTGATGAGCCCTTCGCGAAGCGGCGAGTTGCGCGGCAACTCTGCAATCGCCACGAAGCGCTTGCCCGCGAGCCGCGCGAAATCTGGGGTAGGCCTGTCGCCCGCCTGCTCCTGTGAGCCTGTGATGCTTTCTGGCTTCATTCGGCCTGCGTAATCGCCCAATATCCGCGCCATGAGTTCCATCCATACCGACTTGCCGTTAGACCCGTCGCCATAGAGAAAAATCAGACATTGCGTGGAGGCGCCGCCGAGCAGACCGCGCCCGGCGGCAACTTGCAGATAGCGCCGCTGTGCATCGTCCGGCTGGAAACGCTCCATGAAGGCTGTGAAGCGCGGAGCCGTCGCCTTCGGATCATACGAGCAACACGCCATTTTCGAGATGCGATCTTCTCGCCGGTGCGGATCGAGGCGCACGCTCGCGACCTTCCGCCTCACCATGCGCACCACGTCCGGATCGGGGCATTCGAGGTCTTCTTCCTCGATCTCTTTCACCTCAAAGACGAGCGTCCCGTTCTGCACGTTGCATTTAAGCGGGGCCGCATCGAGGGCTGCGGGAGTGACGGTTATGTGAGGTACGGCTTGCTGTATCATCGCTACGGTTCGCGCTCGGTTTCCACACGAAATGCCGAACTTCACGCGCCCCTGATGCCGCTTTTCGAGAGCAGTTTCAGCCGCCGCGCCAAGTGCGAGCATCATTTTTTCCTCAGCTGAGAGGCTTTCTTCATCGCGCGCCTTCAGCGGCGACGCGCGCTCGATCTGAATGCGGACGATCTCCGGCACCGGCAGATATTGATGCTCAAGCTTGATCATCTTCGCGGTTTGCTGCGCACAACGCTCGGCCTCGTGGTCCCCGCCTTCGCGCTTCCAGTAGCGGCCTTCCCACGCATGCATGCCGACTTCGTCGACGTTCAGCAGCCGATCGCCATAGAGGTTGAGCAGCCGCCTCGCGTTGTCCGTGTCATTCTGGTCGAGCACGGCATTACCCGCGATCATGTCGAGCGTGATGCCCGGCGGCAGGCCGCCGCCATCGCTGCCGCCGAGATCGCCAGCGTCGCAGCCATAATCGTCTTCTTCGAGCGAGCCCTCGACGATATCGGCAATATGCTTGTTCGGATCGGTCGAGCCGGTCATGCAGCGTCCTCAAGCAAGGTCGATTGATGCTGTTGCGGAACGTGGCCAACAGACACGCGCCCGGGAACGGAGGCGCGCCGACGCTTTACTTGAGGCCGGGTGAGAGCTTCGATGCAGTTCGCGCGGATGATCGCGGCGGCGACCGGCGGGCAGATGCTGTTGCCGATCTTGTGCCGCTGCGCGGTTTCGGTGAGCGTGCCGCCGCCGGGTAGCGGCGCGGCGAGGATGTAGCTGTCGGGAAAGCCTTGCGCCCGCGCCAGCTCGCGCGGCGTGAGCATGCGCATGCCGATATCCCAGACAACGTAGTCGCCGAGCGTCACGAACTCGCCGCCGTCCCAGACGCCCTCTGCACGCAAGAAGGCCGCGACCGCGCGGGCGCGCTTGATCTGCCAATCCGCGAGCGGCGGGCTTTCGAGCGATCCCTCGACATGGCCGAAGCGGTCGCGCGTTGTCACCGTGCGCGCGGGCTCATCCTCTGGTGCGCCTTCGCCTGTGCCGTAATAGGCCGAGAGCATCGGCGCTACGAGCACCGTGTCGGGCTTCGTCGTGATGGTGTGATAAGTCGCCTCGACAGGCCGCTCACCGCTCTGCCCCATGCGCCCACCGACGCCCGCGAGATAGGGCGTCACCACGCCGTGGTGCTGACCCTGCGCCAGCACGGTGCCGAGCGGCTCATCGACCGCCACGCCCGCGCTCTTGCCCTGCAAGGTCGATAGATACGCCATGACCGGCTGCTGGTTTGCCGCGCTCGTCGTGATTGTCGAGAGCGGCTCCCCCGCGTCTCGGCCGATGACGCCGTTGCCGTTGTGCTGGGCGAGATAGACGGCAGCGACACTGTTCGTGTCTTTCGTCGAGGCACACACCGTGTGGTGAGGCTCATCGACCGGCCGCGATGCGCCGCCTTGCTGGCCGTAGGTCACGAAGGGAGCGAGTTGCGCCGTGGCAAGGCCGAGTGGAGATGCCCCACCGGGGCGCTTCTGAAAGCTGTTCGCGGTCACGGTTGGCAGCGGCTCGTCCATGGCTTTGCCGTCATGGTCGGCGCGGAAGACCATGACTTGCGGGGCAATGACAGAAAGCCCAGCGCCCCCAGCCGTGACGGTATGCGTCGGCTCGTCCGCGCCCTGAAACGGCTTGCCGCTGTTTCGCATCGTCATCAGGTGCGGCGTTACCGCCGCGAAACTGCCAGCGGTGTGCACCGTCCGCAATGGCTCATCAACGCTGTGGACGCCCTTGCGTGCGGCATCGCCGCTGGTCTGATCCACACGGACGATGAACGGGTCCGATCGATCGAGCACGTAGCGCTTGAAGCCACG
>NZ_JFZJ01000104.1 GCF_000636015.1 Rhodomicrobium udaipurense JA643
ACCCTTGTCGCGAATGACGTTGGACGCGACTTCAATGCCCTGAAGGCCGCCGATGCCGGAGCCGATAAGGACGCCCGTGCTGTTCTGCTCTTCGTCGGTCTTCGGCGTCCAACCAGCGTCGGCGAGCGCCTGATCGGCCGCGGAGATGGCGAAGACGATGAAATCGTCGACCTTCCGCTGCTCTTTCGGCTCCATCCAGTCATCCGGGTTGAACTCCCCGGCGCCTGTGCCGCGTGGAATGAAACAGCCGATCTGGCAAGCGAGGTCTGAAACCTCGAAGTCTGTGACCCGGCGCGCTCCGCTCTTGCCAGCGAGGATGTTGGACCAGACGGTGTCCGTTCCGGTGCCCAGAGGCGTAACCAGACCGATGCCAGTGATAACGACCCGCCGCATCTTGCCCTCCGAATACTACTGATCAAGGCCGCCGCGCAGTGAGCCGTGCTCACCGTCGAACGGCAGGAGGAAAAGAACCTCCGCCGCGACGGTGGACGTTATGCGCTGCTCTCGCGAGCCGCTTAAGCCTTCGTGGAATGGCTTTCCAGGAAGCGGATCGCGTCGCCGACGGTCTGAATCGTCTCAGCGGCGTCGTCCGGGATTTCCACGCCGAACTCTTCCTCGAATGCCATCACGAGTTCCACCGTGTCCAAGCTGTCCGCGCCCAGATCGTCGATGAAGCTGGCATTTTCAGTGACCTTGTCGGCTTCGACGCCAAGATGTTCGATGACGATTTTTTTAACGCGGTCCGAGATATCGCTCATTTTTTCCTCACGGTTCCCCAAGTGATCAAGCGCCTAACTTTACTTCGATTAAGCACAGAAGCTTTCTATTCCGCAACACATCGGACTTCGACTGCACCCGGGCGCGATGTGGCTGGTAGCATTGAAGCTTTGGAGGGGGAAGCCCTTTTTTAGGGCATCGCCACCCTCTTTCCACCTTATCTTCAACTTGCGCGCCTGGAAGTTTTCCGTCCGAGTGACTGGCACGGTCTCAGACCATGATCATACCACCGTTTATGTGGAGCGTTTCTCCGGTAATATAGCGGGCTTCCCCGCTTGCCAGAAAGACGACAGCGGCGGCGATGTCCTCCGGCTTGCCAAACACGCCGGCAGGGATCGTGGCGGCAATCGCCTCCGTCTGTTTTTCATTCAGCGCGTGCGTCATCGGCGTCTCGATGAAGCCCGGCGCGATGCAATTGGCGGTGATGTTGCGCGAAGCGACCTCGCGCGCGAGCGACTTCGTCATACCGACGAGGCCCGCCTTGGACGCCGCGTAATTCCCCTGCCCCGGATTGCCGATCACGCCCGATATGGACGCGATGTTGACAATGCGGCCGTAGCGCTTCTTCATCATGTTGCGCAGCGCGGCCCGGCAGAGAATAAAGGAGGACGTGAGATTGACGGCGATGACGTCGTCCCACTCATCGTCCTTCATGCGCATGAACAAATTGTCTTTGGTGATGCCCGCGTTGTTCACGAGTATGTCGAGCTGGCCCATCGCGGCTTCGGCCTGACCGACAAGCGCGGCCACCTGCGCGCGGTCCTTGAGATCGCACGGAAGCACATGCACGCGGCTACCGATCCGGCCCGCGACTTCGTCGAGCTTTTCGCGGCGCGTGCCCGACAATGCAACCGTCGCACCCTGCGCATGCAGCGCGACTGCGACCGCTTCGCCGATGCCGCCTGACGCGCCAGTGACGAGCGCGGATTTCCCAGTCAAATCGAACATATAGGCCATTCCCGCTTTGCCGTCAGCCTTCGCCGCGCGCCTTTAACCAGTCGCCGAAAGACTTGATGTCGTCTGCCGTGCCCACCGAGCGGGCGTCCGCTTCGCTGCGGATACGCTTCGCAAGTCCGGTCAGAACCTTGCCGGCGCCGACCTCGAATAACGTGGCGACGCCATGGTCGACCATGTACGCCACCGATTCGCGCCAGCGTACAACGCCCGTGACCTGCTCGACCAGAAGCGATCTTATCAGAGATGGATCGGAAACGGGAGCCGCCGTGACGTTCGTCACAACGGGCACCTCGGGAATTTTGAGATCGAGCGCCGCGAGCGCGGTCGCCATGCGTTCGGCGGCGGGGCTCATCAGCGCGCAATGGAAAGGCGCGCTCACCGGCAACGGCACAGCGCGACGAATGCCATATTCCGGCGCGAGCTTGGCCGCGCGATCCATGGCGGCCTTGGAGCCGGAAATGACAATCTGGCCGGGCGCGTTGTCGTTCGCGACCTGCGCAACCTCGCCCTCGGCGGCTGCGGCGGCGAGCTTCGTCGCGGAGTCGATCTCCGCGCCGAGAAGCGCAAGCATCGCGCCCTGCCCTTGCGGCACGGCCTCCTGCATCGCAGTGCCGCGCAACCTCAAAAGCCGCGCAGCGTCGGCAACGGAAAACACCCCGACGGCCGCTAGCGCCGAATATTCGCCGAGCGAATGACCGGCGACATAGACCGGCTTGATCGCTTCCCAGCCATATTCGTTTTTCAGGACGGAGAAAGCGGCGAGCGAAACCGCCATCAGCGCGGGCTGCGCGTTAAAGGTGAGCGTCAGCGCCGCTTCTGGGCCTTCCCACATAACTGCGGAAAGCTTTTCTCCGAGCGCCTCGTCGACTTCATCGAAGACGGCGCGGGCGACAGCGTAGTTCTGCGCCAGATTCTGCCCCATGCCGACAGTCTGACTGCCTTGGCCGGGAAATGTAAATGCGAAGGTCATGCGGTTTTTCGCGTCGTCAATCGCGGGTAAAATTTTACGTGATCGAGGTTAGTTCGCTCACGTCTCGTGGCGCCAGAGACACGTTTCCAAGCAGGCTGTCAAGGGCGCACGATCAACCGTCGCCGCGCCATTTTCGCGCCCGCGCAGTGCCCGCAGGAGCGAAATGTCGATGACAACGCCTGACAAGCAAAGGTGTTGCACCGCGCGCGCTTTCTCTTATAGTACGCGCACTGTCCGGTTTGAGGCTGAACGGAACCGGGAGGCTATTCCCTGCTGAAACGCGCGCTTTTTTGCTCGTTTCGACAGTGTCCTCTTTCGAAGGTGGCTCTGCCGCCGTGGTTCCCGTGTCTCTGCTCTGCTTAAGATCCTTCTGGCCTTTCAAGGCTTGACGGGGGCTCTGCGCCGGACATTCGTTCAACCAGGGAAAGGCCGTTATGCCACTTTACGAGCATACCTTTCTTGCGCGTCAGGATGTCACGGCGCAGCAAGTGACTGGTCTTATGAACACCTACAAGGCCGTGATCGAAGAACACGGCGGCAAGGTGTCGAAGACCGAGTATTGGGGTCTGAAATCGACCGCCTACAAGATCAAGAAGAATCGTCGCGCGCATTACGCGTTCTTCAATATCGACGCGCCCCATCAGGCGGTGCTCGAAATGGAACGCCAGATGGGCATTTCGACCGACGTTCTGCGCTTCCTTACAGTGCGCGTCGAGGAACTCGACGAGAAGCCGTCCATCCAGATGCGCAAGCAGGACGAGCGCGACCGTGAACGCGGCGACCGCGATCGCGGCGGCGACCGTGGCCCGCGCGGCCCGCGTCGCGACTTCGGCGGCGGCGGTGGCGGGTTCTCCCGTGACGGCGATCGCGGCGGATTCTCGCGCGATGGCGAAGGCGGTGGCCAGCGTTTCGGCGCCCGGCCCCCTCGGACTGAAACCGCTGCGCCGGGAGGTGACGAATGAGCATGCAAGGAACGAGCGGCGGAGCGCGCCGCCCCTTTTACCGCCGTCGCAAGACGTGCCCCTTCTCGGGCGAGAATGCGCCGGTCATCGATTACAAGGACGTGCGGCTTCTTCAGCGCTTCGTTTCGGAGCGTGGCAAGATCGTGCCGAGCCGCATCACGGCGGTGTCCGCGAAGAAGCAGCGCGAGCTGGCCAAGGCCATCAAGCGCGCGCGCTTTCTCGGCCTGCTCCCCTACGTGCTGAGATAGGAGCGAGGCGACATGCAAGTTGTTCTTCTTCAGCGCATCGGCCGCCTCGGCCAGATGGGCGATGTCGTAAAGGTGCGCCCGGGTTTCGCGCGCAACTTCCTGCTCCCGCAGGGCAAGGCGCTCCGCGCCACGAAAGAAAATCTCGTTCGCTTCGAGAAGGAGCGCGCGCAGCTTGAGGCTCACAACCTCGAACGCAAGCAGGAAGCCGAGACCGTCTCGAAGAAGCTCGACGGTCAGCGCGTCATCGTGATCCGGCAGGCTGGCGATTCGGGCCAGCTCTACGGTTCGGTGTCGACGCGCGACATCGCCGACGCGGTGACCGCCAGCGGCTTCACCGTGGATCGCGGGCAAGTGCTTCTCGACCATCCGATCAAGACGCTCGGCATCCACGATGTCCGCGTCAGCCTCCATCCGGAGGTGTCGGTGCGGGTTTCCGTCAACGTGGCCCGCACGGAAGAAGAAGCCCTGCGTCAGGCCAAGGGCGAGGACGTGCTGCACGAGCGCGACGAATATGCCGCAGATTACGCTGCCGAGCAGGCAGCCATCGCGGCGGAGACGCTGTTCGAGGGCGAGGAAGCCGTCGAGGAGTAGTTGCGCAACAATCGTTGCTCTATCGGAAGGCGCAAGATCGTTTCTTGCGCCTTTTTTTATTTTACATGCATTTCATTGCTCATTGCGTTTCCCGCATGGCAGCATCCCAAAATCGCGAATTCTCCAGAAGTATAGTTGATCCGACTTTTGTCTAAGCCTAGCGTTCCCGAGCTGGCCCTGCGCCGTTCGACGCCCGGCCTGAAGCTATCACGAAAAAACAGCAAAGAAGGTGTGGCCGTGACAGGATCGCGCGTGCTCAACCGTGCGCTTCGAAGCAAGATTATGTCTGCTTCTGAAGCCGCGGCTCTAATCCCAGCAGGGTCTAACGTCGGCATGAGCGGGTTTACCGGCTCCGGTTACCCGAAGGAAGTGCCTGCGGCGCTGGCCGAGCGTATCAACGCGCTTCACGCAGACGGCTTCGATTTCAAGATCAGCGTCTGGACCGGCGCATCGACCGCACCCGAGCTCGACGGCGCGCTCGCCGCGGTCGACGGCATCGAGATGCGGCTGCCGTATCAATCCGACCCGGCCTGTCGCGCGCGCATCAACGCCGGACAAATGGACTACATCGACATCCATCTCTCCCACGTCGCGCAGTTCGTCTGGTTCGGATTCTTCGGCAAGCTCGACGTCGCGGTGGTGGAAGTCGCGGGTATCCTCGAAGATGGACGGCTTGTTCCGGCTACGTCGATCGGCAACAACAAGACGTGGCTCGATCAGGCCGACAAGATCATCCTTGAGGTCAATAACCGCATCAACCCCGCCATGGAGGGGATGCACGATATCTATTACGGCACCGCGCTTCCGCCGCATCGAAAGCCCATTCCGCTCGTGACGCCGAGCGACCGCATCGGCGAGCCTTACTTCCGCTGCGATCCGTCGAAGATCATCGGCATCGTCGAGACGCACGCCTACGACCGCAACTCGGCTTTCACGCCGCCCGACGAGACATCGCGCCTCATCGCCGGCCACATCCTGGAGTTCCTCGCTCACGAGGTCAAAAAGGGCCGCATGCCCGAAAACCTGCTGCCGCTTCAATCGGGCGTCGGCAACACGGCGAACGCCGTGATGGCGGGGCTTGAACAGGGCCAGTTCGAGAACCTCACGGCCTATACCGAAGTGCTTCAGGACGGCATGCTGCACCTTCTGAAGCGGGGCAAGATGAACTTCGCCTCTGCGACGGCCTTTTCGCTGAGCCCGGAAGCCGTGGACGACTTCAACCGCGACGTCGATTTCTACCGCGAGCGCGTGGTGCTGCGCCCGCAGGAAATCTCGAACCATCCCGAGGTGATTCGCCGCCTCGGCGTCATCGCCATGAACGGCATGATCGAGGCCGACATCTACGGCAATGTGAACTCCACGCACATTCGCGGCTCGTCCATCATGAACGGCATCGGCGGCTCGGGCGATTTCGCGCGCAACGCCTACCTGTCCTTCTTCATGACGCCATCGACCGCGAAGAACGGCCAGCTCTCCTGCATCGTGCCGATGGTCAGCCACGTCGACCACACCGAGCATGACGTGCAGGTGATCGTGACCGAGCAGGGCCTCGCGGATCTGCGGGGGCTCACGCCGAAGCAGCGCGCGAAGGTCATCATCCAGAACTGCTCGCACCCGAGCTATCGCGCGGCGCTGCAAGCGTATTATGAGCGCGCGCTCCGCGAATCTCCCGGCCGCCATACGCCGCATATGCTCAACGAAGCCTTTTCGTTCATTCAAAGCTGGAAGGCCGAGAAGGCTGCGATGGAGGTGGAGAAGGCGATCCACTCCGGCCTCGCCGCCACGAAAGTGCCGGCCTGATATTCGCAGGAGCCCGCGATTGTGGCGGGCTGTCTTGTCGAGCCACGTCCAAAAAAGACGGCGCGGGTTTTCCCGCGCCGTCTTGGCCGAATTGCTCCGTGTCACCCCGGAGCGATTCGTCCCCCCAAATCATCCCTACTGCACGCGTTTCCAGGTGCGCGATTTACAGATCAGTCCGCCTGCCACGCAGCCTTCGAGCTTCACCTCATCCTTGCTCACGGATGTGACGTATCCCGTGTACGTTTCGCCGTCCTCGCTGTTGTAGAGCTTGCCCTTCCACTTGTCCGCGCCGGCCTTGGTCGCGCCGTTCATGAGCACAACGCCCGCCATGGAGCGGCCCTTGAGCTGCGGGTTGGGGTTTGCGTCGTCCTTCTCGCGGCCCTTGCCGGGTTTGACGACCTTCACGCAGATGCCACCGCCACACGAATAAACCGAAACGATGCCGCCCGAATCCGCGTCGCGCCAATTACCGATGGCGTCTTCGGCCGCGCCCCAGGCCGAAAGCGGCAATGCGACGGCAAGCGCGCAAGCGCCCGCGATGGCGCGGATGCGCCGTCCCTTGATCATCTCCATCCCCTATAGTCTTGTGCGTTATTCTGACAAAAATGTCAGTGTGCCGCTCACGCTATCACCGGCGGAAAATTCCTCAAGTCAAACTTCAGTTGAAGGCGCGCTTTCCCGCACGCGCTGAGTCGGGTTGCGGCATGCACACTGTCAAGGCGGCGCTCGTAACATTAAGGACTCGTCCAGCGGAATCATTCCGCTGTGCACGCTTGGCGAATCGAAGCCCGGGCCGCCTTCGGGAAGGATCGCGAATCGGGTCTTATCGCGCTCATGAGACGTTCCCCCGCCCTTTCCGCCGTTCCTGCCAGGTCCGCCCTGGCGGAAAGCATCGAGTCCCTGCCCTTCCGGCAGGCCCCGCATAACATCGAAGCCGAGCAGGCGCTGCTCGGCGCGGTGCTGATCAACAACGAATCGTTCGACCGCGTTTCCGGCTTCCTTGAGCCGAATCATTTCTTCGAGCCGCTCCATGGCCGCCTGTTCGAGATCATGGGCAAGCTGATTCAGTCCGGCAAACACGCGTCGCCGATCACGCTCAAGACCTTCTTCGATAACGAGCCGCCCATCGGCGAAATCACCGTTGCGCAGTATCTCGGCCGCCTTGCCGCCGCCGCCACGACCATCATCAACGCGCAGGCCTATGGCCGCACCATCTACGACCTCGCCGTGCGCCGCGAACTCATCCTCATCGGCGAGGACATGGTGAATGTCGCCTACGATTCGCCCATCGAGCAGCCGCCGGAGCGCCAGATCGAAGAGGCCGAGCAGCGGCTTTACGACCTCGCCGACAAGGGCAAATACGGCTCGGGCTTCATGTCGTTCGGCGACGCGACCATCGAAGCGGTCGAGATGGCGGCACGAGCCTATGAGCGCGACGGCGGCCTGTCGGGCCTCTCGTCCGGCCTGACCGACCTCGACCGCATGATGGGCGGCCTGCAAAACTCCGACTTGCTCGTGCTCGCGGGGCGCCCGTCGATGGGCAAGACCGCGCTCGCCACCAACATCGCCTTCAATGTCGCGAAGGCCTACCGCACCCGCCAGAAGGAAGACGGCACCACAGAGGCTCTCGACGGCGCGGTCGTCGGCTTCTTCTCCCTCGAAATGTCGTCCGAACAGCTCGCGACGCGTATCCTCGCCGAGCAGGCGCAGATCCCGTCCGAAAAGATCCGGCGCGGCAATATCTCCGACGTGGAGTTTCAGCGCCTTCAGCAGGCTGCGATGGAACTGCAAACTCTGCCGCTCTTCATCGACCACACAGGCGGCATCTCCATAGCGCAGCTTGCGGCGCGCGCCCGTCGCCTGAAGCGCCAGAAGGGCCTCGGCCTCATCATCGTCGACTATCTCCAGCTTCTCACCGGTTCGGCGAAGCGCTCGCAGGAAGGCCGCGTGCAGGAAGTTTCGGAAATCACGGTCGGCCTCAAGGCGCTGGCGAAGGAACTCGCGGTGCCGATCATCGCGCTGTCGCAGCTCTCGCGTCAGGTGGAAAACCGCGACGACAAGCGCCCGCAACTGTCAGACCTTCGCGAATCGGGCTCGATCGAACAGGATGCCGACGTCGTGATGTTTGTCTTCCGCGAGGAGTATTATGTTTCGCGGAAGGAGCCTTCGATGACGAAGGTGGAAGAGCACCAGAAATGGCAGGATGAGATGGATCAGGTGCAGGGCCTGGCCGAGGTGATCATCGGCAAGCAGCGCCACGGCCCGACGGGCACGGTCCGGCTGCAATTCCAGTCCGAAATCACGCGCTTCGGCGATCTGGCCGATGACCGCCGCGTGCCAGAACGGTACGAATAGGCATGGTAGCGACAGGCATGGACACGGGGTTTTCAGAGGCGGTGGAACGCGCGCTTGCTGCGGCTCCAGCCTCCGCCAACGGCGTGCTGGTGATCCGGCTTCCCGCGCTGCGCCGCAACTACCGTCGCGCGGCCGAGGCCTCGCTCAAGGCCGAGACGGCCGCGGTGGTGAAGGCCGACGCCTACGGCCTCGGCATCCAGCCTGTCCTGACGGCGCTGCAAAAGGAGACGGCCCGCACCTTCTTCGTCGCGACGCTCGACGAGGCGCTGGCCCTTCGCACATTCGCGAACGACGCCACGATTTACACCCTGAACGGGCTGATGCCGGGCACCTCCGCCGTCTACCGCGACGCGCGGTTGCGCCCGGTTCTGAACAGCCTCGCCGAAGTTGAGGAGTGGTCCGCCTACTGCCGCGAGCACGAGGCGCGCCTCCCCGCCGCGATCCAGTTCGACACGGGCATGTGTCGCGTCGGCCTCGAACCGGAAGCCGCCGACGCTTTGGCCGCTAGGTCGGAGCTATTGCAGCCGTTTCGCCCGGCCGTGCTGATGAGCCATCTCGTGCGCGCGGACGAGCCGATGCACCCGCTGAACGAAGTTCAGTTCAAGCGCTTCGAGGCGGTGACGTCGCTGTTTCCCGGCATAGCGAAGAGCCTCGTCAATTCGGCTGGGTGCCTGCTTCGCCGCAAATATCACCTCGACCTCGCGCGCCCCGGCATTGCGATCTACGGCGGCAACCCGCAAAAGGTGGAGCCGACGCAATTCGAGCCGGTCGTCTGGCTGTTCGGACGCATCGTGCAGGTGCGGCACGGCGAGAAGGGCTTCACCGTCGGCTATGGCGCGACGGAGACGCTGAAGCGCGACAGCCGCATCGCCACCGTCGGCGTCGGCTATGCGGACGGGTATTTCCGGGGCGTTTCGTCGTCGGACGCGAAGCCGGGCGCGGTCGGCCATATCGGCGAGCACGCGCTTCCGCTTATCGGCCGCGTGTCTATGGACCTGACGACCTTCGACGCGACGGATGTGCCGGAAGCGCTCGTTCATCGCGGCGGTTTCGTCGAGTTGCTCGGCGAGAAGACCACGGTGGACGACCTCGCTCGCCACGCAGGCACCATCGGCTACGAAGTGCTGACGTCGCTCGGGCGGCGCTATCACCGGGTCTATGTCGATGAGTAAGGGCGCGGCGGATTACGTCTGCCAGTCATGCGGAGCCGTCTCGCCGAAATGGCAGGGCAAGTGCCCCAGCTGCGGCGACTGGAACACGCTCGTGCAGGAAATGGCGGCTGTGTCCGCGCCGGGCGGCGTCGGGCTGAAGGCGAAGCGCCGCGCTAAGGCCTGCGCCGTCGAAAGCCTCGACGCGGAAGGCCGCGACGTGCGCCGCATCTCGTCCGGCATCGGCGAACTCGACCGCGCGGTTGGCGACGGCTTCGCCCAGGGGTCCGCAGTGCTGCTTTCGGGTGAACCCGGCATCGGCAAATCCACCCTCCTGTTGCAGGCCGCCGCCGCGATCGCCGAACAGGGCCACAGCTCGCTCTACTTTTCCGGCGAAGAGGCGACCGACCAGATTCGCCTGCGCGCCCAGCGCCTCGGGCTATCGAAAGCGCCGCTCGGCCTCGTGGCGGAAACCTGCGTGGAGCGCATCCTCGCCACGATTGAGCAGGGCGCGCCGCCCGATTTCGTGGTCATCGATTCGATTCAGACGCTTTGGACCGAGAGCATCGAGTCCGCGCCGGGCACCGTCAGTCAGGTGCGCGCAAGCATGCAGGCGCTGATCGCCCTGGCGAAGACGAAAGGCCCGGTGATTGTCGTCGTCGGGCATGTCACCAAGGACGGCCAGATCGCCGGGCCGAAGGTGATCGAGCATATGGTCGACACCGTCCTTACCTTCGAGGGCGAGGGCGCTCATAATCTCCGCCTGCTCCGCGCGACCAAGAACCGTTTCGGCGCGTCCAACGAGATCGGCGTCTTTGACATGCATGGCGACGGTCTTCGCGAGGTGTCGAACCCGTCAGAGTTGTTCCTCAGCCTCGATCATTGCGACGCGGCGGGAAGCGCGATCTTCGCCGGGATCGAGGGCACGCGCCCGATCCTCGTCGAGGTGCAGGCGCTGCTTTCGCCCTCGCCTTATGCCGCCCCGCGCCGCGCCGTCGTCGGCTGGGACACGAACCGCCTCGCCATGATTCTCGCCGTGCTCGAAGCGCGCTGCGGCGTCAAGATCGGCCCGCAGGACGTCTATCTGAACGTCGCCGGCGGTCTTCGCATCACGGAACCCGCCGCGGATATGGCCGTCGCGGCCGCGCTTTTGTCGGCATTTACCGGCATTGCGCTGCCCCGTGATGCGGTCTATTTCGGCGAAGTCGGGTTGTCGGGAGCGCTGCGCCCCGTGCAGCAGATGAGCGTCCGGCTGAAAGAGGCGCAGAAGCTCGGCTTTCGCCAGGCTTACCTTCCGTCGGCCGGAGAAATTTCCGCAAGCGGTGTTGCCGTGAAATTAACCCGGCTTCCGCAATTGAAAGATTTGGCTACTCTTTTCGCGTAAACCGCCGTAGAAGGTGCATGCGTGAACGGTCGCGATCTGCATGAAAGGGAAGGCTCATGCCGATTCAAGGGCTCGACATCATACTCGTTGGAATCATGATCTTTTCAGGCTTCCTCGCCATGCTGCGGGGCCTGACGCGCGAAATGCTGTCCATCATGTCATGGGCGCTGGCCGCCATCGTGACGCTGCTCGCCTATTCGCACTTCAAGGACGACG
>NZ_JFZJ01000105.1 GCF_000636015.1 Rhodomicrobium udaipurense JA643
GATGGATGCGAGGCGGCGCGTCGAAGCCTTTTCAGCGCAGCCGATTTTCGACCGGCACGCGCAAGGGCCGGACGGTTCGGGCGGCGTGAAGCCGCCTGCTCAGCCCAAGATGCCCAGCGGCAGTTCGCGGGCGTGTACGGGCCATCAGGGTCGATGCGATCGAGCGTTGTGCCGATCGGGCGCTCGCCCATGTCAGCGAGGAATATCGCGAACGTTGACCATCGAGCATCGACCGTGATGCCGCGTCCGCCGTACCGATGATAGGCAACGTGTCGGGGATCGCGGCAGCGCTGGCGCATGCCTACCCAAGACGCCCACGCGCGCGGGAATTCCTGTCGCGGGGTCATCATGCGGCCTCGCCCCTGCGCTGCCCAGCGCGGATGCGGCGGGCGCGAGCCTCTTGGATTACGGCCATCTCGTGCGGCGCGAGCGGGTACGGCACAAGATCAAGGCCGCGCTCGATCGCGGTCATCAAGCGGCGTGTATCCTCGCGCGGGACGACGGGACGGCCTTGGCTATCATAGCCGCGCTGCAAAGAGCAAACCGTGCTCCGCGCAAGACCAAGGGCAGATGCGGCTTGATCGAGCGAGTAACCGACGTCGCGACGCCACAATGAAAAAGACGTTTTTGGCATTTATTCACCGAAGAATCAATTTCTGCAAAGTATACCATGAATCAAAACACCACCTCGGAAGGCGGCCGTAAGATCAGACGTTTGTCGCCCAATATCGCGCTTATATCATTGATTTTAAATGTTAAAAATATTTACGTGGTGCCCTTTTTGGACCGGGCTATAAGCCGCTTCAAGGTGCAGATTTGTTCGTCGTTGCTGAGCAAGTGTTTCGATTTAAGCTTTGTATTACACGGACGAATCACGAATAATACTTCGGTTTAGGGCCGAGAGGGCCGCGCGATCGTTCCGAACTGTGACAGGATGGGCGGGCGCGAGATGCGGGAGAACCGAAATGAACGACGACATAAGCACGTCCGCCGATGAGCGCGAGGTGACAGCCGCTGAGGGCGGCGAAGGCGGCGACACGACCGCCATTTGGGCGGCACTCCACCGGGAACGTGCAGCCCGGCGATCGGCAGAAGCTGAGGCGCGCAAAGCGACCGAGGCCGCCGACAAATACAAAACACACTTTCATAAGCTGCTTGTCGATCGCGAGATTATGGACGCGGTTCAGTCGTCAGGCGGCGCAAATATGCGGCTTCTATGGCCTCATCTTGAGTCGAGTGTAACTGTGGTCGAGGAGGATGGGCGCGATGTCGTGCGCGTTGTCGGAGACGATGGGCAAGCCCGCTGGGGCGTGCGTGGGCCGATGACAGTGGTGGAACTGCTCCACGATCTGCGGGGCGATCCCGATCTCGCCGGGATCTTTCAGCCACCACGGGCGGCCGCTCCGGCAGCGCCGAAACCGACGAAAACGTATTCTCGCCGCGAGTGGCAAGCCGCGCTGGCGTCGGCCGATGCCGATACGCGCGCGGCGCTCATGCGCGATGCGGCGGCAGGCAGGATTGCGGTGCGGTAGCAGGATTGCGCGCGCGTGATGCGCTGCGCTCGGCCGCTCCGCCCTGCCAGCGGGAACTCAGGGGCGGGGCGGCCCATAAATACCGGCGCCGTCGTCTCCCAGCGGGCCGGGGTGAGGGAGAAGGGCCGCGTCAGGAATTGGCGCGGCCTTTTCGTTTCGGCAATGCGTGCCCTTGTGTATTCTTCAAGTATTCCTCAAGCTTGCCGCTCTCCAACAATTCGAAGACGTGCTTTTTCACTTCGACGGCCGACGAAAAGAAGCGTTTTCCTTGTATCCTATTAGCGGACAATCGATACCCATTATCAACGGGTTCGACCGCAAGATCGATACGCTTTTGACGTATTCGAAAGATACCGTCATCGCCGGTTTTCCATCGAGGTGACTTGATAAATCGCTGCAGCCTCGATTTATGCGCGAGGATTGAATCCACATAATCACTGGCGACTGAAGATTCCGTTAGATTGTCACAGCATATTTCCCCGACTTCCAAAGGTGGCCAATTCTCATGCTGCACAAAGAAAACGTAGCGTATGGAGTTTCCACATAACTCGCATTCTCCAGACAGGTCTCCGAGATCATCATATCCAAAGCATTCCCATCCGGAAGACGGCGCGACGATGCTGTGTTCTTCAGCATGACATCCTTTGCAAAGCGTTTCGCATAGGTCATAAGGGTATTCCCATGGCAATCTACCGGCAATATACTGCTTGTGATGAACTTGAAGTACAGCCCCCTCTGAAGGACCTCGCTTGCAACGAGTACAAACACCGCCGTCGAGCTCTATGACCTCTTTGCGATACAGCTGCCAATTTTTCCGATGGTAGTGACGCACCGCGACAAGCCTCCAAGCGTCGTCGTCAAACATCGAATAGCAATCTTTCCGCCTACGATGTGGCGGTTTGAGCTTAAGCGCCTTAAGACTGCTTCGACCATTATCCCTGATACGGTTAGAATCTCACAACGTGAAGCACGCCTCATCAACAAGACAATCAACAACGGCATTTTCCGCCGGCGACCCCGCTCTTTGCGACTCTCGAAAGCTCGCCTGCATCAGGTCAAGCTGACCTACCACAGGCGGCTGACGGCAATATCCCTGATATGGTTAGGGTCTCACGCCTCATTGGCAGCCGCGCGCTTCCTGCGGAACCATGTCGCCCGGGAGATGCCTTCAGCTTCCCACGGGCGCGTCACATCGAGAGAGACGTGATCGCTCCAACGCTTTTGACTGCTTTTGATCCCACGTGACCGCTGGATGCTGATGAAGCGATCGATCGAAAATTCTTCCAAGTCCACCGTGCGACCGACCGCACGATGCCGATGGTTTCTGTTTGTGGTAGCGGTGTCATGAACGCAGGATTTTGACGTAGGTCGTCAGCGACCGCCGCAAGGCGATGCAGGAAACCGCGGAAATCGTCGCGCCTTTTGAAATTGATTACCGCGCGGTAGGCATAGACACGCAAATCGTTGAACACCGTGCAATTTCGTCCGAGGCCGATCTCACGCGAGCACGTAGCACGAAGGGCATGGGCGGCATCCCGGTCAACGTGAGCGGCGAGCTCCCGCAACTCGAAATCGCGGTTCGTCGCAAACGTTCGGAAATCCCTATGCAGAGGATTTTTCGCGAGCGGCCCTGTATATGCTCGATCGGCACCGAGAAGGAGCGTCATGTCACGCTCCACGTCCGCCACGAACCGGCGCGGTGCCTCGCGCGCGCGATCGGAGAAGGTAACTGGCGAGCGCAGGCGATATGCGAGATGGCCGTGCCCGTCGCGGCGGTTGACGATCGCGAGCGTGGGCATGGGCAAGGAGGCGTCATGCGGCGCATCCATGGCATCGCAGTCGTCGATGTCGAACACGAGCCAGCGCTTTGACGCGGCGCTGTTGAACGCGAGCCGGCGGAAACGCACTGCATCTGCACGAGGACGCCTCCGCATATCGCGGGCGGGCGAGTTAGCGGACCATGTCACGGTCGGAATCGATTGTATAAAAGATTCAGCCCACGGCTGAGAGAAGCTTGCCGCGATCGCGGAAGGTTCCGCAAACGCAAGATTTGAACGCGCCATCGTCGCGTTTTCCCCACAGAATATTGAGGAAAACCGCTTGTGCGAGGGAGTTTTGGACCCTATATTCGCAATGCATCGTCTGCACGAGCCGTTTTCCTAAAGATTTTGGAAGTCGATTTTTTGCAGAAATCGACTGGTTCACGCAGCACATCCAGAACAGTGTTCGCCCCGCCCTTCAAAAAGGCGGGGATTTTTCTTTTTATCGAACGATATCTTCGCTCGCAACCGCATGATTTCAAGGGTTTTCCTTGACGTTCTGTGGAAAAATTGTACAGCGCATCTTCCTTGATCTTGATAGGCCCTGCTGAATTTTCAGGCCCGGCCTCTGCCCCAACACTGGCCCGTCCCTGGCCCTGCAACTGGCCCTTTACAGGCGGGTGTCCGACCGAAAAGCGCCTATTTGCAGGGGTTCTCGTGCCTGTTTTATTGGCCCCTGCGATGGCCCTGCCACTGGCCCTCATTCGGCCCGTGCCATGGCCCCGGCATCTTGGGGCGTGAAGCGGAAGGCGGCGCTCATGGTGCCCTGATGCGCGGGTATTTCGGGCACGAGAGGGCGCAAGGTCGGCACCGTGGCGGGAGGCGCGGGGAGCGGAGCATCGGGGACCGATATATCCAGGTAGACAATTCGACCGTTTGTTTTGAGCCTCCGCGCGTACTCAGGGAGATTCCGGCCGAACCGGGTCATGGACGCGGGAGCGAGTCCGCGCGCCTTGCACCACGCGCGGTAGGCGGCATGGAGGGATTTCGCAGAGATGCGGGAGCCGAGGGAGGGAGCGCACCGCTCCCGGTAAAAGGCGGCGATAGAGTCGCCCGCAAGCGCCTCCGTGGCGGCAGGAACCGAGCGGCGCGGCAATCCCTGCGGTGCGGACGACACGCCCGCTGAGCGCGAGCCTTGCGGCGCAGGCGATGCATCCTGTTTGGGAGAGTCCCCGGCCAGTCTCTCCACGGGGAGGGTGACGGAGCCTCCTCGACGGTCACGCGAGCCGGCGTTCCCCAGAGACGGGAATGCGTCGGTAGCCGTCCCACTTCCCCTCTCGCTCGTCTCCCCGCTGTCGAGCCGGAGTGCGTCGAGATCGGGGACAGGCAGAGATGCCATGAGCACTTCCGAGACGCTGTGCGAGCGGTCCGTCCCCGATGCTTGAGAGGGTCGCACTGCCTCGTTATCATGCCCGTGGAAGGCGATAGCGAAGGAAAGCGTGCGGAGCGCAGCCAGAGCGAGTAGACCGATCATGAGCGAGATATGTTCGACGGTCTTCTCGTCTACGCCCGTCATTTCGGCGATCAACGCCTCGCCCGCATTCGCCGGCACCGGCATCTCCGGCGCAGCGACGCGGGTGCCGATCACAAATTTTGCTTTTTCGATTTTCTCGATCGTCGCCAGCTCCATCCGAATCGACAACACCGTCGAGCACAGCGCGTAAGCCGGCACGTCGGTTTTCGTGCAATCCGCCGTCGATTTCGCCAGCGGTTCGCGCATCCCCTTGCCAAGGTTCACGTTGCGCGCCAGTTCCCGGTCGATCTCGGCGAGAACCTCGCCCTTGTCGCGCGTACTTTTCAGTGTTTCGAGCACACGCTGCGCGTTTTCGATCACCTCAATCTCGCCCTTTGCTACGGCCTGCGCCGCAGCTTGCTGGAAACGGCTTTGCTCCTGTGCGACGATGATTTTCGCTTTCCACCACGCCGCCTCATAGAAGAGAATGTAGCCTTCTGATAGAACGAGGCCACAGAGGAGTGCCATGCTCAGCGCACGGCGTCCCTCCCTTCGCGCCTGACGCGACATGAAGATTGCGGTCAGGGAGTAGAGGACCATTGCGACGCCGACGCCGCCGACGACGAGCGAGGCGAGCGGGGAGACGCCAGCGCGTGCCGCGCCGCCTTGGTATACCATGATGGCCGAGAGCATCGCGACGCTGATCGCCAAAACGATCGCGATGCCGCGCATAACGAACAACCCGCTCGTCATCGTCGGCCTCGCTCGAATGAGCGCGAACGCATCCTTCCCGTTGTCGGAAGGTAAGCGCGTAGCGGCTTGATCAGCCGTTCTTTGAGGGCGAATCTGATCGTTTCATTCGCAGTTTCATTCGCGCAGGTTCCGTTCGCAGAACCTATGTCTTTGATTTTATTGGTGAGCCCAGATGGATTCGAACCATCGACCCTCTGATTAAAAGTCAGATGCTCTACCGGCTGAGCTATGGGCTCACTAGGGACAATAAACAACGTGCGGAAAAACGTCCGCGCGCGCTTGAGGACCATAGGTGCGCGCGCGCGCGCGGTCAATAGCAGATCGCCGCGTGCGATATCGGTCAATGCGGTAAAGGCTGGAATGTTGTCCGGTAAGCGGGTGCCGGCATTTTACAGGCAGACAGCTATGCATCGAACCGACGCCGCCTTACTCGGCGGTTACGGCTTCGAGCGCCGGTTCGCCGGGGAGAGCGAGTAACACTGGGCGCGACGTATCGTGCGCGCTTGCCTTATAGGTCTGAACGTCGCCTCTTGGCAGACCGCGCGCCTTTTCTAGATCGGAAGAACCCGCCGCATCAGCCAACCTGCGGCCTTCGGTTGTGCTTCCCTCGACCTCCGCATGCTGTCTGGCCAGCGCCGTCGTCAAACCGATACCGTCGATACTTCCCGCATGCAGCGCGAAAAGGAAAAGACCACCCGAAATGCCGATACCGGCGAGGAAAAGACCGACGATGGGCCAGACATTGAAACGGATCATGATTTAGTGCCGTTGCAGGGTTGCTGCGGAAGAGTGAGTCTTTCTTTCCGGCTTTCTTCCAGTCATAGCGCCTCCCGCTCTAAGGGAAACTTACCGGCCTTCCTCGAATTGATCGAAGTCAATAATTGTGATCGCAAGCTGTTCGACGCGCCCATCCGGCAGGAGCGGAATGCGACACTTGCGCGTGCCCCCCAAATCAGGCGAACTAGCTGTCTGAAAAGCTGGGGATAACGGATGGTTTCCTATGGCAGGTAGAGACGGCAAGGGAAAAGATGGCGGGAATGAAAACGGCCGCGTGCCGATTTTGCCGATGCCGCTCCCTTCCAATGTGACGCGGCTGCCTTCGGCTGACCGGCGCGAAAAGTTGCGCATCGTGGAAGCGCTGCTGTTTGCCGCCGCCGAACCGCTCGACGAAGCCTCGCTCGCGAAGCATCTCGGCGCGAAAGACGATGTGCGTCAGCTTCTGGAAGAGCTTCAGCAGCTTTACGCCGGGCGTGGCGTGAACCTCGTCCGCGTGGCGGGCAAGTGGGCGTTCCGTACCGCGGAAGACCTCTCGTTCCTGCTTGAACATTATTCCATCGAGCAGCGCAAGCTGTCCAAGGCCGCACTCGAAACGCTCGCCATCATCGCCTACCATCAGCCGGTGACGCGCGCCGAGATCGAGGAAATTCGCGGCGTCTCGACATCCAAGGGTTCGCTCGACGTGCTGCTGGAAATCGGCTGGGTGCGCCTTCGCGGACGCCGTCGCGCGCCGGGGCGCCCCACCACATACGGCACCACGGAAGCGTTCCTCGATCATTTCGGCTTCGATTCCATCCGCGACCTGCCGGGTCTCGCCGAACTTAAAGGGGCGGGCCTCCTCGACAGCAACCTGCCGCCCGGTTTCTCCGTGCCGGAGCCGAACGACAGCATGGCCCTTCGCGAGGACGAAGATCCACTGGAGGACGAGCCATCGGGCATGCACACGGATGCCGAAGACGACGCTCCCGTCGAGGCGGAACCGGAAGCCCACAAGCCGCATCCCGTGCTCGTGGCGTCGGCGGGCTGACGCGCGAGGTTCGGAGGCGCTGCCTTCGCGCGCAAATCGCCGAAAGGTGGCGACGGGGCGGAAACATCGGCGCGCCTTCGCTTTTCTGCTACGCATTGATAGGATGAGCGCGCTTGACATGGCGCGCTCATGCGGCCACGTTCAGGTGAAATTTCCCAACATCGCGCGTGCCGCCGGAAGACGGCGACGAAGGAGTAAATCCAGATGCCCCAGGATCTCATGTTCGGAGCGACGTGGAGTCTGCCGCAGCTCCTTATTGTTCTGTTGCTCGTCGTGCTTCTGTTTGGCAGAGGCAAGATTTCGGAGCTGATGGGCGACGTCGCAAAGGGAATAAAGAGCTTCAAGAAGGGCATGTCGGAGGAAGAGGCAACGCCGCCGCCCGCCGCCACGCAGAGCACCGCCGCACCCGCCGCCCCGAAGCCCATCGAGCACGAGGCCCCGCGCGCTGAAGTGAAGTCTCCCGTCGGCTCCGAAACGAAGGCTTGAGCAAGCGTTCGCTAGCGCCTTGAGGGCAAAGGGGCAGAATGTTCGATATCGCGTGGTCTGAGCTTCTCGTGATTGCAGTCGTCGCGCTGATCTTCATCGGCCCGAAGGAACTGCCGGGCATGCTTCATACGCTCGGCCGCTTCGTGCGGAAGATCCGCAACCACGCGGACGACTTCCGGCGTCAATTCGACGACTCGATGCGCGAAGGCGGCTATCAGGATCTTCAGAAGAACCTTCAGGACTTCCGCGCCCTCAACCCGGCTGGCCAGTTGAAGGACAGCATCAGGCGCGCCATAGATCACGACTATTCGAAGCCCGCGCCCGCACCGGAACCGCCGCAGGCGAATGCGCCGCAAGGCGCCGACGCCGCGAAGACCACGAGCGAAGGCGCACAGGGTGCCACAGCCGCTGCTCCGACGCAGGCCGATGGGCCGGGCGCGATCGCCCCGGCGATCCCGACCGCGCCGCAAGTCGACAGCGCTGCGCCTCTGGCCGTTCCCGACACCGCGCCTGCGAAGGCGGCTGTCGAAGCGGAAAAAACAAGCGCCGAACCGGCCGTGTCGTCATACGCGCCCGCAAGTCAAGCCGTCCCCGCAAAGCCTTTGGAGCCGCAAGCAGCCGCGAGCGATCCCGCCAAAGACCGCATAGCTCCAGCCGCGTGAGCGCTTACATATGGCCGTGGCCCAACCTGAACAGGACGATCTCGACCAGTCGAAAGCGCCGCTCCTCGATCATCTGATCGAGCTGCGGCGTCGGCTGATCTATTGCGTCATCGCGGTCGTCGTCCTCTTCTTCTTCTGCTACGCGTTCGCGCAATACATCTATAATTTTCTGCTGATCCCGTACCGCCTTGCAGTTGGCGGCGACGCGCAGATCGACATGATCTACACCGCACCGCAGGAGTTCTTTTTCACGCAGGTGCGCGTGGCCTTCTTCGGCGCGATCGTGCTGGCCTTCCCGATCATCGCATCTCAGCTCTACATGTTCGTTGCGCCCGGCCTTTACAAAAACGAACGCCGCGCCTTCCTGCCCTATCTCATCGCGACGCCCATTCTCTTCATCCTCGGCGGCGCCCTCGTCTTCTTCATCGTGATGCCGCTCGCGATGACGTTCTTCTTGTCCATGCAGCAGACGGGAGCCGACCAGCAGGTTCACATCCAGCTTACCGCGCGCGTGAGCGAATATCTGCACCTGATAACTTCGCTCATTCTCGCCTTCGGCCTGTGCTTCCAGCTTCCGGTCGTGCTGACGCTGCTCGCGCGCGCCGGGCTCGTAACCTCGGGCTGGCTGCGCAAGCAATGGCGTTACGCCGTGGTTGCGATCTTCGCCGTCGCTGCCGTTTTGACGCCGCCGGATGTGATGAGCCAGGTGGGCCTCGCCATTCCGACGCTGCTTCTCTACGAGCTTTCCATCATCTCGGTGCGTTTCGTGGAACGCCAACGCGCAGCCGAGGAGAAAAAGCGCATGGAAGAGGAAGTCGGCGAGTAACGAGTGGCCGCGCGGCCCCGTCTCTCGCGAGCGAGCCTTGACGCAACGTCGGCCGACTTTCTTCCGTACGTTTACCCAAAATGCGACTCGCGTTAGGGATGTAGCGGCGCTGGGGACCGCCTGTGCGCACGCGCGTTAATAATGCGCGTTTGAGGACAGCGCATAACGGGGAAGCGAGCGAACATTGATGTCGTCGAGACTTTTTCTCGTCGTTCTCGCGGCGATGACAGCGAGCGGCATGGCAGCGGCGCACGCGCAGGATTACCCGCTCGACAGGGCAGCCGTGAGCCGCGCCGTGATCGCCGAAACCAACGCTTGGCGAGCCGCAAAGCGCCTGCCGCCGGTTTCCAGCCATCCGCAGCTTGAGGCGGCCGCGACCGCTTACGCCCGCTATCTCGCCCAGACGGAAGGTGTCGGCCACACCGCTGACGGCAGGTCGCCCGCCATCCGTGTTCGCGCGACGGGCTATAACTATTGCTTCCTTGCCGAGAACATGTGGGGCGGCTGGCGACGGCCCAACCCGATGACCGAAGCCGAGGCGTCGAAGAAGGCGATGGACGACTGGAAAAAGTCGCCCGGCCACAACGCGAACCTGCTCAGCAAGGGCAAAAGCATCGGCGTGGGTGTCGCGGCATGGCGGCAGGGCGACCGCGTGGTTTTCCGCATGGTGCAGATGTTCGGCACTGCGGATTGCGCGCCGAGGTCCAAGGCGAAGCCGTTCGTGACGAAGGTGACGCAGAAGGTCGCGCCGAAGAAAGCGCCGGCGCCGCAACCCCAACAGAAGCCGACTCCGCAGTAGCGGCGCGGTCGGTTTGCGACGGGCGCACTTGGAAGTCGCGGACGGTCTCCCACCGCGCGGTTTTCATAATATCGGCGCATAAACTGTGCCTCGGTCCGAGGCCGAGTTCACGCTCGTTCAAAGGTTTATTCGCCATCCTCTCGTGCCACGCTCCCGCACGAGCTTGGCGGGAAAGCCGTCGGCGATATTGCGGCGAGGGCGAGCGATCACATTTCGAACATTGAAATCTGTAACCACAGGCTAGAGCAATCCTCGCGTGGCAGACTGAGCACGATGCGCCTTCTTGGGATTTGTAATGGCGAGGTTCAAAAACTCTTGGCGAGCAGAAATTCGTGCCGCAAGCCCAGGCGGCGATGGGCAGCGGGATTGACCACACGTTTCGGCAGGCCATCTGCCCCTTCAGATTTCGTTCGGCGGAGATCGAAAGCGATTGACGCCTGAGACAAGCAGACGAACAAAAGATCCTGAGTCTTTCCTTCGACGGGAAAGGCCACTCGTATTGAATGCCGTGGGATGACGTTGACAGTGAGGTTTTCGGCGGTCGGAAAGCGGAGAGGCGGCAGGGGGCTTTTTGCCCTCGCCTTCGGTCTTGTTTCGCTCGCGCTTGGCGCGGGGGCGGCCGAGGCGCAACTCCTCATATCGCGCTACACGGTTCATATGGAGGGCGTTCGCGTCGGCCATGCGATCGTGCGCACGACGCTCGGCCCGGCCAACTACAAGGTCACGGTTTCGGCCGATGTCGGCCCGGTTCTTTCAAACACCAGGATCAACGGCGAGGCGACGGGTTTGCGTAACGGCTCGCATGTGACGCCGATGCGATTCCAGTTCGTTTCGTCGGGCGGCGAGGCGAGTTCCGTGAATTTCGCCGGACCCGATGGCACGCCCGCCAGCGTCAATCCGCGGCTGCGCGGCGTTTTCGACCCACTATCGGCGCTGGTCTTCGCTGCGCTCAACCCCGCTCCCCCCTCGGCCGAGCCCTGCAAGAGCCTGATTCCGATCATTCTCGGGCGCGCGCGCTTCGATATCGTGATGAGCCCGAAGCCCGGCGGCACCGACCCGCGCTCGGAAATCATCGATTGCGACGCCTATTCGACCGTCAGCACGCCGGACGCAAGCGGCGGCATCGGTGCGCAGAATGCTCGATGGCAGATCGGCTTCAGCAAGGTGGCGCGGCCCGCGCTTTGGCTCGTGGAATATCTCGTGGTTCCGACCTCGAACGGCACCATGACCATCAGCCGCGAGGAGACGAATATCTCCGCTTCCTAGAGCG
>NZ_JFZJ01000106.1 GCF_000636015.1 Rhodomicrobium udaipurense JA643
TAGCGGTCCGAGGTGTTCAGGTCGTGATCCTCGATGGCGAGATATTTGCCGTCCGCGATGATCTTGAGCCTGCTCGGCGAGCCGTAGTCGAACCGCACCTTGCCGCCACGCGCTAGGTAGAACTTGCCGCGCTTCTGCTTGGTGTCGGGGTCCGTCTGAACGAACACGCCCTGAAGAAATGTCATCTTGTTGAAATAGTCGTTGATTTTGGCGACGACTTCGAGGTCGGCTTCCTGAACGGGCGCAGCGGCCGGTTCGGGCGTCACCGGCGGTTGCTGCGCAAGGTCGGTTTGCCAGCCCGGCGCCGATGTGGATGCCGTTCCACCGATGGGGCTTGTCGGTTTGGCCGCCGGGGCCGGGGGCTCGACCGGCAGCGTGTCCACCTGATTTGCTGGCGGAGCCGCCGGAGCCGGTGTGGCGGAAGGAACGGGATAGGTTTTGTGGACTTCCGTCTGACCACCCTGCGCCAAAGCCGCGGTCGCGGTGCTGGCGGCCAGCAGCGCGCCGAGCGCCACCCGCGTCAGCCGCGCCCCTGATCCCATTAAGCTCGAAACGACGCGCTTGCTCATGCTTGGGGTGTCCCTGTGAAAAACTCGGAATTTTGCGCTTATGAATTTGCAAGAAAGCGTCAAATTCGCGGCGAGACGGCAGAGCTGGCCCTATATTCGTCATCGAGCGGGCATGCCGGTGCATAAGTGAAATGCGGCGGCGCGCATCGCCCGCGCCGCTAACTAGCCCTGTTGCGCTCCTCGATCAGGATTTCCCGCCGACCGGTGCGACCCGGCGCTCCGACGATGCCTTCCTGCTCCATCCGCTCGATGAGCGAGGCCGCGCGGTTGTAACCGATGCCAAGGCGGCGCTGGAGATAGCTCGTCGTCGGCTTCCGGTCCTTCAGCACGATATCCACGGCGGATGCATAAAGGTCGCCGCTGTCGCCACCACCACCCTTGCGCGGGGCTTCGTCTTCGGCGTCCGGGTCTTCGAGGATGTCGTCGCGGTAGTTCGGGAAGCCCTGCGCCTTGAGATGCGCCGCCACGTGCTCGACCTCCTCATCCGAGACGAACGGCCCGTGCGCGCGGATGATGCGCCCGCCCGCCGCCATATAGAGCATGTCGCCCGCGCCGAGGAGTTGCTCCGCGCCCTGCTCGCCGATGATGGTGCGGCTGTCGATCTTCGACGTGACCTGAAAGCTTATGCGGCTTGGGAAGTTCGCCTTGATCGTGCCCGTCACCACGTCCACGCTGGGGCGCTGCGTCGCCATGATGAGATGGATGCCCGCCGCACGCGCCATCTGCGACAGGCGCTGAACCGCGAATTCGATGTCCTTGCCTGCCACCATCATCAGGTCGGCCATTTCGTCGATGACGACCACGATGTAGGTCATCGGCACCGGATCGAAGATTTCCTCTTCCTCGATAGGCTCGTCGGTGTCGGGATCGAAGCCGGTCTGAATGACGCGCTTCAACGGTTGCCCGCGAAGCTGCGCCGCCGCGACCTTGGAATTGTAGCTCGTGATGTTGCGCACGCCGAGTTTCGACATCTTCTCGTAGCGCGTGTTCATCTCCTTGACCGTCCATTTCAGCGCGGCGACCGCCTTTTTCGGGTCGGTCACGACGGGCGCGAGCAGATGCGGGATGCCGTCATAAACGGAAAGCTCCAGCATCTTCGGGTCGATCATTATGAAATTGCACTGGCTCGGCGGCAGGCGATAAAGCAACGACAGGATCATCGTGTTGATGCCGACCGACTTGCCGGAGCCGGTCGTGCCCGCGATGAGCAGATGCGGCATGCGGGCGAGATCCACGACGATGGGTTCGCCGCCGATGGACTTGCCGAGCGCGAGCGGCAACGCGGCCTGGCTGTCCTGAAACGCGTTCGACTCGATGATGCCGCGCAGTGAGACCATTTCGCGCTTTGCGTTCGGCAGTTCGATGCCGATGGCGTCGCGGCCGGGGACCACGGCGACGCGGGCCGAGACGGCGCTCATGGATCGCGCGATGTCGTCGGCTAGGCCCACCACGCGCGAGGATTTCGTGCCGCGCGCGGGCTCAAGCTCGAACAGCGTGATGACGGGCCCCGGATAAATGCCCGACATCTTGCCCTTCACGCCGAAGTCTCCCAACACGCCCATCAGCCCGGACGCGCGCTGCATCAGCATGGGATCGTGCGCGCCGGGCCGCTCCGAGGCAACGGGCGGCGGCGACAGCAGCGAGAGCGGCGGCAGCGCGGACGTAAAGTGTTCGAGCACCTCGTCGTCAGTGCGAAGCGCGGGCTCGTCGTTGGCGGCCTTCACGTAGATCAGCGGCTTCTGGCGTTTCACGGCTGCGGCGGCCGCTGTGCCGGTCTCGATGATCTTGTGCGCACCGTTCAGCGCCGTTTCCATGGCCTTGCCCGTGAGGCGGCGGATCGGCGAAACCGGCTCGCTGTCATCGTCGGACATTCCGCTCGCCGTGGCGCCCGCGGAGGAACCCGGCGAGCGGCGCACTCCGAAGAACGGTTCGATGCGCACATCCTCGAAAAGCCCGTCCGGTTCGGCATCGACACGCCGCGTTTCGGAACCGCCGAGCGAAGGCGACGGGCGGCTGCCCCAGTCCGAGAAGGGCGAAGGCTCCACGGCCTTCGGCGCGGGCTTTCTGGGCGATTTCGCCGGGGCGGGCGACGGAGCGGGCGGAGGCGTTTCCTCGCGAACCCGCGCGAGCCAATAGTCGCCGGGATGCGCGAACGCCGCGAGTGCGCCGCCGCCTTGCTGGGAGACGCGCTTCGCCCAAGCCGCCGCCTTGTCGATCAGCGGCTCTTCGTTGGCTTTCGCCTTGGCCTTGCCTTTCGCCGGAGCCTCGCCGCCCAACTGGAACGCCGCGGGGAGAACCTTGGAGTTCAGCCCGCAGGCCCGAAGCAGGCACCACCCGCCAGCGGGCAGCAGGACAAGACCGAAGAGCGGCCACAGGAGCGAAGGTGAAATCGCTGCCGTTGCCTTCGCAACGAGCGCAGCCGCGAAGTCGCCCGCGATGCCGCCGAGGCCCGTATCCAGCACCCACGTTTTCGGCGTCGGAAACATGGCGAAGAAGGCCGGCACGAGCAGCGCCGCCGCTGCCCAGTAGGCGAGGCGCAGGCGCGGACGCGAGGGGATGTGACCGCCCGAGATGCGGAAGCCGAACACCGAGATCGGGAAAACGAGGAAGGGCGAGGCAAGCCCGAACGCCTGCATCATCGCATCTGCGACGCTCGCGCCACGATGGCCGAGCCAATTATGCGGCTGCGATGTGGTGGCATAGCTTGGGCTTGGGTCGCCATAGGACCAGCTTATCAGCGCAAGCCAGATCGCGGCCGCGATCCCGACCAGCGAGAAGCCCAGCACGCGCCACGGCAGACGCCGCAACTCGGCCGCCAGCGCTTTCGGCAGAAACCTTTGCCTCGACTCCATGCGCGCACGCCACCCCACGAAAATACCGGACGACTAACCGGACTCATGGCCGACCGCGCGGCCATCTCACAACAGCATCGACGCGAGGCGATCCACGGCGTCGCGCGTCACGTCGAGCGGGTCCACCAGCGCGAGCCGGACGTAATCGCCCGCCGGATTGAAGCCGCGCTTGTCCGGTTGCGCCAGAAAGGCCCCAGGCAACACTTTGACACCGCATCCTTTCCAAATCGTTTTCGCGGCCTCGACACCTCCACCTAAATGCGAGAGATCGAGCCAGAGAAACATGCCGCCCGCAGGCTCGTAATAATTCGGCAAGCCGCCCAGCTTTTCGTTCGCGGCGGCGAACTTCGCCTGATAGAGCGCGCGGCTTTCGGCGGCGTGCGCGTCGTCGGACCAAAGCGCCACCGATGCATGCTGGATCGGGATCGGCACCTGCGGACAGGCCACATTTCGATATTGCAGATAGTCCTTCAGGAAGCTCGCATCGCCCGCGATGAAGCCCGACCGAAGCCCCGGCGCATTCGAGCGTTTCGACAACGAATTGAAGACGAGGACGCGGTTAAGATCGCCGGTCTGCGCCGCCACCTGAAGCGCGCTTGCGGGCGGCTCGTGCTGGTAAATCTCCGAATAACATTCATCCGAAAAAACGTAGAACTGGTGGCGGCGGGCGAGCGCGATCAGCCGCTCGAAATAGGCGGGGGTGGCCACAACGCCCTGAGGGTTCGCGGGCGATGCGATGTAGAAGGCCGCCGTGCGGTCGAGGAGCCTCGGATCGAGCGCGTCGAGGTCGGGAAGGAAGCCGCTCGCGGCGGTCGCGGGGAGCATGACAGCTTCGCAACCCGCCGTGAGCGCGCCTGCGTAATAGGCCTGATAGAACGGGTTCGGCATCAGGACGGCGGCCCCGCGCGCGTTCTTCTTCGCCGCCGCCAGCGTCATCGCCGAAACGAGACCCTCGCGCGTGCCGCATAGCGGGAGAATGTGCCTGTCCGGCTCGACGACGCCCGACGCCAGCGCGTAGCGGCGCGTGAGCCACGCCGCGATGGCCTGGCGCAGTTCCGCGATCCCGTTGATCGGCGGATATTTTGAAAAGCTCTTCCAGTGTTCGGCGATGATATCTGCCGCGAACGACGGCACGCCATGGCGCGGCTCGCCAATGGTCATGTCGATGGGAGAAGCGCCGGGCTTCAGCCCTTCGATGAGGTCGCGAAGGCGCGGGAAGGGCGACTGGATCGTGGACAGCGAGGTTTCGGTTTCGGACACGGGCGGGCACCGGGTTGCTTCAACGTCAAGCTGCGGAGTCTAGCACCGCGAGACGGAAGGCAAAACCCTGGGGCGATAGAAAAGCCCGGGAGATGGGTTCCCGGGCTTGCCCCGCCGCCACGCCGAGCGCCGGGAGGGAGGCGTTCGGCGCAGCGCGAGTACTTCAAGCAAAGTGGATGCGCGTTCGCTTGAAAACGCCTCGAAGCAGAGAGGAAGCTATTTCGCAATCCGAAGAAAAACGAAAAAGCTCGGCAGGAGACAGCGGGTTGCTGCCTTGAAGAGGAGGTTCGGACGGCGCTTATGCCGTCCGCGCCGATTACATGTTGTACGCGCGTTCGCCATGCTCGGAGATGTCGAGACCTTCGCGCTCTTTCTCCGTGGATACGCGCAGACCGATGATCACCGAGATGATGAGGAACACGATGACGCTGCCAACGATGGTCCAGCCGCCGGTAAGCGCGATGTTCTTGAGCTGGATAAGAACCTGAGCGGCGAGGTCGTATTCGCCGATCGGGCAATTGGCCGTCAGGACGCCGTTGACAATTTCGCACTTGGTGTAGTCGGTCACGCCCGTGCCGCCGTAGATCGGAGCGGCGACGATGCCGGTGCCGATCGCGCCGAGAATGCCGCCGATGGCATGGACGCCGAACACGTCGAGCGTGTCGTCATAACCGAGCGCGCTCTTGACCGCCGTGCAGAAGAAGAAGCACACGGCGCCCGCGACAAGGCCGAGGATCAGCGCCCCGGCGGGACCTGCGAAACCAGCCGCCGGAGTAACGGCCACGAGCCCCGCAACCACGCCGGACGCGAGGCCGAGAAGGCTCGGCTTGCCCTTGAAGAGCCACTCGACCAAGAGCCACGCAAGGCCCGCGCCTGCGGTCGCGATGAAGGTGTTTAGCATCGCAAGCGAAGCCGTGCCGCTTGCTTCGAGTGCCGAACCGGCGTTGAAGCCAAACCAGCCAACCCACAGAAGCGCGGCGCCGACCATCGTCAGCGTGAGCGAATGAGGCGGCATGGGCTCCTTGCCATAACCGATACGACGACCGACGAGCAGCGCACCGATCAGACCCGCAAGGCCCGCGTTGATGTGAACGACAGTGCCGCCGGCGAAGTCGAGAGCGCCCATCTGGAAGCCGAAACCCGAAGCCGCGAGGGCTGCTTCATTGTTCAACGCGAGGTCCGCCGGCCCGGGGTTCGACCACACCATGTGAGCGACCGGGAAGTATACCAGCGTCGGCCAGAGCACGGCAAAAGCGAGAACCGCCGTGAACTTCATACGCTCAGCAAAAGCGCCGATGGCAAGCGCCGTAGTCAGCGTGGCGAAGGTCATCTGGAAGCAGATGAACGTCAGCTCGTGAATTGCGACGCCGGGAGTAAAGGTCGCCGCTGCCGTGGAGACATCGACGCCGGAAAGGAATAGGCGATCGAAGCCGCCGACGAACGGAGCGCTTGCGCCGCTACCAGCGGTGAAGGCGAGACTGTAGCCGTAGATGAACCAAATGATCATCACCACGCACTGGATCGCCAGAACCTGTGTGAGGACCGAGAGCATATTCTTCGTACGCACCATGCCGCCGTAGAACAGCGCTAGCGCGGGCACGGACATCATGAAAACGAGAATGGTGGAGACGAGAACCCATGTATCGTCAGCCTTGCTGATAACGAGTTCCGGAGCTTTCGCGGCCGTCGTCGCGACTGCTGCTGCGGCCTCGGCTACTGCTTCGGGCGCCGCTGCGGCGGCATCCGTTGCCGCGGTCGCGGCCTCCTGGGCGAGCGATGGATCGACGAGAGCCATCGCTCCCAGGGCTGTTGCCCCTAGAAGAGCTAGATTACGCCAGACAGGTGTCATTGATTTTCCCTTCTTACTAAACAGCATCAGCGTCGGTTTCGCCCGTGCGGATGCGCACCGTGTGTTCGATCGTCGACACGAAAATCTTGCCGTCTCCGATCTGCCCCGTTTTCGCCGTCGAAGAAATCGCTTCGATGACTTTATCAAGCTGCTCGTCGGCCACCACGACTTCGATCTTGATCTTCGGAACGAAGTTCACTTCATATTCCGCGCCGCGATAGATTTCGGTATGCCCCTTCTGACGGCCGTAGCCTTTGACTTCGCTGACCGTGAGCCCTTCGACGCCGAGACCGTCGAGGGCTTGACGGACTTCTTCCAGTTTGAATGGCTTGATGATCGCCATCACCAGTTTCATGTTTTGATCCTCCAACAACCTGCCTCGAACACGCGCATATTCTAACGTGTCGGCGCGAAGGAAAAGGGGATCGCGTGGACACGGCTTCCGCAGCGACTTCAAAAGCTGTGCCAAAGGCGAGCTTTCGTCCATGCGACACGGAGCGCAGCGAATCGACCTTAAACTTACCGCTTTGTCGAGGATGGCTTGAAAATTGGGCGCTTATTTCTAAAGCAATCGCAATAAATCGCCTGATATTTAGGCATAATGCTTTGTTCGACGGCACTATTGCGGGGCACCGGCGCGCAGAAAAGCGACACCGGGCGGCTGAACACTCTTTCGTGATTGCGCGAAACTTTCGTGCAAAAGCGCGCCGTCAGCCTGGGGTGCGGCTCGGGTCAGGGCATGGGGCGGAAAGGATCGGGGGCCTTCGTCGGCGAGGCGGACGGGATAATGCGGTGGCGTCCGGGAGCGCGCTCGGACGAGCGCATCATTCATCAACTCGGACGCGGCTTTCTCAAGCTGAAGTTCAACACGTGGGCTGTCGCTCTGACGACGGCGCCCACGTGTTCAGGTTTCGAACTAGATCTTCTTGTTCAATTCCGTCTGGATATCGATCGTCACCTCGTCGGAGACGAACGGCGCGGCCTGTGATACGCCAAAGTCCGTGCGCTTGATCGCCGTGGTGGCGCCGATACCGAGCGTAGGCTTCTTCGACATCGGATGCGCGCCGTCGAAATTAAGCGTGACATCGAGAACGACAGGCTTCGTCACGCCCTTGATCGTCAGGTCGCCTGAAACCTTGCCGCTTTTCTCGCCCGTGCGTTCGAACTTCGTGCTCTTGAAGGTCGCGTCGGGGAAAGCCTTGGCATCGAACAGCTTGTCGCCCTTCATATGATCGTTGAAAACCGGAACCAGCGTCTCGATGCTGTCGGTCTTGAAAGTGATGTTGACCTTGCTGTTCTCCGGCTTGGCCGCGTCGTAAAGCACTTCGCCTTCGTAGGTCTTGAACTGAGCGCATTGGCGGCTGATGCTCAGATGGTTCCAGCAGAAGCGAACTGTCGTATGACCGGGATCGAACGAATAGGCCACAGGCTCAGCGGACGCGATGGTGGTTGCCGCGAAAAATGCGGGAATGGAAGCAATAAGAATTCTGCGCAACGACATGCCGTGTCTCCGTCTGGTTGACCGTATGCGCCAAGCACAACGGCGCTCTAGGGCGAACAGATGGCAACTTATTGGCGAGCCCGTGAATTTATGTATCGATTTTTTCATGTTCGCTGGTCGACCAGAAACACCGTTCCTTGATCGGGGAGACGGGGGCTTTGCTTTCGCGGTGGTGACGCCTATTTATTTCGCGACGGAACGCTGAGGCCCATGCCCGAATTACCCGAAGTCGAAATCATCCGGCGCGGCCTCGCCCCTGCCATGGAAGGCGCGGCGTTTTCCGCCGTCACGCTCAACCGCGCCGACCTTCGCTTTCCGTTTGAGCCGCGTTTCGCCGAACGCCTGCGCGGGCAACGCATCGCGCGCCTCACGCGGCGGGCGAAATACATCGTGGCTGAAGCGGACAGCGGCCTTTGCCTCGCCATGCATCTCGGCATGACGGGCCGCTTCACCATCGAGCACAAGGCGGAGGGCGCGGTGACGCCCGGCTCGTTCTATTACGAGCATGCCGCCAACGCGCTACACGACCACGTTGTTTTCGCGATGAGCAACGGCGAGGTGATCCGCTACAACGACCCTCGCCGTTTCGGTTACATGACGCTGTTCGGGGCAGGCGAGATGGCCGCGCATCCGCTATTTCGCGCGCTCGGGATCGAGCCGTTGTCCGATGCGCTGACGCCGGATTATCTCGCGGCGCGCGCGGCGGGCAAGGCGCAGGCGCTCAAGGCGTTCCTGCTCGACCAGCGCATTATTGCGGGGCTCGGCAACATCTATGTATGCGAGGCGCTGTTTCGCGCTGGCTTGCCGCCGGATGCGGAGGCGGGCGCGCTCGGTGTCGGCAGGCGCGGCAAGGCGGCGGCCGCACGACTCTGCGCCGCGATAAAGGCCGTGCTCGAAGACGCGCTGCTCGCGGGCGGCTCCTCGATCCGCGATTACCGTCACGCCAACGGCGACGGCGGCCATTTCCAGGAGAAGTTCCACGTGTATGGGCGAGGCGGCGAGCCGTGTCATAATGAGTGCGGCTCGCTCATCGTAAGAAAAGCCCAACAAGGGCGCTCGACCTTTTTCTGCCCGCGCTGTCAGGCAAAGATCTGAAAGGAAACACCCGAAATGACTTCCGCATCTTCTCAACCCGCGTCTTTCGAAACGGTGCTCTGCGAGAAAAAGGGCAGGGTCGGCCTCATCACGCTGAACCGGCCCAAGGCGCTGAACGCGCTCAATGCACAGCTCATCGCGGAACTCAATCAGGTGCTCGACGCCTTCGAGGCGGATGCGGACATCGGGGCTATCGTAATCACCGGCTCCGAGAAGGCGTTCGCCGCGGGCGCGGACATCAAGGAGATGAAGGACAAGACCTTCGGCGACGTGATCCTGCAAGACTTCATCGCGCCGTGGGAGCGCATCACGCGCGTCCGCAAGCCGGTGATCGCGGCCGTCTCGGGCTTTGCGCTGGGCGGCGGCTGCGAACTCGCCATGATGGCAGACTTCATCATCGCATCCGACACAGCGAAATTCGGTCAGCCGGAAATCATGCTGGGGGTGATCCCCGGCGCGGGCGGCACGCAGCGGCTCACGCGCGCGGTCGGCAAGGCGAAGGCGATGGACCTCATCCTCACCGGGCGCCACATGGACGCGGCCGAGGCCGAGCGCGCGGGGCTCGTGGCGCGCGTCGTTCCCGCCGCCGATCTCGTCGCGGAGGCGCTGAAAGCCGCCGAGAAGATCGCGAGCTTCTCGCTGCCCTCGGTGATGCTGGCCAAGGAATCGGTCAATCGCGCTTTTGAAACGACACTGTCGGAAGGGGTGCGGTTCGAGCGCCACGCGTTCCACGCGCTGTTCGCGACGGAGGATCAGAAAGAGGGCATGGCAGCCTTCGCCGAGAAGCGGCCTCCGCAATTCAAGCACGCGTAAGGACCAATTCCGGCATTTGCAGCCGTTTGCAGCCGTTTGCAGCACTCGCGTGCAAATGCCGGAATCAAGCGCCGCTAGCAACCATCTGATTCTATAGGAGCTTTTTAAATTTACATCGTGCGAGAGCCTGCGGCCACCGGGACGCAAAATGTAAAATTCTCTGCACTGGTTATTGTGATCGCCATGTATTGGACAGGGACAGCTTCACACGCTACGATAACCATAACGTGAAGGAAGGCATCTCGCTTGAAGATCATGTCCAACCCTGCGGCGGAACGGTCCCACTTCAATGCCAGCCGGTGCGAGGCTTGTTTCATAAGGCATCGCGGGATCTGCCAGGCCTTGTCGATGGAGCAACTCGAACGGCTGAGTTCGATTGCGCGTCGCCGGATCATTCCAGCAAATCACTACATCTTTCGCGACGGCGACGAAGCCATCTCTTTCGCGGCCGTCAATTCCGGTGTGGTGAAGCTGATCAAAACAACGTCGGAAGGCGAGCGCCACGTGATCGGCCTCGTCTATGCGCCGGAATTTCTGGGCCACACCTTCGCTGAAACGCTTCTCGAATCCCGGATATGCAGCGATGGCTGTTCGAGTTCACGGTGCAGGAACTTGACGTGACGCGCGAGTGGACGCTCATGCTTGGGCGCAAATCCTCATACGAACGCGTGGCGAGCCTGCTTCTCATCATCGCGCGGCGCACTCGCAATGCCGGGGCCCAGCCTGTTCACGAAAACTGCGCCGAGTTCGAGCTTCCGCTTACCCGATCCGAGCTGGCGGATTACCTCGGCCTGACGCTCGAAACGGTGAGCCGCAAGGTCAGCCAGTTGAAGCAGCAAGGATTGATCGAGCTTCGTTCGACGCGGGACGTTGTCGTTCCCAACGTCGAACTGCTGGCCGAAGCCGCAAGCATGTATGAGCATCGCGAGTCGGCGAAAGCGGCCAAGGTTGCCGCCTTTCCGGCCTGACGTAATGCCGCGAGCATGGCTGGCCGAATCGCTTCGCGAAGCTACTTCGCCTGGATGCCTTTTACGTACACGCCAAGCTCCGTAACCGCGCGGTTTGCGGGCGCAGGGCCGCATTCATCGGTGAAGATCGACTTCCAGTTCGGCATTCCGCCGTGCGACTTGCCGCTTTCGCCTTTCAGAAGCTTGAAGACGTATTCCGTCGGAAACGCGCCGTTTGAGCGCTCTGCGAGCGTCGTCAGGTCCGGCGGCGTGAGCTTCATTTCCTTCGCGAGGATGCCGCCACCCTTGCCATCGGGCCCGTGACAGAAGGTGCAGTTTTCGGCGAACAACTTCGAGCCGGGAAGCACTTCCATACGCGCGCACGGATCGATGGCGCTGTCCGTCTGCGCCGCGCAAGGCAGGGCGAGCAATGTGAGCGCAAGCACCGCTGCGGCACAGACGGTGTTTCGTGATG
>NZ_JFZJ01000107.1 GCF_000636015.1 Rhodomicrobium udaipurense JA643
GGTATGCGTTCTGGGCGCGGCTCAAGGAAGGCTATGACTCGTTCGAGGCGAGTGGCAAGCCGCCGATCGTTAAGGTTTGCGGCAAGCAATATCAGGTGAACGTGCAGTTTCCCGGTGTCCCGGGCGATCCCGCCCCTGACGGTCCGTGCCCTATCTTCGCCAAGGTCGATCCAAGGATGCTTCCCGGTGTCGATGGCGTGCCGCAGACTGTTCTAGCCAATCTGAACAAAGCGCCCGACGCCGCGCAGCCGCAGGCCAGCCAACCAGTCGCCGTGGCCGCGGTTACGCCGCAACCGCCGATGCGCTCCTTTACGCCGGCGTATTCGCAACCGGCGGCCGCATTCGCCAGCGCGCCGCAGCCGTCAGAGACCGCCTCGCTCGCTTCCATGTCCGCGTCGCCGGTGATCCGGACGCCAGCCAGCAAACCCATGTCGATCGCAAGCATGCAGGCAACGCACACCGCGCCCCAGGCTCCCGGCGTCGCGCCCGCCTCAGGCCCGGCCTTCGCGGCCGCGCGCATCGAACAGGAAAGCGACTCACAGCCCGTGCGGTATCAGTTTGGGACCACAACGCAGGCTCCGGCACCCACCGCGCAGCAGAGTGCGGCGACGTCCGATCCCGACGCGCTACAGAAGACCAACCGGTCCGGCAAGGGCGGCAAGCTGGCAGCTCAGCCTGACGCTGTCGAAAATACAACACCGGCCCCGCCTCCGATCATGCTGGGATACACGCAACGCTGACGTTCCGTCTCCTTG
The DNA here is from genome assembly GCF_000636015.1 of Rhodomicrobium udaipurense JA643. GTDB lineage: Bacteria > Pseudomonadota > Alphaproteobacteria > Rhizobiales > Rhodomicrobiaceae > Rhodomicrobium > Rhodomicrobium udaipurense. The sequence continues at coordinate 756 of NZ_JFZJ01000107.1, forward strand.
TGCCCTAGCTTTGCGCGATGGAGCGGCTGACGCTTGGATTACGTCGACGCTTTACCTCGGCCGGATGTTTGTTTGATCGTGGTTCCCTCAAAGCATTTTCGAGCGTGGAACGGCTCGCGTGCGCTCGGTTCGCTCGAGCAACCGCCAAAGCGTGCGCCGTCGGGCTCAACGAAGAAGCACTTTTCCGTGTTGCCCTCGGTCCTTACATCAAGCGAGCGCGCGATCGTGCAATCCGAGGCGTTGCGGGCCGTATGTCACCAAGATCGAACGGCAGTTCGAGTTGTTCGACCGGCATGCTCTCTGCGGGCTTTCTCAGGAAGCCGTTGCCGCTTTCCTCTCGCGCAAGGTTCGCGACAGATTGCGGCGCCACCATCGGGACGGAACGCCGCACAGGCTTCGGCATCGCGCCGTTTCGAACAGCTTTCGCCCTTGCGTCGAGAAGCACCGTATTGACGATTGAACCAAGCTGCCGCCATTGAATTTCATCAGCCACAGTCGTACTCCATCGTTTACTAAACTACCTCACACTCATACTGTCCTGCCAATGTTTGTCGATTCGTCGGCTTAATTGCGACAGTGCAAGCGAAATCCCGGTTACATTTTCGAAAGACGGATGGTAAATCGCGCATCCGAAGCTAAGGCACCGCGAAGCATATTGCGATAAGGTGACGGCTGACCGAGCGGGAAGGCGCGCGATGTTGTCTCATTGCGGCGCCGAACACCGCAGCAGGACGGCGCGCAAACCGATGGCATGACGGCGAAGCGACCGCGCTTCAGCCGAACGAATTTGGAACGGCACGGCGGAGAGGAACTTTGCGTCTTTACGAAACCCTTTCGAGACGGGCGGCGTGGAGTTACCGAATCGCAACCCTTTCAGTTCTTGTCTTTGCTGGCGCTTTCGTCTGGCATCGCTTCTTCGGCCTTGGAACTCCGCTGGCGTTCAAGATCATGGGCGCCGCGATTGCGGGGGCAATCGTTGCTGTAGTTGTGGCGATCGCGGCACTTGTCGCGATATGGAACAACGGCGATCGGGGAGCGGGCCGCGCGACAACCGCTCTTTTACTCGCCGCGCTCGTGCTCGCGGTTCCGCTTTGGTCCTTGCCAGCATTGCTTACGCTCCCTCGCCTTTACGAAGTGACCACCGATCCAGCTGCGCCTCCGGCCTTCGATCGCGTTGCCCGGATCCGGCAAGGCCAGGCAAATCCGATCCGCTATGAAGCCGCTTTCGCCCCGCTTCAGGCGCAGGCCTATCCTGACTTGAAGCCCCTCGTGATCCAACGCCCGCTCGTAGATGTCTATACGTCGGTCCGCGATGTGGTGAAGACGCTTAACTGGAAGATTCTGGAGGAACAGGCCCCCGAGGCGACCAAAGCGGGCCATATCGAGGCCGTGGAAAAAACCCTCCTGTTCGGCTTCATGGACGATGTCGCGATACGCGTGACCGGCAATGCGAAGTCGGCGCGTGTGGACATCCGCTCGTCCTCGCGCTTCGGCCAGCACGACCTTGGCCGCAACGCAGAGCGCGTGCGTCGGTTTTTCATGGAGGTGAAAAACCGCCTCGCCGCGCTGGAACGCCTTGAGCGCATGGAGCGCGTCGTCGCGGCGCGGCAGGCGGAAGAGAAGGAAAAAGCGAAGAGCCCGGCGAAGCCTGCGAACCGCAAGCGGGACACCAATTAACCAAAAGCAAAGCATCCATATTCATACCTCGACAATCAGGCTTCTTCGGTCGAGCGTTTTCCGCGAAGCTCAGCAGGCCGCTGCACAGCCTTCGTAACAAAGCCCTTCAGAAACCTTCGCTCCCTACAAATCTCAGACACGTCAACGGAGGATCGGCGCGCAAATTGGTGAACTCGTTTCATCATCAGTCTGGATCCAGATGCTTCTCACCAACCCGCGTCTTTTGGCCAGCAATGCGGCGCGGTCGCCCGTTTCTTCCAGCTTCAGGAACTTGAGTACCATTTCAGGTTTCCCTTGACTCTCTCACCACAATAAGCACAAAACGATACATAAAGAGAACATAGGCAGAACGTAACGTCGTACGCCGAACATGTCAACCGCGTATAAATGTTGCGAGAGGAGTGCACCAATGGGGCTTCTGGTCGATGGAGTGTGGAAGGATCAGTGGTACGATACAAAGTCCTCCAGCGGCCGCTTCCAGCGCCAGGAGAGCCGGTTTCGCAACTGGATCACGCCCGATGGAAGTTCTGGGCCCAGCGGCTCATCGGGGTTTAGGGCCGAGCATGACCGCTATCACCTTTATGTTTGCTACGCCTGCCCATGGGCGCACCGTACCCTGATTTTTCGGGCGCTTAAGGGGCTTGATCGCTTCATCCCCATTTCAGCGGTGAACTGGTACATGGGGTCGGAGGGGTGGACGTTCGAACCGGGCCCCGGCGTCATCCCCGATTCAGTCAACGGCGCTACGCGTCTCCATGAGGTCTATACAATAGCTGATCCGACTTATTCCGGGCGCGTCGTAGTTCCCGTACTTTGGGACAAGCATCAGAAGACCATAGTGAGCAACGAATCGTCCGAGATCATCCGGATGTTCAACTCGGCCTTCGACGGTATTGGCGCAACTTCCGGCGATTATTACCCGGAAGCGTTGAGGCCAGAGATCGACTCACTGAATTCGGAGATTTACGATCGCGTCAACAACGGAGTCTACAAGGCAGGTTTCGCTACGTCGCAGGAGGCTTACGAAGAGGCCGTGTGGCCCTTGTTCGAGACGCTCGACAAGCTTGAGGCGCGGCTCGCCAGACACCGTTATCTTTGCGGCGACCGGATCACCGAGGCGGACTGGCGCCTCTTCACGACGTTGCTGCGCTTTGATCCCGTCTACGTCGGTCACTTCAAATGCAACATCCGCCGCATTGCGGACTATCCCAACCTCTGGGGCTTTACGCGCGAACTATATCAGTGGCCGGGCGTAAAAGAGACCGTCAACTTCCAGCATATCAAGGGCCATTATTATCAAAGCCACAAGACGATAAATCCGACAGGCATTGTGCCGGTTGGACCCGAAATCGACTACGCCGCGCCGCATGGCCGCGACGCGCTTCCGGCGGCGGGCGGGCCGACATGAGGGATGGCCATGGGTATCAATCGCGTTTCGCCCGCTGCAGTGCTCCAGGAAGGGAGTGGTTATGAACAACCGTCGAGGCGTTTCGACCGACGTCATGGTTTCTTCACACCGCTATTCCCATCCCGATGCGCGCCGCGAAACCGAAAAGCCGAGACGAGGTGCGATTGCCGAAACATAATTAACTGTCTCAGCGGGGAGCGGCCGACCGGCCGTCAGATAATCCTGGTAGCGCGTCGGCCCCGCATTGTATGCCGCGAGAAAGCCTGGCATGCCGTAGCGATCATGGAGTTCGCGAAGGTAGGCGGACCCCGCGTGAATGTTGTCGCGCGGATGAAACGGATCGTAACCGAGGCCATACTGCCTGCGCAAAATGTGCCACGTGTCCGGCATAATCTGCATCAACCCCATCGCGCCTTTCGAGGAAACGGCGTAGACGTCGCCGCTGCTTTCCTGATTGATGACGGCCCTGATCCAGACGGTGGGAATGCCGAAGCGTTGGGACGCCTCAACAACGAAGTCGTCCACAGTCTCCCCTCGCCGTTTGCCGAACCGCGGCCGCTCGTCCGCATAGCCGCGATCGCTTCGGTAACGGGGCGTTTGGCTGAACGCGTCGCGGCCCGAGGGCGGGTAGGCCTGGATGGCATTGCCGGGAGCGGAAGAGCAAGCCCCGAACGCGCAGCTGCCGCTGCTCAACCCGGCAGAAAGGCCTTGCGCGCCCGTCGGTTGACCGAAAGCCAGAACCATAGGCATGGTCAGAATCAGGTTGCGGAACAATGTCATGGGGTTTAATTGCCGGATTTTTGAGGCTTGGGAGGAGGGCGAGCGAGGTGATAGCGTAAAAGCAACCTACTCGTGCTTGATGCAATTTCAATAAAACATGCGTTGTATCGTTGAGAAACCGTTAACGTTCCAATGGCTTGGCTGGTTAGGGTTCGCCCTTTGCTCAAAGCACTTCACGTCAGAGCAACACCGGTCGCGCCTGAGGTAACACCGACGGCGCGCAAGGGGCCTCACCAGGATCGCGCCTCCGCCGAGGTCGGCGGTCAACCCAAGTTGCCGCTTTACTTTACCCGCGCGGCGCGGCCAAACTGCGCGCGAGGAGTTCCCATATGACCATCGAAAAGCGTGCGGTCCGCACCGACGACGACGGCCTTCGTCTCGACCGCTGGCTGAAAAAAAACTACCCGACCCTGCCGCATACGCTCGTGCAGAAGCTTGTCCGCACAGGTCAGGTTCGCGTCGACGGTGGCCGCGTGAAGGCGGATAGCCGCCTATCGACGGGGCAGGAAGTGCGCGTGCCCACGCATTTTGCCGAGCCCGAGAACGCGCCGCAGCCGTCGCTGAAGCCGCCGCCGGGGCTTTCCAAGGCCGACCGCGATTTCATCGAACGCATGATCGTGTTCGAGAACGACGAGATGTTCATCCTCAACAAGCCGTTCGGTATCGCGGTTCAGGGCGGCACGAAGACGACGCGGCACATCGACGGGCTGCTCGCGGGCATGGCCGACCGCTTCGGCGGCGAACGCCCGCGCCTCGTGCATAGGCTCGACCGCGACACGACCGGCATCCTCGCCGTCGCAAAAGATCGCCAGACGGCGGCGCGGCTCGGCCGCCTGTTCCAGACACGCTCGGTGCAAAAGATCTACTGGGCGATTACGCGCGGCATCCCGAAGCCGACGCAAGGCAAGGTCGAGGCCGCGCTCGTGAAGGCGTCAGGGCCTGATGGCGACCGCGTGCGCAAGGCGCGCCCCGGAGAGCAGGAGCTCGCGCAGCACGCGACGACGTTTTACTCCGTCATCGACCGCGCGGCGAACATGGCCTGGGTATCGCTGAAGCCCGTGACCGGCCGCCAACATCAACTTCGCGCGCATATGGACATTCTCGGCACGCCCATTCTCGGCGATCAGAAATATGGCGACGGGACCGAAATCCCGATCGAAAACATCGAGCGGAAGCTTCACCTTCACGCGCGGCGACTGACGCTGAAAGATCCGAAGCTCGGCGAAATCGACATTTCCGCGCCGCTTCCATCGCATATCGCGCAGACGTTCGAACTTCTCGGATTCGACGCCGGGCGTTACGGTGAATAATTGCGCATAACAGGCATGAGTCTAACGTTTAGCTTCACGCGGCGTTAGCCCGGCATAATGTAGATCGTGCACTCTGGGGGATGATTATCCGAACGGGGCGGAAACTGAACCTTCGCAGGTGCGAGATATGGCATCAACTCCTACGCTTATTGTTTTCGACTGTGACGGTACACTTGCCGATAGTCAGCATATCATCGTCGAGTCGATGAGGTTTTCTTTTCAGCATCTCGGGCTGGCTTTGCCGCCACGCCATGCGATCCTGCGCAGCGTCGGCCTTTCGATGTCGGAGGCCATCGCCAGCCTCGCCCCGGACCTGTGCGAAGCCACGCGTGACGACATCATCGCGACCTATCGCAACAAGTGCATGCAGCTTCGCAACGCCCGCCAGAGCGAACCGATGTTCCTCGGCGCGGCGCAGCTCCTGTCGAGCCTCGCCGCACGCGACGACGTGCTTCTCGGCATGGCGACGGGCAAATCCCGGCGCGGCGCACTCCGCTTCATCGAGGAAAACGGGTTTTCCGCGATGTTTTCAACGGTGCAGACTGCCGATGATGCGCCATCGAAGCCCCACCCCGCCATGCTGTTCCAGGCGATGCGCGAAACAGGCATCCCGCCGCAGTCGACGATCATGATCGGCGACACTTCGTACGACATGCAAATGGCAACGTCGGCGGCAAGTGCCGGAGTGGGCGTTACTTGGGGGTATCATTCCGTGACGGAGTTGACGCGGGCGGGCGCGCATCTCCTCGTTCACAGCTTCGCGTCTCTTGAGAAGGCGTTGTGTCATGCGTTGGAAGGCGGGCGCTTGCGTCCCTTCTGCCGGGAAGTGGCGGCCTGACCGCTGCGATCCGAGTGAAGCCGCTCCCGGCGCCGGTGTTGCGGGGCGATAAGCATGACTTTCGACTCCGATACGGAAAAGCTGCTGGACAACCTACGGCGCGCGAAGCCTCTCGCCACGCAGGATGTTGAGGAGGCGCGCGCCGCCTATCGCGAGAAATGCCAGCGCCTCGGCGGCGACGCGCCCGCCATGTCCGAGGTCAAAGATTATCAGGCGATCGGTCGCGGCGGACCGCTTCGCGTCAGGCTTTACCGCCCCGAAGGCGTTGTCAGCCCCGGCCCCGCGCTCGTCTATCTTCATGGCGGCGGCGGTGTCATCGGCGATCTGGAAAGCCACGACAGGATTTGTCGCCGCATCGCCGCGCTGACGCCGTGCCGCGTCCTCGCGGTGGACTATCGGCTCGCGCCCGAGCACCCTTTTCCGGCGGGCCTCGAAGACGCAATCGCCGCCATCGGCTGGGCCGCGGCCAACGCGAGATTGCTCGGGCTCGACCCGGCGCGCCTCTCCATCGGCGGCGACAGCGCGGGCGGAGCGCTCGCGGCGGCCGTGTGCCTCGACGCACGCGAGCGTGGCCCGAAGATCGCTTCGCAGGTGCTCGTCTATCCGAGCACGGACAGCACGCAGCAGGTCAAACTGTGGCCGTCGCGCAGGGCCTTCGCCGACATGCCGCCCATCGACAGGGACGCGCTGCGGTGGTTCTCGTCCAAATACATGCCGCAGGGCGCGGCCATCGACCGTTGCGACGAACGCCTTTCGCCGCTCTATGCCCACAGCCTCAGGCGCCTTCCTCCCGCGCTCGTGCTGACGGCCGAGAACGATCCGCTGCACGATGAAGGCGCGGCGTATGCGGACCGCTTGCGCTGCTCGCGCGTCGCGACCGATTACCGGGACTTCGCGGGACAGATCCACGGCTTCATCGAATATGGCGGCGTGCTGCCAAGCGCTCGCGAGGCGGCGAGCGCGGTGGCCACGTGGCTGCGCGCGCGCTCTTGAAGCGGCGCGGGCGGGACCGGCCTCGACGCCACGGGAGCCGAAACTCCGCCAGCACGCGATGCGCAGACGGCGTTCCTTCGCTTGCGGCGAAGGCGGAAGGGAATGCCGTTCAGCTCGAACAATAGCAACCGGCTCGCGCCGCGTGGTCTGCGCGCAAGAGAAAGCGCACCCGATTTAGAATTGTTCTTTAGAACTGTTCTTTAGAACGATTATTCGATAGACGCGCGTTTTTTGATATGGCGGATTAGAACTATTATACATCCATGAAATAATCGAAGATATAAGCGATATATCGTGGTTTTATATTTGAACAGGCCAACGCCATGCGCTAACTTCTTAAGCGTTGGTGTTCGCGGTTGAACACGCGCGGCTGCGGGGTCTTGCTGCCGCTTTTCTTCTGCTTTGCGACAGGGTGAAAAGTCCAGACCATGAGTGTGAACGTCATTTTCGGCTCCGATGGCGGCGCGACCAAAGCGGTCGCCTCCAAGATCGCCAAAAAGCTTTCCGGCAAAGCCATCGACATCAAGGATGCAACGACGGCTGACTTCGAAAGCCCGAGCCTTCTCATTCTCGGCTCGCCGACCTACGGCAACGGCACCCTCCAGACCGACTGGGAAGACAACATCGAGAAACTGACCTCCGCCAATCTCGCCGGCAAGAAGGTCGCCATCTTCGGCACGGGCGATCAGGAGGGCTATCCCGAGAGCTTCGTGGACGCGATCGGCATCCTCTACGATTACGTTGTCGACACGGGCGCGGATGTCGTCGGGTTCACCGACACGGTGGGCTACAACTATTCCGGCTCGACCGCCGAGCGCGACGGCAAGTTCGTCGGCCTGCCCCTCGATCAGGACACGCAGTCGTCCAAGACAGACAAGAGGATCACGGATTGGATCAGCCGTCTGACGTAAACGCGGGCGTCATCCGCGTCTTCAATCACCACCTCTACGAGCTTTCTCGGGGCATCAGGCCACTCAGCATGCTGACCATGACGAAGGCGGCGTCGGGGGTCGTGGTGGCTCGGCTCGTGCGCGAAGGTGTTGCGTATTATGTGCACGAAGCCTGCCCCACGAAGCTGAACGTCGTGTTCGGCCGCCCGGCGGCAGTGGAAGCGGCGCGGCGGTTCCTTACCGGGCCGCTGTGCGATCTGTCGCCCGAGCATGATTTCATGCTCGGTATTCTCCTCGGCTACGACCGCGAGCAACAATGCGTGCGCTACCTCGAAAGATCAGCTGCGGCGGGAGCCCCGCAGGTGCTTTCCGCGCCGGATTTCGACGATACCACAGCATGGCTCGATGCCGCCGTCGAAGCGAACCCGGAGCGCGCGCACTGATCGCGCGCTTCGTCTTTTCTCAGGCGAGACCCGACGCGCTCCGCCCGCATGCCGCTCATCACGCGCTGATGTTCGTCAGACGGTCGCGGATTTCGGGCATCGCCGGATGCGGTGGCTTGTCCTTGTGCACGATCAACCCGAGCTGCCTCACAAGCGGAGGCGACAGCGGCCGCGCCACGATGCTGCGCCCGAGATAGAGATCTTCCCTGTTCTCGATGGCTAGGATCGCAACCCCAACGCCCGCCGCTACCATCGCCTTCAGCGCCTCTGAATTGCCGAGATACAGCGTCGGCTTCGGGTGGAAGCCCTGCGCCTCGAACCAGCCGACCACGAGCCTGTGCATTTGCGTCGTCGGCAGATCCAGAAGGAGCGCGCGCTTCTTCAGATAGTCGGCGGTGATCGTGGCCGGCAAGCCCGCGCCTTCATGCACCGGAAAGACGGCCATGAGCGGGTCTTCGCGCACCTTCGTCACCGAAACCGGCGCCGCCTTGTCGATGGGCAGCGCCACGAGGCCGATGTCGAGTTCGTTCGCCGCCACTTTCTCCACAATGACGTGCGACAGGTCGATTTCGATGGAAACTTCGAGTTCCGGGTGGGTGCGGCGCAGTTCGCTTAGGAGCCTCGGGAGCAGATAAACGCAGACCGTTATGGTCGCGCCGAGCCGGATCGGACTCATCCAGCCGTCACGGAAGCGGCCCACCGCAAGCACGGCCTCCTCGGCGTCGGCGACGAGCCTCGCCCCGCGCCCAGCGAGTTCCTTGCCCGCGTCGGTCGCGAAGGCGCGCTTGCCGAGCCGCGCCACGAGTTGCACGCCAAGCCGCCCCTCAAGCTCCTTGATCTGCTGGCTTACGGCGGGCTGCGTCAGGTTGAGCACGCGCGCCGCCGCCGTAAAACTCCCTCGTTTCACGACCTCCAGAAATGTCCGCACCTGATCGAGATTGAGATCGCGCACGTGAAAGACCCAAAGCGCTGCTTATCGTTACGCAAACAATAATCGATTTCATTTATCGAAGGAAGGGGAGCATATCTGGTGTCCGCCAGCGTCGGCGGAAAAGCGGCGCAGGAAATTGGAGACGAGTACGATGACAACGATGAAACACGCTCACCCCTTCAGCCATGCGGCCGCGACCTCGGCCACGGAGACGGGCGGCTTCTTCGACAAGGCGCTCGGCCTGTTATCATCGGTCAAACGCCGCTGGAGCGAGGAAACTGAAATTCGCCAGGCAGTCGCCGAACTCGAACAACTCGACGACCGTGCGCTTCGCGACATCGGCCTCAACCGCTACGATCTGGAAGATAGCGTTCGCAAACATCACGAGCATTGACGCATGGTCCGCAAAGCTGACGCCGCTTTGCCGAAAAGAAAAAGGCGGGATAATCGCCCGCCTTCAAGCTTGGCCAATACTCACGGATAGCTCGACACCATGCGATGCGAGGCTTCCAACGTGCGCCATATGTCGATCGTGAGCCGCGCATGCGCCCGCGCCGCCTTCAGTTCTTCGAGAGCGGCTGCCGCCCTCGCCTCCTCAGCCACCGCTTCCGCATAAGCCTCGCTCGCATAGGCCTCGCGCTCCTGCGCGGCAACCGTCAGGTCGGACGCGGCTTTCATGGCGAGCGCCTTCACGCGACGCACCTTACCTTCCGCGATCAGCGCGCGTTCGATGAGCACGCGAAGCTCCGCCGCGCTGCGTCCGTCGAAGTCGATGGCATTCATCAATTGCCGGTCCGTGACCATCGCCTTCTTCACAGCCTGCCCGCCGCGCGCGACATGCGCTTCTCTCCGACGCCGCGCCGCGCGATGGCTGCATTCGATGGCGCGGCGCTCTCCAGGTCATCCGCGAGCATTTCTTCCAGCGCTTCGTATTCGCGGCGCAGAGACGCGCAGATATTCAGGTGCCGGTTGACGTCGTAGAGCCACGAACCCGCCTGCCCGCGCGCGATCTCGGTGCGCCTCGCCGCCTTGAGCTTTGCAATGATGGACAGGCGGCCGTTGAGGCTCGTATCGCCCGCCTCGGTTTCGCCAATGCCGAGAAGATAGGCGAGCGCC
>NZ_JFZJ01000108.1 GCF_000636015.1 Rhodomicrobium udaipurense JA643
CGCTCTAGAAGTTAACGGCACCATCAGCGCAACGGCAGCGGTCATTCCATCGCTGGGCGCGGGGAACATCAATGCCAGTGGGAACATTACCGCCACCACCGCCTCCTTCGCCGGAGAAATCCGTATTTCCAGCACGGGCGTTACCTGCGATGCCAGCCGCGCGGGCACCCTGCGCTATTCCGGCACCTCGCTGGGGTACTGCGACGGCAATGCCTGGCAGGCCGTGTTCAGCCAAACCCCCACCCCCAACGCCTTCAGCTTTGCCGACCAGACCGGTGTGGCGGTCAATTCCACCATCTCCAGCAATGCGGTGACATTGAGCGGGTTCGTGGGGTCGCAAACCGCCACCTGCACAAACTGCACGGCGATTGCACGTAACGGCTCTTGGGGCGGCACCACCGTGGCCGGGTTCACCGCCGGGGATACGATTGCCATCCGGGTCACATCCAGCCCCAATAACGCAACCGCCGTCACAGCTGTCGCGCATGTGGGCGGCAAGGATTCCGGGACATGGATGGTGACGACCGCCTCGCTGACCGGCCCCAATGCCTTCAGCTTCACGGATGTGACCGGTGCCACCATTCAGGTCACGTATTCCAGCAATGCCGTAGCGCTCTCCGGGTTTACAGGCACACTCACCGCCACCTGCAACACCTGCACCGGCATTGCGCGCAACGGGGTGTGGGGGATCTCGCCCTATGCTGGCTTCACCAGCGGAGATACCATCGCCATCCGGCAGACATCCTCCGCAGGGGCGGGCAACACGGTAGCCACGCAGGTAACCGTCGGTGCCACCACCTCCTCCAACTGGAGTGTCACCACTGCATCAGCATGCTCGGCCGGTATTACCGTCGGAGGCACCTGCCCGGATGGCACGATTTACGCCGGAACTTCGCCTGATGGCATCGTGCCGATGTACACGACGCCGTGCGATGCGGGGATGACGCTCTCCGGCGGTATCTGCACGGGCAGCCGCCTGACGAAGACATGGAACAACGGCACCTCCAACTGGAAGGTGACCGGCTTTACTTCAATGGTCACAGGGCGCGCCAACACACTGGGGTTGGCAGCGCTGGATGATTCGGGGGATGCTTACCCGGCGTCTCCCTACAAGGCGGCAGTGTACTGTAACGGGCTGAGCACCGGCGGGCATACCGACTGGTACCTGCCGAGCACGAACGAACTGAACATTCTGTATACCAACCGCGTAGCCATCGGTGGCTTTGAGACAACGAACGGGGACTGGTACTGGTCGTCCACGGAGGTCACTAGCGACGTCGTGTGGATCCAGCGCTTTACCGACGGCAACCAGAATTACAACGGTAAGAGCGGTAGCAACGGAGTCCGTTGCGTGCGGAGATGATTAATGATTTAGTTATTCAATTATTTAAACCATTATCGCGAGCGAGTGCGCTGAGGCGCCAGCGTGTTCAATATCCCGCAGTCAACCGTGCCACTGCTTCGTGTGCTCCCCCGAAATCTCTGGCCGTGCGCCCACTGAAACAATACGCCACCGCCTCCCGCCCTCGCTCAACCCGCGCAGAGACCTCGGTCTCCACCCCAACCTCCAGCAGCGCATAAAGCACCCCGTCGACATAGGCCTGCCGGAGCCCGGCATCCATCAGGCCCCATGCAGACGGCGACGGCAGCACCGGGCAACGCCGCAGGATGCTCCGCAAACGCTCTTCCGCCATCACGACGGGTGGAAGCCCGGAGCGGTCCCCAAAAAGCACCGCAAGCCGCCCCGGCGCCTTCTCAAGTCGTTCCAGAACCATCGCCCGCCAGTGAACCTCCTGCTCCTCGCGCGTCCGGTAGCAATGCCGCGTCGCCCGCATGAAAGCATCAAGCGACGGCTCCAACGCTTCCCGGAACGGTCCCTCCCCCGAAGCCCAATGCCGGTAAAGCTGAAGACACACCGACTGCGTCATGCCGGTGATGAACGCCTCCTTCGGGCGATAGAGGATCGTCCGGGCCTGCCGCCGCTTCACCTTCCGCGCCCGGATCTGCTGGAACGGTGCTCGGGTTTTTGGGGCAGAAGCGGCCGCGCGGCGGCGGCCATCTCCTGCACGAGCCCGGAGACCCCGATGGTGAACCGCCCAGCCTCCAGCGCCGCCGCAAATTCCTGCGCCGCCTCCGAAAGCTTCACCGGCAGCGGCTCATCCCCCAGCGCCCCGGAATAGGTGACCGCAATCTCCCGCGCGCGCAAAACGGCAAGATCGGCCCCATGCAACTCCTGCCGGAGAGAGCAAGTCCAGCCGAACGGACGCCCGTCCTCATCCTGTCGCGCGGTCTGGTCGAGCATCGTATGGCTGAGGAGAAGCAGACTGTCGCGGGTTCGCTTAACGAATACATGGAGGGAGAGCATCCGCCCCGTCCACGACGCGGGCGGCGCGGCCCTGCCATTCACCGTTACCCCAACACCGGGCAACTGCCGCACCAGCGCCGCCGACAGGGCCGTGGTTTCATCCAGAACCGACCGGCGCAATCGCACCCGGAACTGCTCCAGCTCCGCCATTGCCCGCTCGGTGAGATAGCGGGCGGTGCCGTCAGTCAACGCTCGTCCCTACCCTCGTCACCCGAGCGGCGGCGGCCCTTGCGACCGGTTTCGGCGGATGCCTGATCGGGAGCCTGCTCGTCGAGCCCATCCGTCCGGCCCGGTATGGGGTAACTCGTGCTGCCGGTCAGCAAAGGGTTCTGGTAGCGATCCGTCCGAAGCCAGACCGACAGCGCCACCCCCGGCGTGCCGTCGCCGGGATTCAACCGCCCCCAGAAATCAGGCCGCTTCGCCCGCTTTTCCGCCTCTTCGGGCGTGTCGGTCGCTTGCGGTTCCTTGAAGCCGTTATGAAACAGGATGACCTGACGCGGCCCAAGCTCCAGGTTCGGCGCGACCTCAAGCACTTCCCCGGTTGCGGTCTGGTGCTGGTCGGCCAGCCGCTCGATCTGCGCAAGCGCGTTCCCGTCGATGGGAAGCCCGTTGATGGACCCTGCAAAATAGGCCCGCCCCCGGGAGTCCCGGTGCGTCCAGAGCACGAGCCGGTGCTCATGCTCGCGTCCGGGAACGCCGAGACGGCCGGTAAAATCAGGATCCTTCGATCCCATCTCCTTGCCCCGGTTGAGACCGGCAATGAAATTGCCGCGTGCTGGCGCTTCGCTCATTGTTTTTGCTCTCCTTTTTGTAAAGAAGACTGCCAAGAGCACGCGCGCGGGGCAACGATGCTGCCCAACAAGAAAGCGGCGTCGTCAGGCGCCTGCGAAGAAACAACACGTTATCTGCGCCGCCTCCGGCGCGCATTTCCGCGAATCATCATACAATCAACAGTATGAGCGGACACGACACCTCACCAATCTGGCGCTTTTTCACGCGGGGACCGGGGCTGTTCTATACGTGGCCTTTCCTGCCGCTGTTCAAATACCTCCCGATCCTGTTCGGTTCAACGCCGCCCGAACCCCGCCCGACGAAGATCGAGCGGAAGGAAAAGCCGCCTCGCGCCAAACCCCGCCGCCTGCTCAAGCTCTGGAAGCTTCTGCGCCGTGTCAGACATCTGAGGATTGCGGGGCTAACCAGAACACAAAACCGCTCAAGGAGACATCAGCTCAAGACGCTGCGGAAGGGCCGCCGACCTCCGACCAAGGCACCGGCTCATATAAAGAAAGTCCCCGAGGCGCCCAAGATGACGCGGGAGGAGTTCGACGCCTGGCGCCGCTCCCACCGTGCTGAACCCCGCCCCTGGGAGCGATCCCGGGAGCAGTCCCGAAGCAGGTAAGACACCTTCACATGATTGCATGTGGACATGTCGGCATGCGTACGCCCACACAGCCACACATGCCGACCGGGATATTCCTGCCAAGACGATAGGCGTCCGATTTGACCTTTACTTTATCGCCTTAGCACACTGCTCCGGTGGTGTGGTGGATCTTCCGGCAGTGGCTCAGGCTTCTTCAGGGGGCCTTCCGCGTCGCGTTTCTGGCGTCGCGCTTCCTTCTCAAGATCCTCCTGCGCCATATCCGGGGCTCTCCCACCACCTTCGGTTCGGCACGGTTCGCGACCAGGCGTGATCTCCGCCGCGCCGGGAACCTGAAGGGCTCGGGGCTCATCCTCGCCAAGTCCGGTCGGAAGCTCCTGCGCTACAACCAGCCGGAAGGCTCTGTCATCGTCTTCGCGCCACAAGGCGCGGGCAAGGGCGTCGGCATCGTCGTGCCGAACCTGCTGGATTACCGGGGCAGCGTCGTCTGCACCGATCCCAAGGGGGAGAACTACGCCGTCACGGCGCGCCGCCGCAGCGAATTCGGCCCCGTCTGGCGGCTGAACCTTGCCGACCCCGCCGCCTCCCACAGCTTCAACCCGCTCGACATCATCGTCCCCGGCTCCGCCACCGCGCTCGACGATGCCAAGGTGCTCGCGGACCTGATGCTGCCGCACGACAAGCGCGAGGAAGGCCACTGGCGGCGCCGCGCGCATGATGTCCTCACCGGCTTCGTGCTTTATGTCGCCGAGACTTACCAGAAAGCGCCGCCGCTCAGGACGCTCGCCGAGCTCCACCGCATGCTTTGTGCCCCAAGGGCCGTGCTCGAAGCAACGCTCCAGACCATGCAAGGGTCGCCCACGCCCAAGGTCCGTGAGGTCGCCGGACACCTGCTCCGTACCCTCGACGTCGAGGAGACCTCAAACATCCTCTCCAACATCCTCAAAGGCACCGAGCCGTGGAGTGCGGGCGGCGCAGCCGCCGCCGTGTCCAGCTGGTCGGATTTCGATCTCAAAAGCCTCTACAGCTCGCCCCAGAGCCTTTACCTCATCGTCCCCGAGGAGTTGCTCTCGGTGTATGCGGGTTTCCTGCGGGTCATGGTCGGGCTGTCCATGAACGGGGTGTTCCGCGCGGGACGCGTCTCCCTGCCCCCGGCGCACCGGCCGCTGTTCCTCCTCGATGAATGTGCGGCGCTCGGCTACCTCGAACCTCTGGAGAAAGGCATGGGCTACCTGCGGGCCTACGGCCGCGCCATCCTGATCTTTCAGGACGTCCACCAGCTCGAAAGCACCTATTCCCGCGCGAAGTCCATCATCGCGAACTCAGCCGTGCAGGTCGCATTCGCGGTCAATGACGCGGCAACCGCCAGAATGCTTTCCGAACAGCTCGGGCAGACCACCGTCACCAGTCGTTCCCTCGGCATCAGCCAGGCTTCCGACGCTGTCGTCCGGCATCATGCACAGGCGGGGTTCGCGGAAGCCGGACGACCCCTTCTCGACCCCTCGGAAATCCTCCGCCTGCCCCGGAACGACGTGCTGGTGTTCATGACCGGCAGTTCCCGCTCGCCGGTCAGGGCACAACGACTGGTCTATTTTAACGAGAGCTGTTTCAATGGCCTTTGGGATCGCTGGCGCGGCGGCGGCGCGCCCGGCCAGCCAGCCGCTTCTTCGCTTCACGGCGGCGGTGCTCAGCCACCCGCTTCGCAAACCGCCGCTCCACCTCAAGCCGCTGCGCCTCCTCCAGCGTCGCCCAGGCGGCAAGCCGCGCGGCCTTGAGCTGTGCGGTTGTCAGGAGCCCCAGCCTGTGCAGGCAATGGGCAAAGGACAATCGGTCAAATGCCTTCCTGCGCTCGGTGATCCTGTCCCGTTGTGCGCGCTCTTCCTCGGACATCTTTCGCGCCGCCATGCGCTCCCAGCGCAGCTTCCTCTGTTCAAGCCGGGCCACGCGATAGCGAAACCACGCGGAATAGGCCTGCGCCTTGCGGGCATTCGTCCTTAGAATCTGCCGGTTCCGTTCAATCCGTGAGGCGCGCTCCGGGTTTTCGTCGGGTCTTCGCTTCCGCATCGGCCGCTGCTTGGGGACGTACGCAACCCCCCGCCGATGGCGCGCCACTGCTTCGGGTCCGACGGCAATCTGCGGCAGCCGATCCAACGATCGCGCGGCGTTCTCGTCCCCGCGCCGCAGGGCGTCGTCCCGCTGGTCCAGCAGGGCGCGATGATCAATCCGCGCGTCATGGCCTGCCAGCTCCAACGCCCGATTGGCATGGAATGCCCACTGTTGGCGCCAGCGCATGAGAAGGGCATCGCTGTTCCATGCGCGGGTTTTCACGCGGGCAAGCCCGTTCCCGTGCGCTGCCCGCAAGGTCAGCAGCACGTGGGCGTGAAAATGCCGGGCATCGCTTTCCCCCGGAAGGGGATCATGGAGGGCAAGATCGGCAACCATCCCGCGCGCCACAAACTCTTCCATCACGAACCCCCGGATCAGCGCCAGCCGCTGTTCGGGCGTCAGTTCATGTGGCAGGGAGATGTTGAATTCACGGGCGAGCTGGGCATCACGGCGCTTCTCAAGCTTCTCGGCATGGTTCCAGAGGGTCTCGCGGTTGCCAAGCCAGCTCGCTGCCCCCTCGGGCAGGAGGATTTCCTGATGCACCACCCCCTGCTTGGCGCGGTAGTCAAAAACGATCCCCTGACGCCGGTCCTCCAGACGTTCGGCCGCCCTGTAGGCCGCAACGGCGACAACCGATCTGCGACGACCGTCGTTGTTACGCGAAATGATCTGCGCCTCGAAGTGATAGACGGCCACAGGGATGGCTTCGTTGCGGGTTGAGCGGCGGGCCGCCCGTGTTCCGGGCGCACCTATGTCGCAAAGCGATGTATAAGTGCACCGTTGTTCCCTTTCACTTGTACCCCTCAAAAGACCGTATCCCCTGTGTCACACCTGCAAACCGGAGTGCGGCGGGAACCGGCAGAAAAGGTGATGGACACAGTTGTCCATCCATTTTGAACTGGTAGGATGAAGTTACGGTACAGCCGGGGACGGCGATGACCGTGACAGTGATGGGCGCCCTCGGGCGCCTTCCGTTTACCGGCTGCGCGTTTGCTCGCGTGTCGGCGCCGGACTTGGCTCGGCGGGGGCAATCCCCTTCTCGTTCCGCAACCTTTCCGTCGCCGAAAGTTGGCGTTCGAGCGCAGCCTTGTCTAAGGGCACGGCTTCCGGAACCTCGCCCCGCAACGCAAACTCGCGCCCCTGAATGTTGATGACGCGCCCGCCCTCACGTTGCAGCAGCCCTTCACGGCGATGGGTCAGCTCATCAAGGCGGTCCAAACTCTCGCTGGCGCGGCTGACCTTGCCCATGATTTCAGCGCAGCGCTCCTCCCAATCGCCGGAGATTCCGTCGCGTAGCTCTCCAAAATCGCCGGGTCGCTCGCGCAGAAGCTCTGCTGCGTGTTCAAGGCCGAACTCGTCGGTGAGGGAGAGGAGCGTGTCGGCTGCGTCTACCCCGCTCACAAAGTCACGTGCGAGCATGTCCTCAAGGCCTTCGCGCTCGGCGCCGAAGGTCTTGCGGGCCGCGTCAATGCCTTCCTGAAGCCGGGCCACTTCCTCGCTCATGCGCCAAGCTTAGCCGGGCGGGGCGATTCGGGCAACCAAGCGGGGATTATCGGGCCAGCGGTTCTGTGCCCTCAGTCAGAATGCGCATGTAATCTGAGTAGGCGAAAAGGCGGCGACGCCGCTTGCCGGTCGTTTCTTTTACGATGCCGAGGGTTTCCAGATGCTCGATGGACTTCAGGACGGTTGGCAAAGACATCGAGAGCTGGCGCGCTGTTTCAGGGGCCGAGATTATCGGAGAGCGTTGAAGGAGGTCGTGCACGCGCAAGGCAGATGCCGCCGGTCGCCCCAAACCGGATATTTTTTGACGGTCCGTATCGAACAAGCTCAGGAGGCGACGAGCAGTATCAACGGCCTGAGCAGAGGTATCTATCACGCCTTCAAGAAAAAACTCGACCCAACGTTCCCAATCGCCGCTGTCGCGAACGGCCTGGAGGAGTTCGTAGTAAAGCTGGCGATGGCGCTTGAAATAGAGGCTGAGGTACAAGGTCGGCTCACGCAAGGCTCCTTCCGAACAAAGCAATAGTGTGATCAGCAGCCTCCCAAGGCGTCCGTTTCCGTCCAGGAACGGGTGAATCGTCTCGAACTGGACGTGGGCAAGTGCGGCCCTTATGAGCGGCGGGTGTGTTTTGGTGTCGTGCAGGTAGAGTTCGAAATCGCTCAGGCATTTCATCAGCTCGTCGGGGGGTGGAGGCACAAATAACGCATTCCCCGGACGCGTGCCTCCAATCCAGTTCTGGCTCTTGCGAAACTCACCGGGGTTCTTGCCGGAGCCGCGGCCCTTGGCCAGCAGCACTTCATGGATTTCTCGGATAAGCCGTAAGGAGAGAGGGAAGCCGTCTTTTAGACGCTCAAGGCCATGCGTCATGGCGGCGACGTAGTTGGAAACCTCCTGTACGTCGTCCAGCTCGATCATCGGCAGCTCGTCAAACTCAAACAGCAGCAGATCAGAAAGGGAAGACTGCGTCCCCTCGATTTGCGAGGACAGTATGGCTTCCTTCCGGATGTACATGAAAATGAACAGCGGCGGCGCCGGGAGAATGGATGTGATCCCATCCAGCCTGCCAAGAGCTTGATTTGCGCGCTCGATGAGCCTCAATAAGCGCTGCAAATCCAGAGGCGGCTCCGGCGGCAGGGGCTTTGGGATGTAGGCGCGCACGGCCTCGCCGCCTGCGACGCTTGTTTTGATGGTCCCAATGCGAGCTGAATGGACGGCGGCCATGTTTAACTAAAGGAAGTTTGACTTACGGTTTTCATAAATAAACGATACGGCCGATTCCTTTATTTAGCGAGTACCGTGCCGAGAAATTGTGCACTGAGGTTTGGGAGTTTCATCGCTCCCGGTCGCGGTTGCGGTGCGGCATAGGCGTCGCCTGCGCCCCCTGTAGCCCCTTGGCCTGCCTTAGCCGCTCCGTCATCGACATGGGGCGCGGCGGTTCCGAAACAGGTTCGGACGCCTGTCGTCTGGCCTCCTCCTCTTTCATTTTCTGAAGCCGCGCAGAGAGTGAGAATTCATCAGCCCGCGCAGGCGCCTCAACCGGCGGCCGTGGTCGTTCCACCACGGGCGGAACTGTGCGGGGTGGCTCAGATGCTCGGGCAGCAGCGGAGCGCTCCCGCTCTTCTGCTTTGATTTTCAATACGCGCGGATTAGGCGACAGGCCCTCCGCCCGGCTCGGCTGATGGTAAACCGGGTCCTGACGCGGGGTAGGAGGCTTCGGCACTATTGGTGACATCGGACGCGGTGGCTCCGAAGCAGGTGTCGTCGCTTGGCGTCTTGCCTCCACCTCTCGAAGGAGCCGAGCCGCGAGTGGCATTCCCTCAGTACCTTCAGGCGTCTCAACGGGCGGCCGTCCCTTTTCCGGGACAGGAGCGGCTGTGCGGGGTGGCTCAACGGCGGGGGCAACAGCAGACCGCTTCTGTTCCTGTTGTTCGAGCAGAAGACGCGCCAAGGACGATATCTCCTCCGCCCGCATAGGCTCCGGCGTACTGGAAACAGCGGAGCGCGGCGCCGCTTGCACCACAATAGGCGGATGAGCCCAAACCGGCACGCGCTCGCGCGGCGACTCCCCAACCCGCACCTTCGGCCGGTCTTCGAATGTGGTACGGATGGTTGGCCGCAGCGCGGCGTTGTACTCCATCCGGGTGCGCCCCCGGTCGATTTCCGGATAGCGGACCAGCCGCGTCGGCGGCACGCCGCGACGGCGAACCGCCCGGTTACGGTAGACCCGCTCCCGCGACTCCGGCCGGAACCCGCGCTCGTGCATCGCCCGAATGTTCGGCCCCTCATGCACCTGTGCAAAGCGGGGAACTCCCTGGTCGACCAGACTGCGCCGATCAATGCGCTCCTTACGCCCGGCATCCTTCAAAGCCTGGTTGGCGCTCTGTTCCCACATCGCGCGAATGCCCCGCAAGGTTGTGGGAGCGCTTAGACCCTTCGCCGCCCGCTCTCTCGCCTCCTTCGCTCCAGCTGAAAACATCACAACCCGCTGACGAGTGTGGATGTCGCGGTCGCGCACCAGCAAGTGGCAATGCGGGTTGTTCCGGTCCTTCCCCTTCGCATGGATGGACGCAAACCAGGAGGCCCGCCCCTGCGTCAGCTTTTCGGCGAAGGACCAGACCAGGGTTATCTGCTGCTGAAGCGTGAGCTCACGGGGCAGGGCAATCACCAGCTTGTCCGCAACCCTGGCGTTCACCCGGTCGGCCTTCTCCTCGGCCCTCATCCAGCGCATCGCGCTCACTTTTCCCTCGGGCATCCGCTCGGCCATCGTGTGACTGGCGGCCTCCTTGCGGGCGATATAGCCAAGGTGCGCCGCCGCCGTGAACGGTTGGCGCTGGGTGGTCTTGCCGATTGGCGTCAATCTCAAGCTGTAGATGGCCATCGCAGCTCAGCGCGCTCCCAGCGGCACCCTCCCTGCAAACAAGCCACAGCTATGCTGTGCATAAGTCACAGCGCAGAAATGCACTCCGCCACGAATCCCAGCATCCTGAGCCGTGAGATTGAAGGTCCTTGTTTTGACTGGCGCGGAATTCATGATTGCTGCCACCAGAGGAAAATCGGGAGGCAACGGAAGCGCACGGGTTTGAGGCCCGAAGGCCCAAACCCATAAGTGCGCTCTGAGCCTGACGACGAGTTTACAAGTATTTGATTCTACAGGCAAGGCTGAAGCTCACGGCGCTCGCCGCAAGGTGGCGGCGCGTGAGCGAGGCATAGAGGGCAGGCGCGACCGCCCCCTCGTCGGCAGGCGGCCGACTTGCTCCTCTCGATGAGGGCAAGACGGCCGGAGGGGGTCCGGGGGAGGCAAGGATGCAACACAGCCCCTCCCCCGCCGCCGCGCGCCCATGCAGAGGGGCGGCATGGCATTTTTGGTATTTTTTGGGTTCATCATTGCGATTAGCTGGTGGCTGGAGACCAAGCGCAAGCGGCGCGAGGCGCGCCAGCGCACGGCCGTCGAGCTTGAGCATGGCCGGAGAGAAGGACTCCCGTCGCCGGGCACGGCCATCGGCCGCAAGGCGCGGGAGATAGCTGAAGCTCAGGAGCAAAAACTGCGCGAGCCTCCGCCCGTACACGGCACTGCCCGTTGGGGTTGCGTCGATGATGTGGCCGCCCTGATTGCATCA
>NZ_JFZJ01000109.1 GCF_000636015.1 Rhodomicrobium udaipurense JA643
GTCTTCACGTGGGACCGGACGCGTTTCCCCGAACCGCTGCGCGTCGCGGCTGCCTTCAACGAGTGCGGCGTACGGCTCATCGCTAATGTGAAGCCCGCAATGCTGACGGATCACCCGCGCTTTGGGGAGGTCGAGCGCTTCGGCGGCTTCGTGCGCGAGGCAGAGGGCGAGCGCCCGCATCTCGCGCAGTTCTGGTCGGGCAAGGCCGCCTATCTCGATTTCACCAATCCGGAAACGAGCGCGTGGTGGACGGCGCAGGTCAAGGCGCAACTCCTCGACCACGGCATCGCCGCGACTTGGAACGACAACAATGAATTCGAGGTGTGGGACGGCGAGGCGCGCGCGGACGTGAACTGGCGTGGCGGCACGATGGCGTGCTTGCGGCCCGTGCAGACGAACCTGATGCTGCGCGCGTCGGACCGTGCCCAGCGCGAGCACGCGCCCCGCAAACGCCCGTTCCTCGTCTCGCGTTCGGGCGGCCCCGGCCTCCAGCGCTACGCCCAGACATGGACCGGCGACAACGCCACCTCATGGAAGACGCTGCGCTACAATATGCGCATGGGGCACGGCCTCAGCCTGTCCGCCATTTACAATTTCGGCCACGATGTCGGCGGCTTCGCAGGGCCGAAACCGGACCCGGAACTGTTCATGCGCTGGATCGAGCAGGGCGTGTTCTGGCCGAGGTTCAGCATCCATTCGTGGAACGACGATGGCAGCGTCAACGAGCCGTGGATGTATACCGAGCTGCTGCCGCTCGTTCGTGAGGTGTTCCAGCTTCGTGAGCGACTTGTCCCGCTGCTGTATACGCTACTCTGGCGTGCGCATGCGCATCACGAGCCGGTCCTGCGGCCGCTGTTTTACGATTTCCCGAGCGAGGCCGAAGCCTACGGCGAGCACGACGCGTTCATGCTGGGAGCGGATATGCTCGTCGCGCCCGTTGTCGAGGATGGCGCGCGCGAACGCCGCGTCTGGCTTCCCGACACGCCCGGTGGCTGGTATGCGCTTCAAGGCGGCGCGCATTTCCAGCCCGGCTGGCATAAGGTTGACGCGCCACTCGGCCGCGCGCCCGCCTTCGTCCGCGCCGGAGCGGTGCTCCCGCTCGGCCCCTCGCCCTCTTGGGAAATCGGCCCGCTGACGCTTCGCATTTTTCCCGGCGGACATGGCCGATCGACGTTTTCGATCTTCGACGACGACGGCGAAAGCGTCTTCGACCTGTCATCGCCGCCTTGCATCCTCGCCGTGGCCAGCGAATGGCGCGCAACTCGCCTCGCGCTTCGCATCGAACGGGCGGGGAACCGCGCGGCCCGTTGGCCTCATATTTGCTTCGAGGACGAAACGGGTCAGTCGATCCCGGTCGCCGTAAACGAGCTTCAAGATGTTCGACGGTTGCAAATGTCCGAATTACCGTTTAAAGCGCCCCTGTGAGCGGCCGGCCCGCGCCCTCTATCCTTTCCATCTTGAACTGAACATTGGCGCGTTACTCTAAAGAGCCACGTTGCCGAGGGAGACTTTCCGCCAATCATGCCGGACACGGACAAAACCCAGGTCGAAGAACTTCTGGACATGCCCGACCTTGCGGAAGCGTTGCATGACGACCGCTTCCAGCAATTCCTCGACAAGATGCCGATCGCCATTCTCGTCGGCGCGATGGACGGGAACGAGCGCATCATCTACGCGAACCCCGCCTTCGAGAAGATCGCCGGCCTCCCGCTCCCTGCCATTCTCGGCAAGACCTGGGATGTGCTGGCCAACGCCTCGGAAAAGGGCGAGCGCGATCTTCTGACCGCGATCATGGACGACAACGCCGATCATATCGGCGTGTTTCACATCGCGCGGCCCGACGCGGAGACGGCCATCGCAGACGTCTATTCATCCGTTATCGTCGGCGACGACGGACAGCCCGCGTTCCGGCTCGTCGCGTTGATCGACGTCAGCGCCTATGTCGCGGATAACGACGACGGAATCGACTTTGCGAAGTCGCGCGGCGACAACGATCTCGCGCTGCTGGAACTTCAGCACCGCGTCAAAAACAACCTCCAGCTCATCACCGCGCTCATACGCCTCGAGTCGCGCCACTGGCCCGAAGGCAAGGAGCCGCTCAACCGGCTTGCCGGTCGCATTGAGGCTCTCGCCATTCTCTACAGCTTCCTGAACGCCACGCCCGACGGCGACGAAGTTGACCTCGGTTCCTATGTCAGCCAGCTCGCCACCGCCGTTATGCGCACGCAGGCCGTCGAGGGCGTGCGTCTCGAACTCAAGGCCGATGTCTTCCCGGTGTCGGTCAATGTCGCGATGCCGGTCGGCCTCGTGGTCAACGAACTCCTGACGAATGCCTTGAAACACGCCTTCCAGGGCCGAGAAGGCGGCACCATCACGGTCGAATGTCTCGGCGGCGAAGAGGGCGGTCGCGTGGTCGTCGCCGATGACGGCGTGGGCCTGCCGCCAGAAACGAACTGGCCGGAGAAAGGCAACCTCGGCGCGCTCATCGTGCAGACGCTGAAGGAAAACGCGAAAGCGAAGCTCGATCTCGAAACTTCCCCCGGCACCGGCACGCGCGTGACGCTCACGCTTCCCCCCGCCGTACGACTTTAGTTGCGGCAAATTCGACACTGTGCGACAGCATCGCGTGGCGTTCACTTGCAGGAAACCATACCGGTGTCTAGATTTTGGGCGATGTCAATCACCTCGACCACGGGCGCGAAAGCGCCAGCCATAACTCCGCGCGCCGTCTCCGGCGGTGGGGTTTTTCACCAGAAAAATCAGGGCTTCGAGGTGGAGGGCGCTTATGCTCCGCCGGCCTACCTGCAAAAGTACTATTGGTGGACCTATGTTCACCCGGCAGCAGTCCGCCTATTTGAGCGGCAGTGGCTGATCGATCTCATCCTGTGGGGCAATTACGAGTCCCTGCGCGAGGCGGCGCTCGGCGAGTTCGGCGAGGAGCTTCCCGGCGCGACGCTTCAGATCGCCTGCGTCTACGGCGACCTCTCGGCGCGGATCGCGGAGCGGGCGAAGGCGGGCGGCGGCACGCTCGACGTGGTGGACGCTCTGCCGGTGCAGTTGAAGAACCTCCGCGCTAAGTTGCCGGAGGACGCGCCGGTCAGCCTTACCGCCTCCAGCTCCGCCAATCTCCCCTTCACAGATGCGAGCTTCGAACGCGTGCTCCTGTTCTTCCTCCTGCACGAGATGCCGCGCGACGTTCGCGAGGCGACGCTCGCCCATGCGCTGCGCGTGCTCAAGCCGGGCGGCAAACTCGTGATCGTTGACTATGCGAAACCGCGCCTTTGGCATCCCGCGCGCTGGATCTGGTATCCGATAATCGGGCGGCTCGAACCTTTCGCAAAAGAGCTTTGGAGCAACGATCTTCGCGTGTTCATGCCGGAGGCGTGGCGCAACGCGAAAATGCAGCGGTCATCGTATTTCGGCGGGCTGTATCAGAAGGTCGTGCTTGAGAAGGACGCGGCTTCGGCCCTTGCTTCGCCAGCCACGCTCGACGCGGTCGCCGCCGCCGAATAGCCGCCGCCGAAATCGCGGCACGATGGCCGGGCGGGGATAACTCTTCGCGCGGTCTTTTTACGGCTCCCGTCTTCGGTAAGCTTGCGGCTCGCCCGGGTGAGTCGGCGGCGAAGGGGCGGCGATGTCTTCCATCAGACAAAAGAGCATGGCGAAAGAAGCCCCCGGCGACAGCGCTTCCCCGGACGCGCGCGCCACTCCCGATAGCGTTTCCTCGGAAACGCGCGCGACTCCGATGATGGCGCAATATCTCGACGTCAAGGCGAAGAACCCCGACTTCCTGCTGTTCTATCGTATGGGCGACTTCTTCGAGCTGTTCTTCGACGACGCCGTCAAGGCCGCGAGCGCTCTCGGCATTCAACTGACGAAGCGCGGCAAGCACGCGGGCGAGGACATTCCCATGTGCGGCGTGCCCGTCGCGCGCGCCGACGATTACATGCAGAAGCTCATCTTGAAGGGCTTCCGCGTGGCCGTCGCCGAGCAGCTCGAAGACCCTGAGCTTGCGAAGAGGCGCGGGCCCAAGGCCGTCGTTCGCCGCGACGTGGTGCGGCTCGTCACGCCCGGCACGCTCACCGAAGACGCGCTGCTTGTCTCGGGCCGCAACAACTTCCTCGCCGCGCTCGCGAAGGTCGGCAAGGGGGCGGCCGTGCGCCACCACATCGCCGCCCTCGATATCTCCACGGGCGAGTTTCTTCTGTCGGAGGCGTCCGCGCCGGACCTTTCGGGCGAGCTTCTGCGCCTGCGTCCAGCCGAAATCCTCATCGCGGAGGACGAGCTTGCCGACGGCGCGTCAAAGGCCGCCGCCGAAGCTTCCGGCGCGGCGCTGTCGCCGCTGTCGCGCGCCTGCTTCGGCCGTGCGAAGGGCGAGCGCGCGCTGAAGGATGCGTTCGAGGTGGCCGCGCTCGACGGGCTCGGCGACTTCACGGACGGCGACCTCATCGCCATCGGCGCGCTCCTGCATTATGTCGACCTCACGCAGCTGGGCGAACGCCCTGCCCTTCGCCCGCCGCGCCGGGACGAGCCCGCGCGCCTCATGGCCATCGACGCGGCGACGCGCGCGAGCCTCGAACTCGTCCGCCCGAAAAACGAAGGCGCGCCGACGGTCTTCTCCGCCATCGACCGCACGGTGACGGCGGCGGGCGCGCGCGAACTGATGAGCCGCCTCGTCTCCCCCTCCGCCGACGCTGGCCTCGTCAATGAGCGGCTCGACGCGGTGGGCGCGCTGATCGAGGATTGGGCGCTTCGCGAGCGCATCCGCCATATCCTGAAGACCGCGCCCGACATGAGCCGCGCGCTGTCGCGGCTGAAACTCAAGCGCGGCGGTCCGCGCGATCTCGGCGCAATCCGCGATGGATTGCGAGCGGGCGGCGACGTGGCGGCGCTGCTCGCGGCGTCTCCGGCACAGCCCGCGCATCTGAAGCAAGCGATGACCGCGCTCGCCGCGTTCACCGGCGACGATCACGGCGGCGCTCTCGCGCGAAAGCTCGACCGCGCGCTCGTCGGCGTCGTGCCCTTCCTCACGAAGGACAGCGGCTATATCGCGGCAGGCTTCGACGCGGCGCTCGACGGGCTTCGCGAGCTTGCGTCGAGCAGCAAGGTCGTCCTTGCGAAGCTTCAGGCCGACTATGCCGCGCAGACCGGCGTCAAGACGCTCAAGATCCAGTACAACAACGTCTTCGGCTATTTTATCGAGGTGAGCCCCGGCCAAGCGTCCGCGCTGATGGGCGAGCCGCATTCCGCGTTGTTCCGGCACAAGCAGACGCTTGCGAGCGCGGTGCGCTTCACCACCGACGAACTCGCGGCGCTGGAAAGCCGCATCCTCACCGCGCAGGGAGATGCGCTCGCGCGCGAGCAGGCGTTGTTCGCCGAGCTTTCCGATGCCGTGCTCGAACGGGAGGACGCCATTGCGGATGCGGCGCAGGCGCTCGCCTGCCTCGATTGCGTCGGCGGCCTCGCGGAGATTGCGCAGGTACAGAATTATGTGCGGCCGCGCGTGGACACGTCGCGCGCCTTTCTCTTGGAGGGCGGGCGGCACCCGGCGGTCGAGCAGGCGCTTACGCGCGAGGGCGGCGCTTTCATCGGCAATGATTGCCGCCTCGACGGTGCGGGCGAGCGCGCGCCGGGCTTCCTCGTCGTGACCGGGCCGAACATGGCGGGCAAGTCCACCTATCTCCGCCAAAACGCGCTGATCGCCGTGCTCGCGCAGATGGGTTCCTACGTGCCCGCAACCTCGGCGCATATCGGCGTGGCGGATCGGCTGTTCGCGCGCATCGGGGCCGCCGACGACCTCGCGCGCGGTCGCTCGACCTTCATGGTCGAGATGACGGAGACCGCCGCCATCCTCAACCGAGCGACAGAGCGCAGCCTCGTCATCCTCGACGAGATCGGGCGCGGCACCGCCACCTTCGACGGGCTTTCCATTGCGTGGGCCGTGCTCGAACATCTGCACGACGAGACGCGCTGCCGGGGCCTCGTCGCGACGCATTACCACGAGCTGACGCGCCTCGCCGACGACCTGCCGCGTGCGGGCAACGTCCGCATGGCCGTGACGGAGTGGAAGGACACCATCGTGTTCCTGCACGCGGTCGAGGCTGGCCCGGCGAACCGCTCCTACGGCGTGCAGGCGGCGAAGCTCGCGGGCGTCCCGAAGCAAGTGGTGGCGCGCGCAAAGCAGATCCTCGCGCAACTCGAAGCGGGCGGCGGGCCGCACGGACCGCTGACGCTCCCCACCGACATGCCGCTGTTTTCCGCTCCCGTCGCGCATCACGCAGCGGAAGCGCCGCATCCTGTGCTTGAGCGGCTCGCCGCGCTCGATGTGGACAGTCTTTCCCCGCGCGATGCCCTCGACCTTCTCTACGCGCTCAAGAAAGAGCTGTGAAGGTCGCCCAATAGAGCCGAAGGCATTTGGTTAAGGGTTTCTTTACGGGCGTTTACCTTTCGCTAGCCGTCAAGCGGCGCGTCGAGCGCCGCTTCCCTTCTGCCTCCGACATTTCGGCCTTCTGCGTCGCGCGCCGATCCCCTGCCCACAGGCATTTTCGCCGATCACGAAATTTTAGATCGCTGGAAATCCGTCGACGATGCAAAGTCGACTAACTTTCCCCTTTTTTGCGCAATGCTGCGGCCGTTTGTCATATTCGCAAAAGCGGCAAAAGGGCATAAGGAACCGCCTGACGATGCGGCATCGGGAGGAAAAAATGAGCAGCCACGCTAGCGCTTCCCTATCGATCAGACAGATCATGTTGTGGCTTGTAGTGGCGCTTGCGGGAGCCGGTTCGCTCGGCGTCGTGGCGCTCTCGCGCGGCGAACCGATCAGCGCCGCGTGGCTCGTGATCGCGGCGCTCTGCGTCTATCTCATCGCCTATCGCTTCTACGCACTCTTCATCGCGCGCCGTGTGCTCCGCGTCGATCCTAGCAGGCCAACGCCCGCCTGGCGGCATAATGACGGCCTCGATTACGTGCCGACGAACCGCTACGTGCTGTTCGGCCACCACTTCGCGGCCATCGCGGGGGCTGGTCCGCTCGTCGGCCCCGTGCTCGCGGCGCAGATGGGCTATCTCCCCGGCACGCTCTGGATCCTCGTCGGCGTGGTTTTCGCGGGCGCCGTGCAGGACATGATTATCCTCTTCTTCTCCACCCGCCGCGACGGGCGCTCGCTCGGCGATATGGTGCGTTCGGAGATGGGACCGGTGGCGGGCGGCATCGCACTGATCGGCGTGCTGCTGATCATGATCATCCTGCTCGCGGTGCTCGCGCTCGTGGTGGTGAAGGCGCTGGTCGGCTCGCCATGGGGCACGTTCACCGTGTTCGCCACGATACCGATCGCGCTCTTTATGGGCGTCTATTCGCGATTCCTGCGCGTCGGTCGCATCGGCGAGATGTCCATCATCGGCATCGCGATGCTGCTCGCGGCGCTCATGTATGGCAAGGTCGTCTCGGAAGATCCGGCGCTCGCGCATTATTTCACCCTCTCCGGAGAGCAACTGGCGCTCTGCATCATCGGCTACGGCTTCGTGGCATCCGTGCTGCCCGTGTGGCTGCTGCTCGCGCCGCGCGACTACCTCTCCACCTTCCTCAAGATCGGCACGATGGGCTTGCTCGCCATCGGCATTCTGATCGTGCGGCCGAATCTCGAAATGCCTGCCGTCACGCAATTCATCGACGGCTCGGGCCCCGTCTGGGCGGGCAGCCTGTTCCCGTTCCTGTTCATCACCATCGCATGCGGCGCGGTCTCGGGCTTTCACTCGCTGATCGCGTCCGGCACGACGCCGAAGATGATCGAGAACGAGGGTCAGATCCGCTTCATCGGTTACGGCGCGATGCTGGCTGAATCCTTCGTCGCCATCATGGCGATGATCGCCGCGACGGTGCTGCATCCGGGCGTGTACTTCGCCATGAACAGCCCGGCCGCGCTGATCGCCACCGATGCCGTGAGCGCCGCGCAGGTGATTTCAAACTGGGGCTTCGTCGTCACGCCGGAGCATCTGACGCAGCTTGCGAAGGACGTCGGCGAGAACACGCTGCTCTCGCGCACAGGCGGCGCGCCGACGCTTGCGGTCGGCATGGCGCAGATCCTCGCGGGCTTCCTCGGCGGCCAGACGATGATGGGCATATGGTACC
Organism: Rhodomicrobium udaipurense JA643; assembly: GCF_000636015.1. Lineage (GTDB taxonomy): Bacteria > Pseudomonadota > Alphaproteobacteria > Rhizobiales > Rhodomicrobiaceae > Rhodomicrobium > Rhodomicrobium udaipurense. The sequence goes on from NZ_JFZJ01000109.1 coordinate 8,128, forward strand.
ACTTCGCGATCCTGTTCGAGGCGCTGTTCATCCTGACGACCGTGGACGCGGGCACGCGTGTCGCCCGCTTCATGATCCAGGACAGCGTCGGCAGCGTCGTCCCGCGCTTCAAGAACACCGAAAGCTGGGTGAACAATGTCATCGGCTCCGCGCTCGCGGTCTCGGCCTGGGGGTATTTCCTGTATCAGGGCGTGGTCGATCCGATGGGCGGCATCAACACGCTGTGGCCGCTGTTCGGCATCTCGAACCAGATGCTCGCCGCCATCGCGCTGATCCTGTGCACCGTCATCCTGTTCAAGATGAAGCGTGAGCGCTACGCTTGGGTGACGCTGATCCCGACGACGTGGCTCCTCGTCTGCACCATGACGGCGGGCCTCCAGAAGCTGTTCCACCCCGACCCGAAGATCGGCTTCCTCGCGCAGGCGAGCCGATTTGAAACGGCGCTGGCAGAGGGCAGAATCCTCGCGCCCGCCAAGTCGGTAGGGCAGATGAATCAGATCATCTTCAACAACTATGTGGACGCGGTCATGTCCGGCCTGTTCGTCCTAGTCGTGATGTCGATGGTTGTGTTCGGCGTCGTCGCGATGTGGCGCGCGCTCGGCTCGCCGAAGCCGACTGCCATCGAGATCGGCGGCGGGCCGCTGCCGAAACCGGCCGAGTAAACGAGAGACAGGGAGCGCGCGTCATGCCGCAGAAAGCCGGTTTCTGGAAAATGGCGGCCCAGACCGCCCGCCTCATGGTCGGCATCCCTGACTATGAGACCTATCTCGAACACAGGCGCGCCCGTCACCCGGGCGAGCCGTTCATGTCGTGGGAAGAGTTCTTCAAGGAACGGCAGGACGCCCGCTACAAGGGCAAGGGCCGCTTCCGCTGCTGCTGACCATTACACGCGCCACCCTTGCTGAGGCCGTCACGCCTTCACGGCGGCGGCCTCGCTTTTTTTCCGCGTGCCTAGCAAGACGCCCGCCACGATGAGCGCGAAGCCCGCCGCATGGAACAGGTGAAGCTGTTCGCCGAGCGCTAGCGTTGCGAGAAGCCCCCCGAAAACCGGCACAAGAAAAAGGAACATTCCTGTGTTCGCCGGTCCCATCAATTCGACCGAGCGGTTATAAAAGACGTAGGCCAGGATGCTCGGAAAGATCGAGACATAGACGATGGCCGCCACCGCCGCTTCGTCCCATACCGGCCGCGAGCCCGCACTCCATTCCCAAGCCATGAACGGCGCGTTGCCCACCGCCGCCACGGCGTAGGTCACGAAATTGAAGCTCTGCCAGCTGATGCCCGGCCGCAATCTCACGCATGCCGTGTAGATGGCCCATGACAGCATCGACGAGATGATGAAAACGTCGCCGGGGTTGAAGTGAAAGGCCGCAAGCGACGCGAGGTCGCCTTTCGCGACGACGATAAGCACGCCCACGAAGCCCGCCGCGAGACCCGCGATCTGAAGACGCCCGATGCGGTCGCCGAACAGCGCCCATGCGGACAGCGCGATGAACATCGGCCCGGCTGCGTTGAGCACGAGCCCGTTCAGCGCCTCGGTCGAGGTCAAGCCGATATAGGACAGCGTGTTATACGCCCCCGCCCCGATCGCGCCCAGAAACAGGAGAATGGCCCAATGCTCGCGGATCGCGGCACCATCGCGCTTGAGATGCGTCCACGCAAATGGCAGAAAGATCAGCGTCGCCAGCGTCCAGCGCAGACAGGCCAGCGTGATCGGCGGAACATGCCCCGCGATTGCGCGCCCGAGAACGAAGTTTCCCGCCCAGAAGATCGTAGTCAGCGTCATGAGCAGGCGCGGCCGGTCGAAGAATGGCGTCAAGGCAGGTTCCTTCAGGTAGGGTCTGGACGAGCGACGATTTGGTTTTAAGCCCATGCGCGCTCGGCATGGCAATGTCTTGTGGCATGGGCTAGTCTAGTGCAGCGAATTTGACATCGATTCATCCCCGCCCGGGTCTCATATCGAATGTCAAAATCAAAACTGCAACGGATTCAAGAAGTTGCTGGTGCTCTCAGGCGCTTAGGTTTGCTGAAGAGCATGCAGCACGGTGGATCGAAAATATGCGCCAGAGCATAGGCGCTTTGAAGGACATCCGGGGAACGAGATGGCAAATGTGGTCGTGGTCGGCTCGCAATGGGGCGACGAAGGTAAAGGCAAAATCGTCGATTGGCTATCCGAACGCGCAGACATCGTGGTGCGTTTTCAGGGCGGCCACAATGCCGGGCATACGCTGGTCATCGACGACAAGACCTACAAGCTTTCGCTTCTGCCCTCCGGCGTCGTTCGCGGCAAGCTGTCCGTGATCGGCAATGGCGTCGTCGTCGATCCGTGGGCGCTGGAGCGTGAAATCGCAGAGGTCGCGAAACTTGGCGTAAAGGTCACGCGCGACAATCTCCGTATCGCGGAAAACGCGACGATCATCCTGCCGCTGCACCGCGAACTCGATGCGCTGCGCGAGAACGCGGCGGGCGAAGGCGCCATCGGCACCACGAAGCGCGGCATCGGCCCGGCCTATGAAGACAAGGTCGGCCGCCGCGCGATCCACGCCGTTGACCTGCTCGACCTCAAGACGCTGCCCGCCAAGATCGACCGCGCGCTCGTTCATCACAACGCGCTGCGGCGCGGCCTGGGCCAGCCGGAGATCGACCGCGACGCGCTCCTGGCGGAACTTTCCGCCATCG
>NZ_JFZJ01000110.1 GCF_000636015.1 Rhodomicrobium udaipurense JA643
CTTTGTATCCAGTTCGAAGTCAGGGGTGAATCGGCATCGTTTCCCGCGCATAGTCTGGTTCCGAGCGCACCGCCGGTTCGAGCCTGGATCTTGCGAACGCCACGAACCTCTTGACCCACGGATTGCTCGGGCTCGATCGCAGATGACTGAAGCTAGCAAGAAGGTTTCCGATCACGATCCCGTCGCGGCCGCCGCCGATGCCCTCGCCCCTGGCGACTCGATAGGCGAACCGCTGCCCGCTGCTCATGTTTTCGAGGGCGGCATAATGGAACTCATGGCCCGGAATGTTCGCGCACGGTGAGGCTCCCGGCTGTGTCCAGAGTGCCTCGCGTGTTTCATGAAGGATCACGAGGCCGCGCCCCTGAGGACGGTCATACATGACGGCGTCGGCCGGGATGACGCCCACCATCTCATGCGAGACGCCCTTCCATCGGATGGATCGCGCCAGATACATCATGCCGCCGCACTCGGCATAGGTTGGAAGGCCCGCACGAATGCGGCGCGCGATGTCGGCGCGAAGTTCGGCATTGGCTTCGAGGCCTGCGGCCTGTGTCTCGGGAAAGCCCCCGCCGATAAAAAGGCCGTCTGCGTCCGGAAGCCGATTGTCCGAAAGCGTGTCGAAAAAGCAGAGCCTTGCGCCTTCGCGCTCGAATGCTTCGAGATCGTCGGCATAGTAGAAGCCGAAAGCGCTGTCCCTCGCGATGGCGATGCGCAAAGGCCGCCCGGCGCTCCTGCTCCGCGTCGCAGGAAAGCTTCCGGGCAGAGGCGGCGCTGCCCTTCCGATGGCAAGGAGCCGGGTCATATCCACGCCGCCCTCAACGGCGGTTCTCAGTCTCCCGATGATGCCGCGAAGTTCCGGCGTTTCGGTCGGCGTCATCAGCCCGAGATGGCGCTCGGTGATGGAGAAGCCCGTGTCCCGCGGCACAGCGCCCAACACGAGAATGTCGGTGTAGCGCTCAAGCGCCTGGCATATCTTGTCCTGCTGCCGGGCTGTCCCAATCTTGTTGATGATGATGCCCGCGATGTTCGTTTCCCGGTCGAACGCCTGATAACCCAGGACGAGAGGAGCGATGCCCCGCGTCATGCCGAGCGCATCGATCACGAGGATGACGGGAGCCGCGAGCAGCTTCGCAAGCGCCGCCCCTGAATCCTTTCCCTCAAGGTCGACGCCGTCATGGAGCCCCTTGTTGGTCTCGATCAGCGCGATATCGGCGGCGGACTCGCGGGCTGCGGCGGAGCTGAGGATTTCGGCCGTCGAATGCGTGTTGAAGTCGAGATTGTAGCAGGGTCTGCCACTGGCGTGCGAAAGCCACATGGGATCGATATAGTCGGGGCCCTTCTTGAAGGTCTGGACCTTGAGGCCGCGCGCGGCCAAGGCGGCGGCAAGCCCAACCGAGAGGGTTGTCTTGCCTGACGACTTATGCGCCGCCGCTATGAGAACCCGCGCCATCAGACGCTCGCCGGGCGCGGAAGGAATGGCAGAACCTTCAGCGCAACGCCGGTCAAAAGCATGGCGAGCGAGACCCCGCTCACTCCGAGCAGCACTTCCGGCAGAGACGGCCAATATTGGGCGATGACGCCATCGTGGAAGGAACTCGAAACCTGCATGCCGGGAAAAAGCCGCAGCGGATAAGCCTGCCCGCCGATGATGGTGAAGTACATCTGAGCCACGCCTCCGATGAGAAAGAGCGGCGCGGCAATCGCGACGGCGTGCCAGGCATGTCGCCCGCTCCCTCGAAAGACGAGAATGGCGAGGGGCAGCAAGAGGCCGATCCCGATCTGTCCGACCCAGAACGCAAGCGTGTAGATACCGCCGTCGCGAAGCAGGAAGGTTTCCACCTCGCGATAATCGGGCGCGTAGAGTTTCGTCAGGTGGAAAACGGCCGTGATGTAAAGAACCGCAAGCGCAAAAAGAATGAACAAGCCGCGAAATTTGCCGAGCATGTCCTCGCTGATGAGTTCGTGCCGCGTTTCCCGGCTCATCGTCAGCAAGACAAGCACGGTGAAGGCGAGCCCGTAGAGAAACGACGCGGCAATGAACAACACCGCCATGATCGCTGAAGAATAGGCATCGCGCGCGATGAGAAAGCCGAAGATGGAGCCGGTGCCGGTCGTCAGCGCGAAGCGCCAGAAGAAGGCGAAACCGCCCACGATCCTTGTTGGCGTCTCCGAGCGGGACACCCGCCTGTCCATCATCACATAAAGGTAGAGGCCGACAACGGCGATGAAACCGACATACAGGTAGATATTCCAGGCGAAAATGGACCGGAAATTGTAGATGGTCATCGCCACGATCAGGCGGTCCGGCCGCCCGAGATCCAGCACCAGGATCGCAAGCCCGCCCATCAGCAAGGCGATGGCGAGGACTCCCGACAGCCGCGCATAGGGTTTGTAGGCGAGCTTGTTGAAGACCGACGAGAAGGAGGCCACGTTCAGCGCCCCGGAGGCGGCGACGATCAGGAAGACCGCGAAGACATGCGGCGCGCCCCAGACGATCTGGTTCGACATGCCGGTGACCACGTGGCCGTGATGTTCCATGTAAAGCGCCGCGCCAAGCCCGGCCGCGATGACGAGCAAATGGAAGCCGAGCAATCCCCAGAAGAAGCTGCTGTGATCGGTAAGCTTCTGATATGCGATCTTTGCCATGGCCAACCTTGCGCGCCTGAACCGGCAGCGGTTCCTCGCTAGATATTCGTGTAGTAGACCGCCGCATCGCAGCCGAGGTCAGCGCGGATGCGCGTCGAGCGGTAAGTTGCGATGCGTTTCACGATGTCGCTTGACGGATCGTTGAGGTCTCCGAATAGGATCGCCCCGTGGCCCGCCGTCTTGCACGCCTCGACGCAGTGCGGTACGCCGCCCGCATCAATGCGACTGGCGCAGAGCGTGCAACCCTCCACCGTGCCCTTGCCTCGCGGCGCATCCGGCTTCTGATCCGCGACCGGCTCATGCACGAAGGATCGCGCCTTGTAGGGGCAAGCCATCATGCAATAGCGGCAGCCGATGCAGATGTGCCGGTCGACGAGGACGATGCCATCGGCGCGCTTGAACGACGCTCCCGTGGGGCAAACGTCGACGCAGGGTGCATTCGCACAATGCTGGCACATGACGGGGGCCGAAAATCCCGCGCCGGTCTTCGGGTCTGTTGCCGTGATCTTGCGGACCCACTGCGCGTCCGTCTCGGGGTGGCCCGCGCTTTGCCAGCCGTGAGCGCTGGAGCAAGCGTCGATGCAGGCGGCGCAGCCATCCTTGCATTGGGCGGCATCGATCAGGAGGCCCCAGCGGACTTTCGCAGAGGCGGGCGCGGTTGCAGCGGCGGCCGCATCGCCGCCCATCGCGTACAGCGTGACCCCCGGCGCGAGCAAGGTTGCGGCGACGGCCACGCTGCTCATGAGAAAGCCGCGCCGCCCTTCGTCAACGGGCCTATTTCCGGTCATTGGCCGCCCCCTGAAAGTAAGCCGCAACGGCAGCCAGTGCAGTCGAGCCGACCCCTTGCGCGGCGTGCGGCTTTTCGGAGCCCGGCCGCGATGCGTGACACTGGAAGCAGTCGATGGAGACCGCTGCATAGTCGTGGCAACTACGGCAGAAATGCCGGGAATCGGCGTAGCTCACAGGCTTGGCGTCCGCGCCGTTGACGGCGTGACAGTCGACACAGCCCGTCAGGCTGAACGCCTTGCCGCGAACGCCCTCGCGGACGGTCTCATCGCGCTGGTGCTTCATCAGGTTCATGTGATTGCGCCGCATGAAATCGGTGGCCGCCACGCACTGCTCGCCCCGGCCCTTCGGCGGATGGGGTACGAGCTTGCTCTCCTCGCCAACCGCAAGCGTGATCTGGCTTGCGATCAGGAGGGCAAGGAGCAAAGCGATGCGTGCGCCCCGGATCATCGCTTTACTCCCCGAGGCCCATCTGGATGTAGCCCGTGGGGCAAACGTCCTGGCAAATGTGGCAACCGACGCATTTCTTGTAGTCGGTGGTGACGTAGCGCCCGATCGCCCGCTCCTTTTTCGGCACGCGCTCGATGGCCTTCTGCGGGCAGAAAATGAGGCAGGCGTCGCATTCGAAGCAAAGCCCGCAGCTCATGCAGCGCTCGCCCTCGGCCTTTGCCTGCGCCTCGGTGAAAGCAACGATGCGCTCCTCGAAATCGCCCATGACCGCGTCGGCGTCGACGTGGCGTTCGCTGCGCTTGTTGCGTGGCGAATAAGGAAAGTGCCCCTTGAACAGCGCGGTGTGCGCGATGACCTGTGTCGCCGACCGGTCTTCGTAATTGTGGAGCGCGAATTCGCCATCGCACGTCCCACGGACCGGGCCGTGATCGTAAGGCTGCGGGTAGAGGCCGCGCGCGTGCAATTCCTGCGGAAGGTCGAAGCGATGCACGTCGACCTTGGGCCGCTTGTCCTGAGGATTGCCCGCAAGGAAGTGCGTGATCGTTTCCGACGCAATTCGCGCGTGTCCGATAGCTGTCGTGAGGAGGTTAGGCCGCACGACGTCGCCGCCGGCGAAGTGCTTCTCCGTGCCCTTCACCTTGTAAACGGCGTCGATGGCGATGGCGCTTTTTCCGCCGTCGAGCCGCTCCAGTCCCTCCGCCAGATCCGCCATTTGACCGATAGCCGAGATCACCATATCGCAAGCGACCTCGAACTCCGTACCCGCGACCGGGATGGGCGTCGTGCCCTTCATCGTGCATTGGCACATCTTGATGGCGGTCGCGCGCCCCGCCGCGTCCACCACGATTTCGACTGGCATGACGCCGCCGCGAATGTCGATGCCTTCGCGCAGCGCATCCTCGCGCTCCCGGATGGCGGCGGTCATCTGATCGAGCGGGAATAGCGACGTGAGCACGGCTTGCACACCCTCGCGCCGGATCGTTCCAGCGACGTCGTGGGCCGTATGTCCGAGGGTCTGCGCCCCGGAAATGTCATGCCAGGCGTGTTGGGTGATATGTCCCAGTCGCCGCGCGACAGACGCCACGTCGATGGACGTGTCGCCGCCGCCGATGACAACGATGCGCTTTGCCGTCGAGAAAACCCAGCCACGGTTGAATGCGTCGAGGAACTCCACGCCGGAGAGACAGTTCTCCACCCCCCAGCCCGGCACCGGCAGCCCGCGCCCCTTCTGCGCGCCGATGGCCCAGAAGATAGCGTCGTAACGCGCCTCAAGGTCTTCGATGCTCACGTCGCGACCCACTTTCGTCTTGAGCCTGACTTCGATACCCAGATCGACAATGCGGCCGATCTCCGCTGCGAGCTTGTCGCGGGGTGTGCGGTAGCCGGGGATGCCGTAGCGCATCATGCCGCCAAGCTGGTCGTTGGCCTCGAACAGCGTGACCGCATGACCTTTGCGCCGAAGAAAATAAGCCGCCGAAAGACCTCCGGGCCCGCCGCCGATCACGGCCACTTTCTTGCCGGTGTCGGCGCCCGGTGCCGGTGATTTAAGGCCATGCTCGATAGCCCAGTCGCCGACATATTGCTCGACGCCGTTGATGCCGACGAAGTCATCCACCTCGTTGCGATTGCAACCGTCTTCGCACGGTGCCGGACACACGCGGCCCATCACCGATGGAAACGGGTTGGCCTCCATCATCCGCTGGAACGCGTATTCCTGCCACGGCATACCCGCGACCGGCGGCTTGTCCTGGCCTCGCGCTATGGCGAGCCAGCCGCGGATGTCGTGGCCGGACGGGCAACTGCCCTGGCACGGCGGCGTTCGATGCACATAGGTCGGGCATTTGTAGGAGCGATCGGCCTGGAAGATTTTATGCGACAGATCCGGCCAATCCCACATGCTTTCGCCGGTCTTGAAACGGCGGAACGTCTGCTGTTCCGGGGCTCCATTTCCTCGATCCATCACGCTTCCTCCTGCGCATTTGCTGCTTGTGCCGGTTCGGCGGTTTCCGCTTGAGCAGCGACCGCTGGTACCGACCCGGCTTCTTCATCCGCCTCGTTGGCCTCTTCGTCCTGCTTCGAGCCGGTCAGCACGATGGCGTTCGAAACCATCTGGTGCACGCTGACGATCGCCTCCATGTCGAAGCCGAACTTCGGGAGCACCTTGGAAAACTGCGCTTTGCAGATGGCGCAAATGGCGGCCATGTGCGTGACGCCGTGCTCGTCGGCGACCTCGCGCAGCGCCTTCATGCGAGGCGACGCGCCTTTTGTGCGTAGGTCCATAAGCTCGTCGGTCAACAGCCCGCCACCACCGCCGCAACAGAGCGTCGCCTCGCGGATCGTGTCGGGGTCCATGTCGTAGTAGTGATTGCAGCACGCCCTCAGGATGGCGCGCGGGATCTCGAACTGTCCGCCCGGCATGTCGCCCATGCGCGAGGCGCGCGCGACGTTGCAGCTGTCGTGGAAAGTCAGCCTGATGTGGTCGTTCTTCGACTTGTCGAGGCGCAGCGTGCCCTGCTGAATCAGATCGTAGGTGAACTCGCAGATGTGCTGCGGAACCGGATAGCGCCGGTCGAGGAAATCGAACGGACCCGCGAGCGTATCGAGAAAATTGTAGCCGACGCGCCAGGCGTGCCCGCATTCGCCGAAAACGATCCGCTTCACCTTGAGGTCGCGGGCGGCATCGGCGATGCGCTGCGCAACCTTCTGCATGTTCTCGCGGGAGCCGATGAACATGCCGAAATTGGCGGCCTCCGATGCGTGCGAACTGAACGTCCATGAGACGCCGGACTCATGCAGCACCTTTGCGTAGCCGATCAGTCCTTCCATGTGCGGCGAGGCGAAGAAGTCCGCGCTCGGCGTCACGAGAAGGATGTCGGCGCCCGCCTCATCGAGCGGCAGCCGCACGGGGACGCCGGTGTCCTCTTCGATCTCCTCCTCAAGGCCCGCGAGCGTCGCTTTCAGCGCCTTGGGCGGCAGGCCCAGATTATTGCCGATCTTGAAGACCTTGCCGATGATCTCGTTGCAGTATTTCTGTCCCATGCCGATCGTGTCCATGATCTCCCGGGCGGCCATGGAAATTTCCGCGGTGTCGATCCCGAACGGGCAATAGACCGAGCAGCGGCGGCATTGGGAACACTGGTGGAAGTAGGTGTACCACTCGTCGAGGACTTCCCGGGTGAGGTCTTCCGCGCCGACGAGCGATGGCGCGATCCGGCCCGAAAACGTGAAGTAGCGACGGTAGACCCTGCGCATCAGGTTTTGGCGCGCGACGGGCATGTTGTTCGGATCGCCGGTGCCGAGGAAGTAGTGGCACTTGTCGGTGCAAGCGCCGCAGCGCACGCAGCCGTCGAGATAGAAGCGCAGCGCGCGGTTGTTCCTGACAAGCTCACCGAGCTTCGCGACCGCCTTTTCCTGCCAGTTCTCGACAAGCTCGCCGGGAAAGCCGAGCGCCGTCTGATGCGCCACAGACGCCGGATAGGGCTTGCTCTTTGCCATCGCGCCATATGCCAGCGCCGGGATCTCCAGCGGGTCTGGATGCAGCGGGCTTTCGCCCAGGTCTTGAGCTTCGATCCGTTCCATTCGCGCCTCCCTATGCCTTGCTCGTCAGAGGACGGGGCGCGTAGCGCCGTTCGCGGGCATCGTCCGCCTGATTGCGCGAGGGGCTGAAGAAGACGCCCGGCGCGTGCAACAGCTTTGTGAACGGGAAGACGACCATCAGCAGCGCCACCAGCGCGAGATGCGAAAGCAGAAGCGGATCGGCGGGGAGCGGCTGCCAGTCGAACGCCATCAGCCCGAGGAAAAAGCCTTTCAGCGCTACGATGTCGGTCGGAGCGATGAACTTCATCCCAAGCCCGGTCGCGCCGATGGCAAGCAGCAGGAGCAGGATCAAATGGTCGAAAGCGTCGCTGATATAGCGCATGCGCGAGATTGCGACGCGCCGGACCCAAAGCGCGAACAGCGCGCCGACCATGGCGAAACCGGCATAGATGCCGAGGGGCTGCGCGAGCGCGACGGGCGTCCAGACGGGCTGCGTGAAGTAGCGCAGGTGTCGAACGAGAACGAGAGCGAGCGCGATATGGAAGATCCACCCGAACAGCCAGATCCACTTGTTGGATTTGAACAGGCTCTCGAAAACGACCACCTCGCGCAGCACGCGGAAGGTTGCCCCCGCCTGCGTGATGGGCGCGGGCGTCGTCGGGATCTTGAGAGGAACGGGCGTCTTCGCGTATTGCCACACGCGCAGACCGAGGCCTCCTGCGAAGATCGCTGCGGCGACGTAAAACATGACCGCGTAGAGTGTGGTTTGCACGCCATTCCGTCCCTAGTTCCCAGGTCTTGGTGCCTGGTGATGCTCAGGTGATGCAGTGGGCTGTTACACGCAGCCGGTCGGCTTCGGCAGGCCGCCGATCTTGCACGCCTGCTTCGCAGGTCCGTAGGGGAAGAGCTGATACAGATATTTCTGATCGCCCTTTTCGGGACCGAACTTCTTCTTCATCTCCTTGACGAGGATGCGGATGGCGGGCGCGATCTGGTATTCCTCATAATATTCGCGCAGAAAATCGACGACTTCCCAGTGCTCAGGCGTCATTTCGATATTTTCGCTCTTGGCGATGAGCAGCGCCAGATCCTTGTTCCAGACTGTAATGTCCGTAAGGTAGCCCTCCTCATCGTGCTCCGCGACGATGTCCCCAATTTTATATTGCATGGTCATGATGCTCTACTCCGTCATGTTGGTTCTTGATCTGCTGTTCTCAAAGCCAGGCGACCGTGCGCTGATGCTGCGCGACGAGGTCGACAAAGCCCGCGTAATCGACGAGTTGAACGCCTTCGATAAGATCGTCGGGCTTGATACCGCGCGCGGCGCAGTCCGGCGCGAGCGCATAAACGCTGCCGCTTTCCAGCGCAGCCTGGACCACCGCCACCGCAGACGATCCCGTGCGCGCCCCGAGAACACCGTCCTCGATCATGAGCACGGCGTCGCCCGCCAGAAGATGGCCGGTGCAGCTCGTGAGCGCGTTTCGCTCGAAGGGAGATTTGTTCACCGTATGAAGAGTGGACATGGCTTTCTAACTCCCCTGCATCAGAAGCTTAAGACGACGTCTTGATCTGCGATGATGGCCGCCAGCTCGGCCCGCCCGACAAGATGGATCGAGGGCTTTTCGGCGTAGTCCTCGTTCTCGTCTTCATAGGTGATGGGCATCAGGTCTTCGACCGTTAGCCCGCGCTCGGCCAGCGACTCGCGCTCGACGTAGAACTTGCGCACGTCGTAGTCGCCGAGCGCCTTGAACGTGCGCGAAAAGTTCTTCATTCCGGCGGCGGTCGTGTCCTGCCCCGCCATGAGCTGGAAGACGCCGTCATCGAGGAAAGCGAGGCTGACGTCCTGCTCGAAGGCGGCGCCGATGAGCACGACCTCAAGCGACTCGAGCGCATAGATGGTGCCGTGCGGTGCCTTGCGGTTGAGGTAGAGAAATTTCTTCTTCTGGGCCATGACGTCCCCCTAATCCCCGAAAACGACGAGCCGGTCGGCCTCAATGCCAGCCTCGATCAACTGACCGAGCCCCGAAATGCGAAATCCCGCCGCAATGTTGCTCGCATCCTTGCCGTGGCGTCTGGCTTCATCGGCATCGAGGATGCCGCGCCGCTGTGCCGCCGCGATGCAGACCACCATGTCGAGCCCGTGCTTCTCGCCAAGCTCGCTCCAAAGCTTCTGCAAATTCCGGTCGTCCTGCGGCGGCACGGTCAGACGCGTCCCGTTGTTGACGCCGTCGTGGTAGAAGAAGACGCGGGTGATCCCGTGGCCCTTCTCCAGCGCGGCTTTGGTGAAATGGTAGGCCGTGTCCGACGCCTGATGCGTGTAGGGGCCTTCGTTGACGACGATTGCAAGCTGCATGTCTTCCTCCCGCCTAGAAGTGCACGTGCGCTGACATGTTCATCGTCTTGCGCGAGCCGGTCCACGTGTCGAGGTGGTGCTTCGTGAAAGCAAAGCCCGTCAGCTCGAAGAAACGTGGCCAGCCGATGCGCTCGATCCACTCGCCCATGCGCTCCCAGTCCTTCGCGTTGTCCTTGTACGCGTAGAGGATCTTGCGAACGACTTCGGCCACTTCGGGCCAGCGAGGTGCATTATTGGGGAGGTTGGCGACGACGAGCTTGTGAAAGCTGGGCTTCGATCGCGCATTCGAGTGCTTGCCGCCAACCCACACCGCGATCTTGGTGGAGTCCGCGCCGTTGATCTGCATGGGCGGGCAGGGCGGATAGCAAGCGCCACAGCACACGCATTTCTGTTCGTCTACTTCGAGCGACGGCTTCCCGTTGACCATCGCCGGGCGGATGGCCGCCACGGGGCAGCGCGCGACTACAGCGGGGCGCTCGCAGATCTTCGAAACCAGATCGTGATTGATCTTCGGCGGCTTTGTATATTGCACGTTGATAGAGATGTCGCCCTGACCGCCGCAGTTGATCTGGCAGCAGGAGGTCGTGATCTTCACGCGGTTCGGCATCTCCTCCTTGATGAACTCGTCATACATCATGTCCATCAGGCTCTTGACGACGCCCGAAGCATCGGTGCCGGGGATGTCGCAGTGCAGCCAGCCCTGCGTGTGCGAGATCATCGAGACAGAATTGCCGGTGCCGCCCACGGGGAAGCCCGCCGCAGTCAGCGCTTCGATCAGCGGCTCGACCTTGTCCTGTGAACTCACCATGAACTCGATGTTGCTGCGCGTCGTGAAGCGAACGTAGCCCTCCGCGAAGGTGTCGGCGATCTCGCACAGTTTGCGGACGCTGAAGACGTCCATCTGCCGCTGGGTGCCGGCCTTCACCGTCCAGATCATATCGCCGTTCCGGGCG
>NZ_JFZJ01000111.1 GCF_000636015.1 Rhodomicrobium udaipurense JA643
GCGCCCGAAGGGACCGCCGCGAAGACCGCTGCGGTCCTCCGGCAGGGGCTCGATTTCGGTGACGAAGCGGGCTTTGTCGAGCTTGAGCGGCGCAAGTTCGGCCTGAACGGCGGCGTCGAGCAGCGCGGCAGTCGCGCGTCGCTTTTCGGAGAGCGCGTCGGCGGCGCGGGCGTAAACCGCGCCGAATTCGGCGGCGGCCTTGCGCGCAGCGGCCAGGTCTTCCTCGCCGGTTTCGATGCGGCCGAGATCCTCCCGGAAGCGGGCATGAACAGCAGGCAGGTCGTTCACCGACACGCGATATTTGCGGGCGACCGCACGCAGCCGGAAAAGCCGCTCCTCAATCGCTTCGACATTGTCGCCGCTCTCGCCGCGAAGCTGCGCTTCCACCAGTTCGCGCGCTTCCTCCGCCTCGATCAGCACGCGTTCCAGCGCCGACTGGATCGGCTTCAAAGCATCGGGGATGTTCGGTGTACGCTCCAGACGGCGGAGCGCGGCGCTGAGTTTCGCGGCCGGGAATTGCGGCGCGTTGAGTGCGTCCGCGATGTCTTCGAGATCGGCGCGTGCCTTTTGCGCGGCGACGATTGACGCGCGTCGGGTCGCGAGGTCGTCTTCCTCGCCCGGCTGCGGTGCGAGTTGGTTCAGCTCTTCGCAGGCCGCCGTGAGATAGTCCTTTTCGCGCTCCGCTACTGCGAGCGCCTTCTCAAGCTCGTCGACGGCTTTGTTCTTCTCGCGCCACGCCTCCCATAGCCGCGAAACGTCCTGCACCTCGCCGATGAGACCGCCGAACTGGTCGAGCAGATGGCGGTGTGTGGCAGGATCGAGCAGCGCGCGGTCGTCGTGCTGGCCGTGTATTTCGACGAGCATCTTGCCGAGTTGCTTCAGAAGGCCGGTCGAAACCGGGCGGTCGTTGATGAAGGCCTTCGTGCGGCCGTCCTCACCCTGCACGCGGCGGAGGATCAGCGTGTCCTCGCTGTCGAAGCCTTGCTCAGCCAAAAGTGCCATCGCGGGGTGCGCGTCGTTGAGGTCGAAGGACGCCGTGACGCTCGCGCTGGTCGCCCCGCGCCGCACGAGACCGCCATCGCCGCGCGCACCGAGCGCGAGACTCAAGCTGTCGAGGATGATGGATTTACCCGCGCCGGTCTCACCCGTGAATACGGTGAAGCCCTTCTCGAAACCGAGATCGAGCTTATCGATAAGAACGATGTCGCGGATCGACAGGGCCACAAGCATGCCGCTTCCTTACGCGATTCTCGACGCGTTGGCATCCGCGTCCTGCTCCGCGCGCGTCAGCCGATATGCTCGATGAGGATCGTAGCGCCGATGACGCAGAGCGCAAGCCCCGCCACCACTTCGGTCATGCGCCCGAATCGTTCACCGATCATGCGCCCCAGCATCATGCCCGCCGACGACATGAGGAAAGTGGCGAGGCCGATTGCGATGGCAATGATGGTGATATCCACGTCGAGGATTGCGAGCGATACGCCGACGGCCATGGCGTCGATGCTGGTGCCGATTGCGGCGGCGACAATCAGCAGGAAGGACTGCGCGACAGCGGGCCGTTCTTCTTCGTGCGCGAACAAGGCGAGCCAGAGCATGCGAAGGCCGACGCCCGCCAGCAGCGTGAACGCGATCCAGTGGTCCCACGCCTGCACGTAGCTGCTGGCTGCCATGCCAGCCCCCCAGCCGATGACCGGCGTCAGCGCTTCCACGGTGCCGAAGATGAAGCCGGTGCGGAGCACTTCGCGCAGGCGCGGCTCCTTGCAGGCGGCTCCGCGCGCGAGCGAAACCGCAAAGGCGTCGACGGACATTGTGAAAGCAAGCACGGTTATGGCAGTCGGGGTCACGATGATTTCCAAAAAGAAATGCGCCGCAATGCGCTGAAGCGCAAACGGCGCGAATCGGGTTGGTGCGTTTCCGCTGAGTGGCGCGGTGCGCCGGCTTTCTTCGCCGTGCCGACGCAAAAAGCATCATGCCACCGAAGACGGCTTATCCTTAAGCCGCCCCGATGGCAGATGTCAAAACTTAGGCAGTGCTATAAAATTGAGCTTAGCCTGCAACGCTGCCGACTGTGCGCTTCCACGCGTGGCTGATCCACGAGCCGGAATCTTCGCGCGGCGCGGTGCCGCCGGACTGTAGAAGCGCGTAAGCGTCCTTGTACCACGGGCTGTCGGGGAAGTTATGCCCCAGCACCGCCGCAGCCGTCTGCGCCTCGTTCACGATGCCGAGCGCCATGTAGCATTCCGTCAGACGCATGAGCGCCTCTTCCACGTGCGTCGTCTGCTGGTAGTCCGTGACGACCGTCTTGAATCGATTCACCGCGCCGAGATAGTTGCCCTTCTTCTGCCAGTAGCGGCCGACATTCATTTCGGATGCCGCGAGCGTGTCGCGGGCAAGCTTGATGCGTCGTTTCGCGTCCTCGGAATAGCGGCTATCCGGATAGCGGCTGATGAGCGTTTCGAGTTCGGCGATGGCCTTCTTCGTTTCGCCCTGATCGCGCGTCGGCCCGGAGATGCGCTCGAAATACGAACTGGCAATGATTTCCTGCGCCAGCGCCGCTTCCTTGGAGCCGGGATGCAGCGCGAGGAAGCGACGAGCGGCGGCCACCGCTTCGGGGCCTTTGCCAGCCTTTTGATAGGCGTATGCCGCCATCAGCGTCGATTTCTTGGCTTCTTCCGAATAGGGGTAAAGCTGGTCGATGCGCTCGAACAACTCGGCGGCCTTGTTGTTTTTGCCCTGGCCGAGGAGGTCGTCGGCCTCTTTATAGATCTGGTCCGGTGGACGCTGATCGAGCTGCGTCGACTCCGAGCTCGAAAACATCGATCCCATCGACCCGCAGCCACCAAGTGAACTGCTCAGCGTCGTCGCGAGAATCACCGCTGCGAGAGTTTGCCCGATCGATCGCAATCCCATCGTCCTTGCTCCAGGCCCCGTATTTCGAGTTCGAGCAGCACTGCGCGACTCGGTTTCCCTTATCGTTACGTTCATGTACGGCCAAAAGCCGCAAAATGATGGTGAAATGCGGAGTTTTTCAGTCAAAGCTTTTGCGCTGGGGAAAGTTGTCGGCGCCGCGTGTAGAATTTGCCACCGCAGCATCAGGCAAAAACGCCTGCCTTATAACGCAAAATGGCCGGGACGAGCCCGGCCATTCACCAGATGGAGCCGATCAGGCGTTTTCAGGCGCAAAGTTCGGGGTCGCGAAAGCAATGCCGAAATCGGCGCGCGGCGAAACATAGTGGCGGCGCGTCTTGTCGGCGGCTTCGACGACGGTCCACGCATCGCGGTTCTCGTAAAGCGCGTGCAGCATCATCGAGTTGAGCTTGTGGCTCGGGCGCTTCGAGCGATACAGGCCGAGGATCGCGGCACCTGCGAGAGCGAAATCGCCAACGGCGTCGAGCGTCTTGTGGCGAACGAACTCGTCCGGGTAGCGCAGCCCTTCCGGGTTCAGGATGCGATCCTCACCGATCGCGACAGTGTTTTCGAGCGACGATCCAAGCGCGCGCCCGGCGGCCCAAAGCTGCTTCACGTCCTTCATGAAACCGAAGGTGCGCGCACGGCTCAGGTGCTTCTTGAAG
The DNA here is from genome assembly GCF_000636015.1 of Rhodomicrobium udaipurense JA643. GTDB lineage: Bacteria > Pseudomonadota > Alphaproteobacteria > Rhizobiales > Rhodomicrobiaceae > Rhodomicrobium > Rhodomicrobium udaipurense. The sequence goes on from NZ_JFZJ01000111.1 coordinate 3,573, forward strand.
GAGGCTGGCGTCACGTCGAGGTCGATGCGCTGGCGGCCGATCAGCGGCGTGGGGAAATCGATTTCGATATCGAGGCGGAAGCCGTCATAGGGGAAGATTTCGCCGATGGAGCCGCCATCCGTCACCGCGACGGGGCGGAGAATCTTGATGTAGCGGCGTGCTTCGTCGAGTTCGCGAACGCCCGCTTCTTCGATGGCCGCCACGAACGGTTCCGCGCTGCCGTCGAGGATCGGCAGTTCGTTGCCGTCAACCTCGATATCCGCATTGTCGATGCCCATTCCGCGCAGCGCCGAGAGCAGATGCTCCACGGTGGCGACGGAGGCGCCGTCGGCGCCGCTGATCACGGTGCAGAGGGTCAGATTGGTCACGGAGCGGAAATCGCCGGGGACGTGGCCCGCGTTCTTTCCGCCGGAAACGTAGAAATTATAGCCCGAGTTGGCCTCGGCCGGGTGGAGGATCAGCGATACTTCCGCGCCACTGTGCACGCCCGCCCCTTTCAGGACGATATCGCGCTCAAGAGTGGTCTGCCTGTTCGAATAGCTTCGAAAGCTCATAAGAGTGCGCCGTTCTTTTGTGCCACGGTGCCTTCCTTTGCCGAAGGAAAGCACCCCCCATCGTGTGCCGGACGATGCCCAATGGCTTCTATGCGAGCATCGGTAGCTACACGCTACTCTTGGGCCGGCGGTCTGCCGGTACGCACGCGAAAGCTCAATTACATCCGACTGCGACATAGTTAGCCGGGCGACTCGGGGCGCTTCAAATCACGCTTTTTAACAGTCTGTTACGGGTAGGGCCTTTGGCTCGACACAACCAAAAACGGCGCTTGAGCGAGTGTCAAAGCGCCGTACGCGGAGGTTGTGAAGGACTGCCTGCGATCAGGAGGCCGGTTTCCTGAAAAACTTAGGAATATCAATAGCTTCATCGCTGTTATGACGAGCAGCGCCAGGGTCGCTTTCCATGTCGTCGCTAGCATCATCATGGCTTGCGCCATTCCGATGCCCTTGTTCCGCCACAGTTTTTTCATGATTGGAACGTGGCTGAAGAGCAACAGATTTGGTCTGCGACGGGGTGCTTGCCTTCGCGACGTTGCGATCCCGGCCCGCCATCCAGTCGAAAAAGCCGCGAGGCTTGCCGGAACTTCGATTCGAGGCCCCATTGTTGCCCGCGCCGTCGGTCTGTCCGAGTTCCGGGAAATCAGAAAAAGTGAGTGGACGACGCGGCGCGCGCGCGGTCTTCGCGGGAGGCACCGGCTCGAAACGCTGACCATTATCCGCCGGAGCGGGCGGCGCGACGTCATCACCGCCGCGTCTGCCTTTCGGTTCAAGCACGACGCGCCGATCCTGCGCCTGTCGCGCGGGCTGCTCGCGCAATCCGCCGAACGGCGCACGGCGCGGCGCTTCCTGCTGGGCGGACTGCATGCGCTCGGCAAGCCCTCCATCCTTTTCCACGGGAGGCGGCGGCGCAATGTGATGGGGCGCGATGCCGGAGTGAATGCCCGTCGCGACCACGGATACGCGCAGCCTGTTCTGAAGCGACTGGTCGAACGTCGCGCCGACGATGATGTTCACGTCCGGGTTTTCCTCCGGATCGACCTCGCGGCGGATGCGGGATGCGGCCTCTTCCACCTCGTACAGCGTCATGTCGAAACTGCCGGTGATGCTGACGAGCAGCCCCTTCGCGCCGCGCATCGACACTTCGCCGAGCAGCGGATTGGAAATCGCGGCTTCCGCCGCCTGAAGCGCGCGTTTTTCGCCTTCGGCCTCGCCCGTGCCCATGAGCGCGGTGCCCATGTTCTGCATGACGGTGCGCACGTCGGCGAAGTCGAGGTTGATCAACCCTTCCTTAACCATAAGATCGGTGATGCAGGACACCCCCGAGCGCAGCACGTCGTCGGCGCGCGAGAAGGCGTCCGCGAAGGTGGTGCGCTCGCTCGCGACGAGGAACAGGTTCTGGTTCGGGATGACGATCAGCGTATCGACATGTTGCGCGAGGCCCGCAATACCGGCATCGGCCGTGCGCATGCGGCGCTGGCCTTCGAACTCGAACGGCTTCGTCACCACCGCGACCGTGAGCACGCCCAGTTCCTTCGCCGTGCGCGCGATTATCGGGGCCGCGCCCGTGCCCGTGCCGCCGCCCATGCCCGCCGTGATGAACAGGAGATGCACGCCGTCGAGATGGGAGCGGATTTCCTCGATGGCTTCCTCGGCCGCAGCCGCGCCGATCTCCGGCCGCGAGCCCGCGCCGAGGCCCTCGGTGATGCCGATGCCCATCTGAATGGTGGTGTAAGCGCCGGACGACGCGAGCGCCTGCGCGTCCGTGTTCGCGGCGATGAATTCCACGCCTTCGAGCCCGGCTTCGACCATGTTGTTCACAGCGTTGCCGCCAGCGCCGCCCACGCCAATGACCGTGATGCGCGGCCGCAACTCCGTCAGGCCAGGAAGTTGCAGGTTAATTCCCATGGCAGCCTCGTCAGCTTCCCCTTCGGACGTCGCGAAATGCTCGCCCGCTCATATGCGACGACCGATTGCGCGGATAACTTTCACAAAAAGCTTGTCCGCAGCCATTGGCCGATTCGCGACGCGTAGCTACTGTCTTGAGACGGCAACTCAGGCGCATAAGGCATTTCGCCCGCGGACTGGTGCCGACTTGCATACAGACATCCCCCCACGAGCGCACTCAACACGTTCCCCGCGTTGAGACCGTTCAAGGTCATGGGCCTCGCGGTTCTGACCTCCGCCGCGAACAGATGCGAAGCAAGCTCGCGGATGCCCGGTAGCAGGCTGCCGCCGCCCGTCAGCACAGCGCCCCCATTCGGAACAGAGTATCCTGCACCTTTTAACCGTTCATTAACGGCCTTGAGGTGCTCCGATGCCCTCGATCGAATGATACGATTAAGGGAAAATTTGGACACCGGCTCTCCGGTGTCGCCATTCTGGACGGGCAGGTCGATGTCGGCCTGCAAATTGTCGTAGACGCTGCCATATCGGACCTTGAGCCGTTCCGCCTCGAATTTGCGCAGCGAGAATGCCTGCGCGATCTCCTCCGACACCGTCTGGCCGCCGAAATTCAGGCTTTCCAGGAACATCGGCACACCGTGATGGAACAGCGCGACTCCCGTCGCCTGCGCGCCCATGTCGATGACCAGAACGCCCGACATGCGTTCGAGCGCGTTCGTCACGCTCAGCGCCGAGGCGAGCGGCCCAGCCAGAACGCTGCGCACGTTCAGCAGGCTTTTGCCGAACGAAGTCTCAAGCTGGCGCTGCACGCGAATCGGCATCGAGATGGCGATCACGTCGGTTTCGGCCGCCCATGGCGCGTGGCCCGCGAGCGCCGCCTCCGCGCCCGCTTCGCCCGACGACGTGAAAAGATGCAGGAGCTTTCGCTGTGTCCGCGCGCAGTGTTCGTCTGCGGCCGCCGAGATGGCCTCGACGTCCTCACGCCCGAGGCCCGCATGCCCGAGCTTCGCCTCGAACACCTCCGCGATAAGCCCCGCAAACTGTCCCGTGACGAGCACGTCTTCCACGGTCACGCCAGCCTGCGTTTCCGCCTGGCCGACCGCGCGACGAATGCTTGTCTCGATGGCCGCGAGGTTGGCGATGCGGCCGCCGGTTATGCCGGACGATCGCACGATGGAGCTGCCGATCACGCGGATGTTGCGCGAGCCGACGTCGAAACCGAAGCGCGGCGATGACAGCAGGACGACCGCGCACGCGACCTTCTGTGCGCCAAGGTCAACCACGGTGATGATGTCGTCTCGTCCCTTGAACGGCCATAACCGCGACGGACCGCGCGAGGCCTGCCGCCGTTCGTCCGTCATAAGGCCTTGCCCCTTCTCGGCGGCATGGCCGGTTGCGACACGGGGGCGGAGGTCAAAAGCGCGATGGCTTTGTCGCGATTAGCCGTGGTTGGCTCCCGCAATTGCAGGATCGTGCGATGCGTGAGTCGCAGATCGATGGTGTCGAGGGCCATTTCCGCAATCTTCGAGTTGGCGAGTACCGATTCAAGTTTAGAGAGAGTTAACTCGCCCACCTTGCGCGGAAGTTTCAGGGTGACGCCGCTGTCAAGCTTGACCTGCCAAAAACGCTCGGCGACGAAGCTCGCCTCGGCCACGCGGGAACGGATGGTCTCGCGGTCGGCGAGCGATTCGATGAACGCCGCCGCTTCGGCTGGCGCGCCCTCGCCCGAGAAAAGCAGGAGCGTTTCGAACTGCCCTTCGGACGGCCCGAGCACGCGGCCCTCGCGGTCGACCACCTGAACGACGCCCGCCGCATCCTTCCAGCGCGCATAGGGCTCGCGCTCCGTCAGCACCACCTCAAGGCGCGAGGGCAGCACGCGACGCACCTCGGCGGTCTTGATCCAGCCGAGCGCGATCAGGCGGTCGTGCGCCTCGGCCGCGTCGTAGGACAGGGAGGAATGTTCGAAGGGAAGTTGCAGCGCCTTCAGCAGCGTTTCCTTCGGCGTGTTGTCAGAGCCGGAAACGGCGAGGTCTTCGAGCCGGAAACCGGCGTCGTAGGCGGCCTTGTCGGCGAAGGTGGACACCTCGTCGAACAGCGATTTCGTGGCGCCCGACAGATAGAGGCCGTAGATCGCGGTCGCGACCAGAAACACCATGCTGACGACGAAGCCCGCGCGCGCGGCGCGATCCGCATGCGCCAACTCGAATCGAAAAAGGGACGGCGCCGCAGCGGCATCCTTACCCGGTTGCGCCGCCCCGATCCCTGGGCCTTTCGCGCTAACCGTACCCGAAACTAACGATTGCAAGAGGCGTTCTCCACAATCCACCGCACAAGTTCACCAAACGACAATCCAGCGTGGGCAGCGAGTTCCGGAACGAGCGATGTCGCGGTCATGCCCGGCTGGGTATTGACCTCAAGACAAACAAGCTCGCCCGTGCCTTCCGGCCGATCGTCCAAACGGAAATCGGCCCGGCTTACGCCCCGGCAGCCCAACGCGTGGTGCGCGTCGACCGCCATTTTCTGAATATTTTCGTAAATTTCCGGTGAAAGTCGTGCTGGCAGAATGTGGTAGGAGCCTCCTTTTGCGTATTTTGCTTCGTAATCGTAGAAAACGAGCCCCTCGGCGGGCTTGATTTCGATGATGCCGAGCGCGCGATCGCCAAGAACGGCGCATGTCAGCTCGCGCCCCGCGACATAGCGCTCGACGAGGACGTCGCCATGCGTCCAGTCGGCGCGCGTCAGTTCTTGCGGCGGATGCTCGTAATCGTTGCGCACGATGAACACGCCGACGCTCGACCCCTCGCACACGGGCTTGACGACATAGGGCGGCGGCAGCAGATGGCGCTGCGCGGCCTTGGCCGGGGAAGCGACGACGCCCGCCGCCACGGGCACGCCCGCCGCCTTCATCGCGACCTTGGCGCGCGCCTTGTCCATCGCCAGCGCTGACGCCAGCACGCCCGAATGCGTGTACGGAATTTCGAGCGTCTCAAGGATGCCCTGAATGCAGCCGTCCTCGCCCCATTTGCCGTGCAGTGCGTTAAAGCAGGCGTCGGGCCTCAGCGCGGCGAGCCGGTCGGCGATGTCGCGGCCAACGTCGATGCGCGTGACGCGATAGCCTTGCGCTTCGAGCGCGCCCGCACACGCCTCGCCCGAATTCAGCGAAACCTCGCGCTCCGAGGACCAGCCGCCCATCAGCACGGCGATATGGTGAAAGCTTGTCATTCGGCGGCCGCCAGCGCTGCGCTCGTCGGCGCGGGCACGCCGATGCGCTTGATTTCCCAGTCGAGCATGATGCCCGTCTTCTCGAACACGCGCTTTCGCACGGTCTCGCCCAGCGTCTCGATATCGGTGGCTGTGGCGTTCTGGTCGTTGATGAGGAAGTTGCAGTGCATCTCCGACATATGCGCGCCGCCGACGCGGAAGCCCCGGCAGCCCGCCTCGTCGATAAGCCGCCACGCGCTCTTGCCGGGCGGGTTCTTGAACGTGGAACCGCCGGTGCGGCTCTTGATCGGCTGGTTCGCCTCGCGATATTCGGCCACGCACTGCATCTGGCGTTCGATCTCGGCCGGGTCGCCGGGAACGCCCTCGAAGACGGCGCGGGTGAAGATCTGATCGTCCGGCACGCCGCAATGGCGGTAGGTGAAGCCCATCCCGGCGTTGTCGTAGACATGTACAGCGCCGCTGCGGTCCACCGCGCGCGCCTCAACGAGCACGTCCTTCGTTTCGCCGCCATGCGCGCCCGCGTTCATACGCAGCGCCCCGCCCACGGTGCCCGGAATGCCGCGATAAAAGGCGAGCTTCGCGATGCCCGCCTGCGCCGCCGCCTGCGCGAGCCGCACGTCTGGCACCGCCGCGCCCACGCGGATGCGCGCGCCGCCGAGCGGTTCGATATCGTTGAAGCCGCGCCCGAGCCGGATCACCACGCCGGGCACGCCGCCGTCGCGCACGAGAAGGTTGGAGCCGACGCCCACCGCCATCACGGGGATGTCCGCCGGACAGCGCGCGAGGAAATAGGCGAGGTCTTCTTCGTCGGCAGGCTTGAACAGCACCTGCGCGGGGCCGCCGACGCGTAGCCACGTCAATTCGCTCATCGACGCGTTCGGCAGGAGCTTGCCGCGAAGTTCCGGCGCGTCGGCCAGAAGCGCTGCTGCGATGTCTTGGAACACGGCCTTACTCCGCCGCGCCAGCAAAGGCCGGATAATGATTCAGCTTTTCGGCAAGCGCGCGCGCCCATTCCGAGATCGTGCCCGCGCCGAGCGTAAGCACGAGATCGCCGGGCTGGGCGACCGCCGCCAGCGTCGAAACCAGCGTGTCCTCGCCATCGACGGGATAAATGCGGGCGTGCCCCTGCTGGCGCAGTCCTTCGACCAGCGTATCGCGGTCGATGCCGTTGGGCTGCTCCCCGGCCGAATAGACCGGCGTTACGACCACCGTATCCGCATCCGCGAAGCAGGCGCAGAACTCGCCAAATAGCGACTGGAGTCGCGAATAACGATGCGGCTGCACAACGGCGATCACGCGGCCCCGTGCGGCCCCGCGCGCGGCGCTGAGCAC
>NZ_JFZJ01000112.1 GCF_000636015.1 Rhodomicrobium udaipurense JA643
TCTAGGCCACCGCAAAATCAGACGCCGGTTTTTTGTGAAGGTCTCCAAACAAAAAGTGTCTGGGCGGCTATGGTGCGCGACTGGGAGTGACGCACTGCTTCTATCTCACGAGGCCCGCGCGCTAACGAGTGTGCAAAGAGCGGACTAGCGAAGGCACGGTTCGGGATGGGATTTACGGCGGCTGAGAATCATCGCGGACTATCGCTCACGCTCACGCTCACGCTCACGCTCACGCTCACGCTCACGCTCACGCTCACGCTCCCCCGAACGCGAAGCGCATGACCGCCCGCACATATGAAACCATCGGGGGCAGGGCTGCTCCCGCGCCCAAAAACGCATCAGAATGTAGATGTGAGCTCGGCTAAATTCGCTTCTGGACAACGGGAGCTTCGGGCTCCATGCCCTTATCCTCGATCGCGACGCGATAGACCCAGCGACCCCACGCGAAGCTCACCACATTGCCGGTTGCGGCTTCCGTTATCGCCATAAGCTTGGCGTTGTCGGGGATGACCTGATCGGTGATCTGCTCGCGGCTGACGATCAGAAGCGCCAGACGGCGGTGATCGTTCGTCACGAATTCGGTGTAAAGCCCGGGCCGGAGATGCGCCGACGGGGCATCGGCAAACGCCTTGAGCGCGTCGCTCGACGACAGCACCGGCGTGACCGGCATTTGGTCCGACTTCCGTTCGGCGCTGACTCCCCTGAAGCGGGTGACCGCCGGGCGCGACCGCCACGACCGCGCGTCCGCTTGCGACGGCGCGACAGACTGGCCTTCCGCCATCTGCATCGCATAAAAACCAGCGCCGGACACCTGAGCCGGGCGCGTCATCTCGAAGAATGAGACGAGGCCGCACAGCGGCAGGGCCATCAGCGCTCCGTACACGGAGGCGCGTCCCAAAGATCCAAGGGCCGAGAAGCTCGTTTTCGTGATGCTTTGCGCGTTGCTCATGGCCTTCACAATAATCGAGAGCACTTGTCCCGTCTACACCCGGAGGGTCGTTTCGGATCAAGGCAAATTGATGATAGCGTTCGCTGAAAGGGCGGCCGAACCAACAAATTTATGTGACAGGGAGCTTTACAAAAGAGTAACAGAAGCGCCTGACGTACGCTAAACTTTAATCGTCAGGCGTTCTGTTCCATCCAGCGTGGCATTTGAAACCACGTGGTGGAACCCGTGCAGCATACTCGCTGCTTGTCTTTATAAAAGGTCATTCCCGCCGCCTTGTCATTATAAAAGCGGCGAGGTTACGAAATCCCCTGTGTGAAACCTGTGGGAGAAATTTGACAAGCGCCGAAAGCGCGAGTCGAGAAAGCGACTCAGCCTTCGCGTTAACCGTCGAACAGGGGCATTTGCTGGTCGCGAATAGCCTGCGGCGCGGCCAGGCCGAGGTGCCGGAACGCCTTCAATGTCAGCACGCGCCCGCGAGGCGTCCGCCCGATGAACCCCTGCTGCAACAGATAGGGCTCGATCACTTCCTCAATGGCATCCTTGCCTTCGGAAAGCGCCGCCGCGATCGTCTCGATGCCGACCGGACCGCCGCCGTAGTTTTCACCAATGCAGCGCAAATAGCGATGGTCCATTGCGTCGAGGCCGAGGCTGTCCACTTCGAGCTTGCCGAGCGCGGCGTCGGCAACCGCGCGGTCCACCTCGTCCACTCCACCGACCGCCGCAAAGTCGCGCACGCGGCGCAGCAGACGGCCCGCAACGCGCGGCGTGCCCCGGCTGCGGCGCGCCACCTCGCGTGCTCCGTCCGCCGTCATCGTCATGTGAAGAACGCGCGCGCCGCGCCGCACGATCTCTTCGAGTTCGTCATCCGTGTAGAAGTTGAGCCGGATCGGGATGCCGAAACGGTCGCGCAGGGGCGTGGTGAGAAGACCCGTCCGCGTTGTTGCGCCGACGAGCGTGAACTTCGCGAGGTCGATGCGCACCGAGCGCGCCGCCGGTCCCTCGCCGATGATGAGGTCGAGCTGGAAATCCTCCATCGCCGGGTAAAGGATCTCCTCCACCGCCGGGTTGAGCCGGTGGATTTCGTCGATGAACAGCACGTCGCGATCTTCGAGGTTCGTGAGAAGCGCCGCGAGATCGCCCGCTTTCGCGATCACCGGGCCGGACGTCATCTTGAAATTCACGCCGAGTTCGCGCGCCACGATCTGTGCGAGCGTCGTCTTGCCGAGGCCGGGCGGCCCGGCGAACAGCACGTGGTCCAGTGCTTCGCCGCGCGCGCGCGCTGCATCGATGAACACCTTCATGTTCGCGCGCGCCTGCGCCTGCCCGATGAACTCGGCCAGACGTTGCGGACGCAGCGAAAGCTCGCCCGCGTCTTCGTCCTGTTTTTCGCGGTCGAGAAGCCGTGCGGTCATGGGCCGACGCTAGCGGATTCTGCGGCACTCGCGCAAAACAAAACCGTGGCGTTCATTCGGCCTCCTCGTCTTCGTAGCCGAGCAGCGACAGCGCACGCGCCCGAAGCCCTAGCTTCCGGCAATAATGGACGAGCGCTTCCTCGCGGCCATGCGTGACCCAGATTTCTTCCGCGCCCGCTTCCTGAATGGTGTCGATCAGTTCCGGCCAGTCGCAGTGGTCGGAGATGATGAGCGGCAGTTCAACGCGCTGCTGTTTGGCGCGGGCACGTATCTGCATCCAGCCGGACGCGGCGGCGGGGATGACATCGGGGAGCGAGCGCGACCAGCGGTCGGCGAGCGCGGACGGCGGGCAGAGCACGATTTCGCCCGCGAGGCTCTTGCGGTTGCCGGGCGTCACCGGCTCATAAGGGCCGAGCGCCACACCGCGCGCCTCGTAAAGCTCGGTCAGCTTCATCAGGGCCCCGTGAAGATAAATTGGGCGGTCGTAACCCGCGCGGCGCAGTTCCGCGATGAGCCGCTGCGTCTTGCCGAGCGCGTAGCAGCCGACGGCGTGGCAGCTTTGCGAGAAAATGGCGAGCGAGTTAAGCAGCTTCTCCACCTCGCGCTGCGGGTCTGGGTGGCAGAAAACCGGCAGGCCGAAGGTTGCCTCCGTTACGAACACATCGCACGGCACAAGCTCGAACGGCCGCGCGGTCGGATCGGCCGTGCGCTTGTAATCGCCGGAGACGACGAGCCGCGCGCCGCCATGTTCGATCAGCACCTGCGCCGCGCCAAGGATGTGCCCCGCCGGGTAGAGCGTGACGCGCGCCTCGCCCCAGTGCATCGGCTGGCGATACGGAAGATCGACGCGCTGGCACGCGAAGCCTTCGCCGTAGCGGCACGCCATGATGGCGAGCGTATCCGGCGTGGCGGCGACCTTCGCGTGGCCGCTGCGCGCGTGGTCCGAGTGTCCATGCGTGACGATGGCGGCATCGACCGGCCGAGCGGGATCGATGAAGAAGCCGCCCGCCTTGCAATAAAGCCCTTCGGAGCGCACCTCCATCCACTCGCGCGGGTGGATCATCGCCCGGAAAAGCCCGCTCCCCGAAATTCCCTGCCGTCAAATCTCATGCCTTCGTCCCGTTCCGCACGTTTAACTTCAAGTCTTGCTCTGCCCGATCCCGTGGTCCGCGAGGATGGAAAGCGCTTCCGCCACCGACAATTCGCGCCAGTCACCAGCCGCCGGACCACCTTCGCGGCGGATGAGTGACGCCGCCTGCCGAAGCCCCGCGCGCATCTGGTCTTCGCGCACGCCAGCCGCCGCAGCCGCGCCTTGCAGGCTTTCGGCGGCGGCGAGCTTCTCAAGGAGGTCGAGAATGCGTACCGTCGCCTCATAACCTTTGTCATTCTCTCCGAACAAGTCGGGAACGTCTGTCATCACTCTCACTCACGCATTGATTGCAAGCCGCTTGATCTTATCGCGCATTCTGGTACAAAACAAGAACGATGTGCGTTGTGCGACCATGGATTAATCTGAATCGGTAGAGTTTTCCCCGTGGCGAAACGACGAACATCCGAGAATTTGCAAGAGGCTAACCCGCGAGACGGCGCTTCGGGCGATGGTGGCGAACTAGTGCTGCCGCCTTATGTCGATGCGTGGTTCGCGGCGCGCGGCTGGACGGCGCGGCCATGGCAGCGCGCTATGGTCGAGGCATTCCGCGAGCGCCGCTCCACGCTCCTCATCGCGCCGACCGGCGGCGGCAAGACGCTGTCCGGCTTCCTGCCGAGCCTCATCGACATCCACGAGACGCGTAGCCAGGGCATCCACACACTCTACATCTCGCCGCTGAAGGCGCTGACGAACGACATCGAGCGCAACCTCATGCGGCCCATCGCCGAAATGGACCTCGCCGTGAGCGTCGAAAGTCGCACGGGCGACACGCCGCAATCGAAGCGCGCCCGCCAGCGTCGCGCGCCGCCGAACCTGTTCCTCACCACGCCCGAAAGCCTGATGGTGATGCTGTCTTCGCCCGACGCGCAGCGCCTGTTCGCCGGGCTCCGCGCGGTGATCGTGGACGAGGTGCATAGTTTCGCGGCGACGAAGCGGGGCGATTTCACCGCGCTCGCCCTGTCGCGCCTCGCCGCGCTCGCGCCCGGCGCTGTCCGCTTCGGCCTCTCGGCAACGGTGGCGGACCCTGCCGCGCTCGCGTCCTGGCTCGGCCCCGTCGGCGCGCCCGCCGCGCTCATGCAATCCGGCCTGCCGATGGACCCGGATATTCGCCTCCTGGTGCCCGACGAGACGCGCATGCCCTATGGCGGCTTCATGGCGCGCTACGCCGTGCCCGAAATCTATGACGCGATCCGCCGGGTCGGCACATCCATCGTGTTCGTCAACACGCGCGCGCAGGCCGAGTTGATGCTGCAAATGCTGTGGGACGCGAACGAGGAAAACCTCCCGATCGCGGTCTATCACGGTTCGCTCAGCCGCGAGCAGCGCCGCAAGGCCGAGGCGATGATGGCGGCGGGCAAGATCCGAAGCGTGGTAGCGACGGCGGCGCTTGAACTTGGCATCGACTGGGGCGACGTCGATCTCGTGATACAGGTGGCCGCGCCGAAAGGCGTCAGCCGCCTGCTTCAGCGCGTCGGCCGCTCGAACCACCGGCTCGATGAGCCGAGCCGCGCGTTTCTCGTGCCTGCGAACCGTTTCGAGGCGCTCGAGTGCCGCGCCGCGCTCGCGGCAATCGAGAAGGGCCAACTCGACGGCGAGGCGCCCGGCCCCGGCTCGCTCGACGTGGTGGCCCAGCATATCCTTAGTTGCGCGTGCAGCGGCCCTATCGATCCGGCCGCGCTGTTCGACGAAATACGCACCGCGCTTCCCTATGCCGATCTCCCGCGCGAGACGTTCGACCGGCTGTTCCAGTTCGCCATCGACGGCGGCTATGTGCTGCGCGCCTACGACCGCTACAAGCGCCTCACCGCCTTGCCCGACGGCCGCTTCCGCATCGCGAACCCGCATGTCGCGCGGCGGCACCGGCAGAATATCGGCGTGATCGTGGAAGCGGCGCGGCTCAAGGTGATGCGGCTGTCCGGCAAAGGGCGCGGCGGGCGCGTACTCGGCGAGGTGGAAGAATATTTCGCGCAAGGGCTGACGCCGGGCGACACGTTCTTCTTCGCGGGCGAGTTGCTGGCCTTCGTCGGGGTGCGCGACATGACGCTCGAAGCGCGGCCTGCGGCTGGCGGCGAGCCGAAGGTGCCAGCCTATTCCGGCGGGCAGATGCCGCTGTCCACGTTCCTCGCGGACGGCGTGCGCGATCTGCTGGCCGACCCCGCGCAGTGGCGCACGCTTCCGCCAGACGTGCGCGAATGGCTCGACCTTCAGGCGCGCTTCTCGGCGATCCCGCGCGCCGACAGACTCCTCGTGGAGCACTTCCTCGAAGGGCGCTTCTACCGCACAGTGTTCTATACTTTCGCGGGTCGCCGCGCGAACCAGACGCTCGGCATGCTCATCACGCGGCGGATGGAGCATCTCGGGCTGAAGCCGATCAGCTTCCAGATCACCGATTACGGCCTCGTCGTCTCGCATATCGCCCCGGCGACGAGCGATCACGTCGCGCAGTTTCTGGCACCCGATATCCTCGGCGACGAACTGGAGGAATGGATCCTCGAAAGCCCCATGCTGAAGCGCTCGTTTCGCCATGTCGCAACGGTGACCGGCCTCGTCGAACAGCAGAACAACGCGGCGCGCAAGTCCATGCGGCAGATGACGATCTCGACCGACCTCATCTACGACGTGCTGCGCCGCCACGAGCCTGACCACATCCTGCTCAAGGTGACGCGGCGCGATGCGGAGCGCGAATTGCTCGACCTCAAGCGCCTGTCTCAGCTTTTGACGCGCTATCGCGACCGCTTCCTCTTCATCGAGCTTTCGCGCGCCTCGCCGTTTTCGATTCCGGTGCTGACGGACGTGCGCACGGAGCAGGTGCGCGGCTCCGGCGTGGAGCATCTGCTTGCGCAGGCCGCGATCATGCATGACGCGGAGGACATGATGGAAGAAGTCCGCGCGGCAGTCGCCGGGCGCACGCTCCACTGACGGGCGCAACTCCTGACTACAAAAACGGCAAACGCCTTGCTCGATGTATTTTTGCCACTATGGGTTGTACCTCCGCTCCGCCGCTCTCTTTATGGTTGTTGGTGAATCGCGACTCTTCCTATGGTTGAGCAAGTTTGCGTTCGATCATTCTGCCGCGCCCGGCGGCCAATCGAGAGACCGACATGAGCAAACCGCTTTTGCTTGCCGCCCTTTCCCTGTTTCTCGCTGGAAACGTGATGGCGGCGGAAGACGATTCAGCCAGCACGGAAAAAAAGGAAAGCTCGGCAAAGCCCGCCGCAAAGGAAGAAAAGGCCGAGGACAAGAAGGCCGAGCCGACCTATCCCGACTGGGATGTCGCCTTCGGCGCGGGTGCCGCGACAGATTACGTGTTCCGCGGCATCAGCCAGTCGAACCGCAATCCTTCGTGGAATTCCTATGTCGAATTCCGCTACACACCGCAGAAGGACGTGCAGTTCTACGCCGGCACGAGCATTTACCAGATCGACTTCCCGAACGACGCCTTCGCCGAAGTTGACTTCTACGGCGGCGTGCGCCCAACCTTCGACAAGGTCGTGTTCGACTTCGGGTTCTGGTATTACTGGTATCCCGGCGGGCGCACCTATAACGGTCTTGAGCCTGCCTCTCTCAACTGCACCAACGGCTTTTACACGCCGACCGGCGGCTGCAACACGCTCGAAGCGCGGCTCGACTTCTACGAAGTCTACGGCAAGGCCACTTACACGCCCGACGACAAGCTCACGCTCGGTGTCGCGGCCTATTATTCACCTTCGTGGCTTAATACGGGCGCGCCCGGCACCTACGCCTCGTGGACCGGAAAATACGTGCTGCCCGACAAGAACTTGCTGCCCGATGGCCTCGGCTGGTACGTCTCGGGCGAATGGGGCAACTATTTCTTCGGCGACACGAAGGACTTCTACGGCAACATTCCGCTGCCCGACTATGCGACGTGGAATGCGGGCCTAGCCTTCACCTACGACGTGATGACGCTTGACCTTCGCTACTACGATACGGACCTGTCGGATGCGCAGTGCAATGTGCTGACGGGCGACGACACGGCAACCTTCCGCACGAAGAACATCACGGACGTCAATGCGAGCGGGCTTGGCTCGAAGTGGTGTGGCGCGGCCTTTGTCGGCAAGCTGTCGTTCGACATGACGGCGAAGACCAATCTCCTCAAGTGATTTCCTCTTTCGGGCGCGTTTCCGGCATCAGCGTGAGCGTTACGATGAAGCCGAGCGCGCCCGTAGCGGCAAGCCACCAGAAGGCGGAAGGGCGTCCAAAGGTGTCAGCGATATAGCCAGCGGCGGGCAGGCTGACTGCCGCCGCGAGGCCGATGGACATGCCGACGACGCCCTGCGCCAGATTGAAATGTCCCGTGCCGAAAGTAATGTCGGCGATCACGAGCGGGATCAGCACCGCGAGCACCGCCGCCGAAACGCCATCAAGCATCTGGATCGCGACCAGCGGCACCGCGCCGTCCAGTAGCGCAAAGAGCGCCGCGCGTATCGGCAGCACGCCAAGCGCCGCGAGCAGCAGCGGCCGCCGCCCTATCCGCTTCGCAAGCTGCCCCACCGTCGGAGAAAACAACGCAACGATGATTTGCGGCAGCACGATCGCGGCGGCGATCAGCGCCACGGCCCATTGGTTCGCGCGTGTTGTCAGTTCCGAGCCGACGAGCGGCAGAAGCGGTGCGTTCGCCATCTGAAACAGCGCGATGATGGCGATGAAAACGAGAAACGCGCGCTTGCGAAGGAGCATCGAAAGCCCGGCGGGGACGCTCGAAGCTTCCGGTTCGCTGCTTCCGCCATGCGCCGTCGCGACATCCACCTCGGCCTCGCGGATATACCAAAGCGCGGTAATCGCGGGGAATGCGAAGAACGCGGTCACGAAAAACACTGCCTGCGCCGACCAGAAATAGCCGCACGCGCCGAGCAAGAGCGCGGCGGTTCCGTTACCTGCGGCGGCGTAGCGCGCATTGCGTCCGAGGCGGGGGGAAAGCCCCTCGCGCGCCACGAGCCCGAGGCTGATCGCTGCGACCGCCGGAGCGACAACCGCCGTTCCAGCCGCATGAAGCACGCGCGCGAATGCCACGGCCGCGAACACCGGCCACGCGGCGATAATGAACGCGCTGGCTCCGATGGCCGCCACGGCTCCGCCCGCCGCCCGCCGCTCGGACCGCACGTTGTCGATCAGCGCGCCGCCCGGCACCTGACACACCAGCGCGGCGATGGAGCCGACCGACAGCACGAGGCCGATGTCCGTCTGTGTCCACTTCTCCGACGTGAGATAGACGGCGAGAAACGGCCCGAAGCCGGTCTGGATGTCGCCGAGGAAAAAGGCGAACCAGTCGAGGCCGCGCAGGCTTTCCCGCGAGGGGGGCTTGCGTTTCATATCTGCCGTGGGCACCGGGTCCGGCGGCTCCGATGCATCCTGCGTGGCGCTAATTCGTTCCTTCAGCGCCTCGGCCTTTCGCGGAATTCGCACCGATGGCGACAACCGGCTTACCCGTTTTCACCTCGGGGGCTTCGCTGAGACGTTCGCGCGGAAGCTCCACCACCAGCACGTCGCGCCCGTCGGAGGCGAAATGCAGATCGGGCCAGGCGATGGCGATGCGGCGGCTGCCGACGCCGAGAAAACCGCCGACTTCGACCACGGCCGCCTGAACCGCGCCCGAGCCATCCGCAAGGACATCGACGACGCGCCCTGCGCGCTCGCCCGCGCGGGTCATGACGTTTTTGCCCATCACGCTTTCGGCCCGCCAAAGCACGGTTCGCTCCGGCGGAGACTGATCGGCCTTCATCTGCTCTTGCGGCGGCTCGCCCGAGCGCGCTTCGCTGCCAGATGACCGTGCCGAGTGTGACGCCGCGTTCGCCGCGAAGACAATAAAAAGGAAAAGGCAGAACCTTCGCATGCAAACATTCTCCTGCCGTTTGTCGCCTAACAGCGAAGATCGTTCACCGTTCCCAGATCAGTCCGGTGCAACGTAACTCACCCTTCAAATTTACTCTTATCTAATCATCAAATTCTGCTGACGCACGGGCAACTTCTTTTAGAAGATCGCATTGACCCAATTGATATGTGCAAACAAATCGGAGGAAATCGAAAAAATGGCAGATACGACTTACGACATCGCGGTATCATGGAGCGCCATCTTCTTCGGCTCTCTCGTCGGGCTCTCGGTGGCAGCGATGCTCCACGTGCTCGGGCTGGCCGTCACGGCCAGTTCGGTTCCCGATCAGGCGGGGCCGACCGACGCTCTCATGACCATCGGCGGCGTAGCCGGGATCTGGTATATCGCCTCCACCGCCGTGAGCCTTTTTGTTGGAGGATTCGTGGCGAGCACCCTTGCCTGGACCTTCACCGGCAAGCGCGCCGCTATTTACGCGCTCGGCGTTTGGGCGATCACCACGCTGGTGGTGGCGCTAGCGTTTGTGCCCCCCATCATTCGCGCGGGGACCGGCGCTGTGTCCGCAGTTGGCAACGTCGCTGACCGAGCCATCACCACGGCCGCCGGAGCAGGTGAGGCAGTTGGGAGCGCAGCCGCTAATGTCCCGTCCGGGCTCGTGGACGATGTTCGGCAGAGACTTGGCATTCCATCGGGCGCGCAAGTCGATCAAGGCGCCATCCGGGACATCACGCGGCTGGTAGGCCAGCGGTTAACCGGCAATGAATGGACACCTCAGCAGCGCGACCAGGTCATTGCCGCCCTCGGGCGCGCGGCCAATGTCCCCCCTGAGGAGGCACGCCGTCGTCTTGGCGAAGCCGAATCCGCGTTGAACACGGCAATTCAGGAGGCGAGAGACACGGTACAAAAAGCGGTTGAAGCGACGCGGCAGGCCATCGCTGGCGTGGCTTACTGGACATTCGCTGCAATTTTGGCCGGGCTTATAGCGGCCTATTTCGGTGCCCGCTTTGGCGAACGAGAGGAAAGCGAACTGCCCACGTTCGCACGCATACGCACTCATCGGACGTCGAACTAGTGGTCCGATTCCGACATTTGCATTCCGTTCGCAGCACCTCGTGAGCAAATGTTGGAATCACAAGGA
>NZ_JFZJ01000113.1 GCF_000636015.1 Rhodomicrobium udaipurense JA643
TGCGCCCCTTCGTCTCGCCGACGGAAAAAACGCGCGCCGACTTCGCAAAGGACACGGAGACGCTCCCGGATTTCGATCCACCCGGCGATGTGAGAGCGGGCTTCGCCGAGAGTTTCCCCGAAGGCGCCGTCATCGAAGGATACGCACCGCTTGCGAAAGGCGGCGGCAGCCTTGGCCGCCCGCGCTACATCGCGGTGGCGACATGGCGTGGCGGGCGCATCGTGCGCGAGGCGAAGGCGCTGGTGCCGTCCGCATGGGATTACGCGCACAAGAAAGAGGGGTGGCCGCCGCGCTTCCGCGAGCTGGCGGATGGACCTTTCCGCGCGCCCGATCCTTTCCTCGACATCCGCGGCCGTTACCTGTTTCGCCGCATCGCGCCGGATTCGCGCAAGCTCGACTTTGGCGGCGAAATCCCGAAGCGCCTTCAGGGGCTGTTCCTCGAAGCGATGGGTCACGACATAGGCGCGATCCACGCCGCGAGCGTACAGGCCGAGGACATCGCCGCGCATCTGAAGGCGCGCCCCGAGGGCTGGCTGCGCGACGGCGCGATGTCGCTCAGCGCGCGCGTGCTCAAGGATTTCAAGGCGTGGCAGGCGGCCTACAAGCCGGAGCCCGCTACGCCGAAAGCCGGGAAAACGAAAAAATGACGAGGCATCCGAAGAAGCTCGATTTCCCGGTGAGCCAGGTACGCCGCTATCTGGAACCGGGCCCGATCGTGCTCGTCTCTTCGGCATGGCAGGGCAAGACGGACGTCATGACGCTCGGCTGGCAGACGGTGATGGAGTTTTCGCCGTCGCTCGTCGGCCTCATGATCTCGGCCGGCAATCACAGCTTCGAGCTGATCCGGCAATCGCGCGAGTGCGTCATCAACCTGCCGACGACGGCGCTCACCGATATCGTGGTCGGCGTCGGCAATACGTCCGGTGCCGACATCGACAAGTTCGCGCATTTCGGCTTGGCGGCGGAACCTGCGAGCGAGGTCGGCGCGCCACTCATCGCCGAGTGCCACGCCTGTTTCGAGTGCCGCCTGCACGATGATGCGCTCGTCGACACCTACAATTTCTTCATCTTCGAGGTCGTTAAAGCGCATGTCGCGCCGTCGCCGAAGCATCCGGAGACGCTCCATTATCTCGGCGGCGGCGAGTTCATGGTTTCGGGCAAGATCATCTCGCGGCGATCTCAGTTCCGCCCGGAGATGCTTTAGCCGTTTCGGTCAGCTACGCTCGATCTCGCTCGCAGCCCGGTCGAGCGCGCCGGTGATCACCTGCACGGCCTCCGGCGAAAGCGGACCCTTCGACAGGCGAACCTGAACGGCTGCGCGGAGGTTATCCATCGCGCGGATCATCTCGGGCGCGGGGTTCGCCCCGAAGCGGGCGCGCGCTTCCTCAAGCCTTCCGCGCACCGCGGTAACTTCCTGAACCCGCGCGGCGAGTTCGGCGCGGCCCTGATCCGTCAGGCTGTAAAGCTTCTTCGCACCCTGCGTTTCGCTGACGATCAGGCCGGTTTCTTCCAGCAGCGTCAGCGTCGGATAAATGACGCCGGGGCTTGGCGTATAGGCACCGTTGAAGGCGTCCTCGATGGCCTTGATGATCTCATAGCCATGGCGCGGCTGCTCTCCGATCAGGTCGAGCACGAGCCAGCGCAGGTCGCCCTGCTCAAGAGGGCGGTCATGACGTCCGCGCCTGCCGCCGAAGGGATGATCCCGCCAATCTCCGCCATGGCGAGAACCGCCGCGCTTTGAGCCGTGCCCGAACACCTTGTCGCCTCCTTCGATATATCTGCGCGCGGCTATATCATCGAACCTGCCGCCGTGCGAGCGGCAACGCCCGAACTCGCGTTCGCCCGAATTCTCGGAGCCAGGGAGCGCGCCAAAGCGACCGCGCACTCTTGCGAACCAGCCCCGCCCTTCTTGATGGTCACAGCCGCGACCTTCGTCGCACTTCCCGCGCGAGCGTTCGCCCCTGTTGGGTCGGCCTTCAGGCCAATTACTAAAAGACATGTTTTAGTTCCTTCTTAGATATATCTTTTGCATGCCCACACCAATACGCCCATTCCGACGCGATGGCAAGTGCGATATATCTAAGACGGTCGAAAAAGT
Source organism: Rhodomicrobium udaipurense JA643 (assembly GCF_000636015.1). Lineage (GTDB taxonomy): Bacteria > Pseudomonadota > Alphaproteobacteria > Rhizobiales > Rhodomicrobiaceae > Rhodomicrobium > Rhodomicrobium udaipurense. The sequence goes on from NZ_JFZJ01000113.1 coordinate 2,099, forward strand.
CGCCGGGGGACGGGACGGCTTGCGCCTCACACGCGATAGTAGTCCCGATACCAACGCACGAAGCGCGGTATGCCGACCTCGATCGGCGTCGTTGGCCGAAACCCGGTCGCCGCTGCGAGCCGCTCGATGTCCGCGTGGGTGTCCGGCACGTCGCCGGGCTGCATTGGCAACAAGTTGCGGATCGCCTTTTTACCTATGGCGTCCTCGATGCAGGCCACGAAGTCGTTGAGCTGCACCGGCTCGTTGTGGCCGATGTTGTAGATCTCGAAGGCGGGTCCGCTCGCACCCGCAACCGGCGTCATATCCACGACGCGCAATACGCCATCCACGATGTCGTCGATATAGGTAAAATCGCGCGCGTGGTCGCCATTGTTGAAAAGATCGATCGGGCGACCTTCGATGATCGCCTTCGTGAAAATGATCGGCGACATATCTGGCCGACCCCAGGGGCCATAGACGGTAAAGAAGCGCAGGCCGGTCATAGGCAGCTTGAAAAGATGCGCGTAGGCGTGCGCCATCAACTCGCCCGACTTCTTGGTCGCCCCGTAGAGGCTCGCGGGCGCGTCGGTCTTGTCCACCTCGGCGAACGGCAGCTTCGCGTTCAGGCCGTAGACCGAGCTGGACGACGCAAAAACGAGGTGCTCGGGCCGGTGCGCACGGCACCCTTCGAGGATGTTGAGAAGGCCGGTGACGTTCGAGTCGAGATAGGCTTGCGGGTTTTGCAGCGAATAACGCACGCCCGCTTGCGCCGCGAGATGTACGACCCGGCGAGGCTTAAAGCGCGCGAAGGTGTCGCGCACGGCGTCGGCATCGGCGAGATCCGCCTTCACGAAGGTGAACGCCCTCTCGCCCGCGAGGTGTTCAAGCCGGGCGTGCTTAAGCGAGGGGTCGTAGTAATTGTTGATATTATCGAAGCCGACAACCGCCTCGCCACGCGCGAGCAAGACCTTTGCAACATGAAAGCCGATGAACCCCGCCGCACCTGTTACCAGAATTGTCATGCTTCGGCCTGACTGTTTACGATTGTCATTTCAGCCGGTATGGCCCAAATTCAACGCGTGAACAATTGCTCCGGTTGAAATGCACATGATCGCGCGAATTTATAAACCGGCGAAAACCGCCATGCAGTCCGGCCTCGCGAAAGCCAAGGACTGGGTGCTCGATTACGAGCCCGCATCCGCGCGCGAGATCGAGCCGCTGATGGGCTGGACGAGTTCGAACGATATGCTGAGCCAGGTTCGGCTGTTCTTCGAAACGAAGGAAGAGGCCGTGAATTACGCGAAGAAAAACGCGATCCCCTATCGCGTGTTCGAGCCGAACCCTCGCGCGGCGATCAAGAAGTCCTACTCCGACAACTTCAAATATGGCCGGATCGGAAGCTGGACGCACTGACGCAAGCGATAACGCTAGAAGTCGAGCGGGATGATTGGAACGACGCTGCCCGCATCGAGAGCGGCGGCGTAAGGCGCATGCACGATCAGGCAATCGGCGGCGGCGAAGACGGAAACGAGCGAACTGTCCTGATCGCCTAGCGGCGTCACCGCGCCGTGCTCGCGGCGCCCCCGCATATAATGTTGCCTCGGGCCGTTCGCGGCGAGGGCAACCGCGAGCGGCGCTTCGTCGAGCGTAATGTCCGGCGCGCGGCCTAGCATCCGGTCGAGCAGCGGCTTCAGGAACAGTCGCGCGCAGACGAGCGCCGCGACAGGATTGCCCGGCAGGCTCAGCACGCGTTGGCGGCCGAGACGCCCCGACATGAGCGGCTTTCCGGGCCGCATCGCCACGCGCATCACCTCGAACTGCGCGCCCGCCGCTTCGAGCGCGCCTTGAACGAGGTCGTGCGCGCCGACCGAAGCCCCGCCAATGGTGACGAGAATATCGGCATCGCGCGCGGCGGAAATGGCGGCGGCGAGGCTTTCCCGCGTGTCCCGCGCGATGTCGAGGCAGTCCGCCGTCCCGCCCCATGCCGCCACCGCCGCCGAAAGCCCCGCCGGCACCGACGACACGATCTGCCCCGCGCGAAGCTCCGCCGCCGGTTCGGCAAGTTCGTCGCCGGTTGCCAGCACGGCAACGACGGGCCTGCGTCGCACCGAAAGCGACCCGTGGTTCATCGCGGCGGCGAGCATGATCTTGCGCGCGTTGAGCGTCTCGCCCGCGCCGAGCATGTTTTCACCCTCCCGAAAATCGTAGCCGCGTCGGCGGATATGCGCGCCGGGCGGCACGACTTCGAGCACCGTCACCACGCCGTCCGCCTCACGCGCCGCTTCCTGCACGACGACGGCGTCGGCCCCGGCCGGGACGGGAGCGCCCGTGAATATGCGTGCGGCTTGCCCCTGCCCGACCGTGCCTGCGAACCCATGCCCCGCCGCCGCTTCGCCGATCACGGCTAGGCGCGCGGGCGCGGCGGCGATGTCGGCGGCGCGGACCGCATAGCCGTCCATCGCCGAGGCATCGAACGGCGGCTGCGTAAGCTTCGCGGCGAGGTCCGCCGCGAGAACGCGGCCCCCTGCGTCGAGAAGCGATACGATTTCAGCGGCGACCGGCTCGACGTAGGCGAGAATTTTCGCCAGCGCCTCATCGACGGGGATCGGTTGCGGCATCGGCTTCTCCTGCCTCGGTTCAAGCATCACGTTCCGGCGACACCGCACGCGCCAAGGAAGGTGGCGTGACTCGCCTCCTTACATTTTTATTCTTTGCTGGCGGCAACACATGCCGACTTGGCCAAGAAGTTTTTCGGTAGCGATGACGCTCGCGAGCCTGCCTCGTCCTGATGCCCGAAGCAACAACGCCGCGCTTGTTCGATGAACAAGCGCGGCGTCACCGCATGCCGTCGGCCTTACGCTGCCTGGCCCTTGGCTCGACGGCATGCGATCTGGGTCAGGCTAGCAGCCTGTAAGCGGGAAGGGTGAGAAACTCCGGACATTCGCTCGCGAGCGTCAACGAGAGGAAAATATCGCCTGCCTCATAAAATCGACCGGCATCGAAGGCATCTGCGCCAAATGTCTCGCGAAGCTTCGTCACTTCCTCGGCGAAGACCGCTTCGACGAGCGCGCTGGTAACGGCGCGACCGTCATCAAGCGGTGCTGCGTGATGCAGCCATTGCCATACCTGCGCGCGGCTGATCTCGGCCGTGGCCGCATCCTCCATCAGGTTGTAGAGCGGAACCGCGCCGCGCCCGCGCAGCCACGCCTCGATATACTGCACGCCGACGCGAATGTTCTCGCGGAGCCCCGTTTCGGTGCGGCTGCCTTCGTGCACCCCGAGCATCTGCTCTCGCGTGACGATGACATCCTCGCGCGAGACATGAAGCTGATTTGGCGTCGGCATCAGGCGGTTGAACACCTCCATGGCCACTGGCACAAGGTCGGGATGAGCCACCCAGGTTCCATCGTGGCCGTCGCCCGCTTCGCGCTCCTTGTCGGCGCGGACTTTTGCGAAGGCGGCTTCGTTCGTGGCTGGATCGTTCTTCACGGGGATCTGCGCCGCCATGCCGCCCATGGCGAAAGCGCCGCGGCGATGGCAGGTCTTGATGAGCAGCAGCGAATAGGCTCGCAGGAAGGCGCTGCCCATGACCATGGCGGAGCGGTCCGGCGTGAGGAAACGGCGGTTCTTTCCGAGCCGCTTGATGTAGGAGAAGATGTAATCCCAGCGCCCGCAGTTCAGCCCGACGATATGGTCTCGCAGTTCGTAGAGGATCTCGTCCATTTCGAAGGCGGCGGGCAGCGTTTCGATCAGCACCGTGGCCTTGAACGAGCCGTAGGGTATGCCGAGCGCTGCTTCCGCATGCGCAAGCACATCGCGCCACAGCCGCGCCTCCAGATGGCTTTCGAGCTTCGGGAGGTAGAAGGCTGGCGTCGCCCCTGCGGCCATGATGGTGCGTGCGTTGTGGAACGCGTAAAGCCCGAAATCGACAAAGGCCCCGGCAATGGCCTTGCCATCGACCACGATATGATCTTCGGGGAGATGCCAGCCGCGCGGGCGCACGATCAGCACGGCCGGGTTCGGCTTCAGTTCGTAGCGCTTGCCGGTGCCGAAGTCGGTGAAATCCAGACGCCCCGCCCAGCGGTCCTTGAGGTTGATCTGCCCGTCGATGACGTTCTGGAAGGTGGGCGATGTGGCATCCTCGAAATCGGCCATGAACGTCTTTGCGCCGGAGTTCAGCGCGTTGACGATCATCTTGCGGTCGGTCGGGCCTGTGATCTCTACGCGCCGATCCTGAAGGTCGGTGGGGATATTGCGGATGCGCCAGTCGCCCGAGCGGATGTCACGCGAATCGGGCAGGAAATCCGGCCATTCGCCTGCGTCGAAGTGCTTTTGGCGTTCGGCGCGGAGCTTCAGAAGTTCCACGCGGCTTCTATCGAAACGGCGGTGCAGGTCGGCGAGAAAGGTCAGCGCAGCGGGTGTCAGAATCTCGTCGAAGCGAGGCCGCATCGCGCCGTGGACGACGACACCAGCAGGAGCTGGCGGCTGCTTTTCAGCGACAGTCATGGACGTTTCCTCGGGATGTTTTTGGCGCCGGGCGCGCCTCTACACGCGCCCGGCATAAGGCGGTCTATTCCGCCGAGAACTGGTTCATGGTGTTGCCGTGACCGCCCGCTTTCAGCGCGCGCTCGCCCGCGACCATTTCCTTGAAGGTGTCGCCCAGATCGGAGCCGACTTCGTGCTGATGCTTTACCGCCGAAACGCCGCGCCGGATTTCCTCGCGCTGCACGGTCGTGACATACGCCTTCATGCGCTCCGGCCCGAAATAGCCGCGGCTGAGTTCGTCGACGCTCTTCGCCGTGAGGTGGAAGGTCGGCAGCGTGATGAGGTTATGGAACACGCCCGCGCGGGCCGCGATGTCCGCCTGGAAGCGCTGGAGCCGCGCGTCAGCCTCGCGCCCGAGATCGGTGTCGTCAAACTCGGCCGACATGAGCGCCGCGCCGTCCGGATAGTCGTCCAGGCCGATGCGCGCTTCGGCGAGCCACTGCGTGCGCACCTGCTTGCGTAGGTTCAGCGTCCAGTTGAACGACGGCGAGTTGTTGTAGGTGAGCTTCGCATCCGGCACGACCCTGCGGATTTCGGAAACCATGCCCGCGATCTCGTCGACATTCGGCGTATCGGTTTCGATCCAGAGCAAATCCGCCCCGCCTTCAACAAGCGACGCGATGCAGTCCTCGACGACGCGCTGGTGCCCGGTGTTTTCCTTGAACGGAAACAGGCCGTTCGGCAGACGCACCGGCTTCACGAATTCGCCGTCGCGGTAGAGCGCAAGCTCACCCTCGCGGATCGGGTTCTTCGTGGTGATCGGCTCGGTCTTCAGCCACTTGATGTAGCCAGCAGCGAGGTCGCCCGAGTGCTTCGAAACCGGCACCTTCTGCGTAAGCCCCGCGCCAAGGCTATCGGTGCGCGCAACGATCACGCCGTCTTCGACGCCCAGTTCCTCGAAGGCCAAGCGGCAGGCGCGCAGCTTCTCGATGAAGTCTTCGCGCGGCACCGTCACCTTGCCGTCCTGATGGCCGCACTGCTTCGCGTCGGAGACCTGATTTTCGATCTGGAGGCAACAAGCGCCCGCCTTGATCATCTCCTTTGCGAGCAGATAGGTGGCGTGCTCGTTGCCGAAGCCGGCATCGATATCCGCGATGATCGGCACGACATGCGTTTCGAAGCTGTCGATGGCGGCGATGGCCTTCGCTTCAGCGGCCTTGTCTCCCGCCTTGCGAGCAGCGCGCAGATCCTTGAAGAGGTCGTTCATAGCCACTTCGTCGGCCTGACGCAGCGAGACATAGATTTCCTCGATCAGATCGACGACGGCCGTCTTCTCATGCATCGACTGGTCCGGCAGATGCCCGAAGCGGTTTCGAAGCCCCGCCACCATCCAGCCGGAGAGATAGACATAGGTGCCCTTCGCGGTGCCGCGCAGGCGCTTGACTGACTTCACCATCTGCTGCGCATGGAAGCCTGACCAGCAGCCGAGCGACTGGGTGAACTTGCTCGAATCCGCATCGTAGGCGGCCATGTCGGCGCGCATCACGGTCGCCATGGCACGGGCGATGTCGAGATGCATATCGAATGTGTTCTGAAGCCGAAGCTGGACGATGTCGTCCACGAGGACGCCGCCGGGGGTGCGCCCTTCGGGATAGCGCGCGATGAGTTCGGCGTTGTGTTCTGTATAGGTTTTGCGTTGCCGCATGGTGTTTATCCTTCCCTGTTGGATTTTTGTTTGAGGCGATCAGTGCCCCGGAGGGCGGGGAGCCATCTGCCGCCCCGATCGTGCGTCCGCATCTTCGTGAGGCGCGAATTCGGGCCAGTCGGGATCGCTGCCGCGCGGGCTGACCGAGAGTGCGAAGCCTTCCGGGCGATCCGGCCACCGTGGCGTTTCGCTCGTCACTGGGGGGAGCGTGTCCGGTGCCTTGAAGACAAGTCGCATTCGCGGAATCCCTTGTGATCTGCTTGTTGATCACACAATATTCGCCAGCTATTTCTTGAGATAGAGCTGAATTTGCGGGGATTTGTGAAGGGGTCAGTGCGATTTTGCGAGTCTTGCGAATGCAAGGCAGACAGTGCCCGAATAGCTATAGCTTCCCGCGTGTAGCCAAGTCTTCTGGCCAATGCGGCGCCCGATGCGGCCGATATCGAACTCGATCCGAGCCGTGTACTCATAACGGCTTGCCCACCAGAAGCGTGTTGCGATGAGCCCGACGACCGCGAGAGCGGGGTGTCCTTGTCGTAGCGGGTAGCGACGCCACCGAAGTGTTGGAGCACCAGAGCGACAGTGAGTTGCTTGTGACTTACTCGTCAGATGAAGATCTGGTTGTAGAATACAACCTGGGAATGTGACCATTTGTCAACATCAGGGTCAAATTCAACTTGTGATTGTACATCCGCGTTGCTTGGAATCAGGGACTCTGATCTCGTCCGGACAAGGAGCGCATAAGTCGCATTCAGCCAGTGCATGGCTGAGAATGACCCACGCCCGGCGAAATTTTTTGGAGAAGGTCGATGTTAAATCAGAAAGTGCATATACTTAGCACTCTCCGTTATGCGCTCGCGGCCGGGGTCAGCGCCGCTGCATTGACAGCAATGGCAAGCGCGCCAGCTGTGGCCTTGGATTGTCCAGGCGGCACGAATACATTGACCGGCACCAACGCCGGAAAAACGAACGGAACCGGTGGTTTCCTAGGCAGTAACAGCTTGAACTGCACCGGCAATACCGTGGATGGCGCGGAAGCCCTTCGCAACAACGGTAATGCGACATTGCCCGGAACGTCCGGAGCGGCCGTTCTCACAAACAATACTGTCGTGGGCAATTCCGCGAACGGAAACGGCAGCGGTCTGACGTCCGGAAATGCGACGCTCATAAACAATAACGTCCAAGGTACCGATTCGCTCAGCCTGAACGGAACGTCGCTTTTAGGCGGCAACGCTAATATCCAGAACAACAATGTTCAGGGGAACAATTCGCTTTCGAGCAACGGTCTCCTTGGCGGAAACGCGACGATCAGTAACAACGCGGTTATCGGCAACAACTCAGGCAGCCTGAACGGCCTGGCCCAAACCGTTACCGTTTCCAATAACAGGATCGTCGGCGATAATTCGGGCAGCGGAAACGGCGGCAACGTAACCGACAACAGAATTTTTGGCGATAATTCTGGCAGCTTGAACCTCGCGGGTTCCGTGGCGGGTAATACCATTATCGGCAATGCATCCGGTAGCGGCAACGGCAATAACGTCCAGAACAATACGATCATCGGAAACGGATCAGGCAGCCTTAACCTCGGCGGTCCTGTTACGGGCAACAAGATTATCGGCGATCTTTCGGGTAGCGGTAACCTCGGCTCGGTGACAGACAACACCATAATAGGCAACGGCTCCGGCGGCCTAAATCAGACCGGGTTCGCCAACAATACTGTCATCGGCAACACCTCGGCTCTCGGCAACGGTGCGAATTACTCGAACAACCTCGTCGTCGGAAACCTGTCGGGTTCCGGCAACGGCCAGAATTTCCAGAACAACAAGATCATCGGCAGCGGCTCCGGCAATCTCTCCGGCGCAGACGTCCAGAATAACACCGTCATCGGCGACGTCTCCGGCAACGGCTATGCAGATGGTGCCGCCTTCAACACTGTGCTGGGCAATTTCAGCGGCAACGGTGTGAACGGTTCGGGCAATCTTGCGGTAGGCGTCCTCAGCGGCAACGCAGTAACCGGCAACAGCAACAAGGCTGTCGGCAACGTGTCAGGCAACGTCGTGAATGGCTCGTTCAATTCGGCGTTCGGCGACCTCAGCGGCAACTTCGTAACGGGCGACCGCAACCTCGCGACC
>NZ_JFZJ01000114.1 GCF_000636015.1 Rhodomicrobium udaipurense JA643
CACCTCGTGCCCGCGCGCGGCCATGGCGGCGGCGAAGTCGTGCATGTGCTGGCCGACGGCAGCCGGGTCCGGGACGTAGACCTGCGTCAGGATCACCAGTCTGCCGGGGACATCGCCTCTGCCGATAGCGCTCGACGCCTCCCCCTTTTTGTTCGAGGGAGAGGCGTCGCTCTCGAATGCAATCCGGCCGACCGAAACAAGATTCTCTGCCATGGTCCTTTTCTCGGCTTACCGGTCGAAGAGGGATACTCTCGCCAAGCGCAAATCATCGCCCCAAGAGCACCGCGCGATCTCGCCAACACCTGAATTCGAAATTTTTTCGCGATTACCTATCCGCTCAAAATCCGCGAGCAGATTTATCTAGGTCAGATTGACGACGCTCTCTTTTCCGGCCTTGTGCATCTCGTCCCAGATCCAGCGATAGGTCTTCTCCATGCCATCGCGTAGCTTCACGCTTGGCTCCCAATTCAGTTCCTTGCGGATCAGAGTATTGTCGCTGTTTCGTCCGCGCACGCCCTTAGGCGCATCAAGATTGTAGCGGCGGTCGAGTCGAACGCTGGCGATGCTTTCGACGATGTCGACGAGTTGGTTGATCGATACCAGCTCAGAGCTTCCGAGATTGATCGGATACTCGATATCGCTGTTCGTGATGTCGAACATGCCGTCGATGCAGTCGGTGATGTACATGAATGAGCGCGTCTGCTCGCCATCGCCCCAGATTTCGATCAACGGCTTGCCGGTCATCTGTGCGTCGATGACCTTGCGGCAGATCGCGGCTGGAGCTTTCTCTCGTCCGCCAGCGTAAGTGCCATGCGGGCCATAGACGTTATGAAAGCGTGCCACGCGCGTAACGACGCCGAAATCTTCCCGGAAATGGCGGCACATGCGTTCGCTGAAGAGTTTTTCCCAGCCATAACCGTCTTCAGCATCGGCGGGATAGGCGTCCTCTTCCTTAAGCGCAGTCACGTCGGTGCACGTTTGCTTTGCGCCATTATAGACGCAGGCGCTGGACGAGTAGAAAAAGCGGCCGGGCAACCTGTGATGCTTTGCGGCTTCGAGAAGATGCGTGTTGATGAGCACGCTCAACATGCAGAGCGCCTTGTTGTTCTCGATGAAGCCCATCCCGCCCATGTTCGCCGCGAGATTGTAAACCGTGTGAGCGCCATCGACCGCGTCAAAACAGGCATCGTGGCGATTGAGGTCGAGGACGCGATTATCGACCTCATCAGACCTTTGATACCAGTATGTTAGCGGCTTGATATCGACCGCGCGGATGTTCGAATAGCCGAGGGAGCGAAGCTTGGCGACGAGATGTCCGCCAATGAATCCGCCCGCACCTGTTACAAGAATCTTGGCGTCCTTGGGAGGCATGGCGTTTTCTCGTCCAGCATTTCTGATACATATGCTTTGACGCCTATTTTATCCATTTTCAATTAAATGATATGCCTCATACACAAAAAAGCTGCCCTGGGTTGTGGATTTCGAGCTTACCAGCGGCAGCGTCGTCCGATAAATCGGACCCGGTACGGCGCTGCCCGTCGCCTTCGCCACCAACGGTGTTTGCTTGAAATAGATGTATAGAGATCAGCAAAGACCTGCGAGCAGCTTGAGGCTCTGGCGTCGTCGCGAGAGCGTTGCTCTGGGCAACTTCGGTCGAAGCTTGAAAGGCAAGCGTGGCGCTGCAACCGATGCCGCGCGTCCGACGTTTGCTCAGGTGCCGCAAACCGAATTTTTCGACCGCTGAGAGCGCCGATATCAATGAAAAATTCGAAACTGCACTAGAATAGATTGGTTACTAGTGCTCTTGAGGCACCTACGTTTGCTTGAGAGCGTGCAGCAATATAGAGCAAACGTATATATATGCGCCACACCGCTAGCGTTTTTCCTCGTCGGCCTTCGCTTTCGTCAAGCGGTCGATCTGCGCCTGCATGGCCGCGAGTTGTACCTTCAACTCCGCAAGCTCCGGCGTGGTTGAGGCCGCTTCCGTCGCGTCGGCTTTCTTCGCGGCCTGCGGCTTGTCCCCCTCGGCCGGCGTTTCGATCTTCGCGAAAGGCGCGAACATCGAAAAAGCGCGCTCGAATATCGCCATGTTCTGGCGGGCTTGCTCCTGCATCGCGCCGAAAGCGACGTTGCCTAAAGTATCGGTGAACTGTTTGTGGTATTTTTCCTGTTCGCGGGTGAGCGCCGTCAGGCTGAATTCCAGATATTTCGGGACGATCTGCTCGATGGAGTGTCCATAAAAACGAATCAACTGCCGCAGGAAGCCGATGGGCAGGAGGTTCGATCCAGTCTTGCCCTCCTCTTCCACGATGATCTGCGTGAGTACGGTGTGGGTCAGGTCTTCGCCGGTCTTCGCGTCGTAAACCAGGAAATCGCGCTCGGACCGAACCATCTCGCCGAGATCTTCGAGCGTAACGTAGCTGCTCGTCTCGGTGTTGTAGAGACGCCGGTTCGCATATTTCTTGATGATGACGGGCTTGGACTTGTCCAATTCGGGCACTTTCTTGCCCGCGGCGCTCAAGGGAACGGTTTTTGCACCGTCTCCATATCCGCTTCCCCGAGACAGCTTTTCCGCAGGTTCGGTCATTAATTTTTGCCCGTTGGATTATAATGATAACATCATAGTGCAAGTTTCAGCTTTGCGCGATTTTTTTCGCACCCGCGAGATTTCTCTTGCATTGCCGACAGACAGCATTTCGCGTCGCGGCCCGCTGCGCAATTCCGCCTATTTGGTCATACCGGCGCAGGGTTAATGTTGTTAAGCTTCGCGCCAAAACATGAGGCTCGAAAGGAAGACAACAATGGCAAGGCACGACGACGACATCGTCATCGCAAGCGCAGCGCGCACTCCGGTCGGCTCATTCAATGGAAGCCTTGCGACGCTGACGGCTGGCCAAGGTCAAAACCCGGCGCGCCAGGCGTCGATTGCGGCGTCCCTGCCGATCGAAACCACCGCCATGTCCGTCAACTTCGTCTGCGGCTCGGGCCTTCGCACGGTCGCGATGGCCGCGCAGGCGATCCGCAACGGCGACAGCGATATCGTCGTCGCGGGCGGTCAGGAAAACATGAGCCTTTCGCCCCACGTCGCCTATCTGCGCAACGGCCAGCGCATGGGCAACCTCGAAATGATCGACACCATGATCAAGGACGGGCTTTGGGACGCCTTCAACGGCTATCACATGGGCATCACCGCCGAGAACGTGGCGCGGCAATGGCAGATCACGCGCGAGGATCAAGACGCGCTTGCGCTTGGTTCGCAGCACAAGGCCGCCGCAGCCAAGAAAGACGGTCGCTTCAACGACGAGATCATCCCCGTCACGATCAAGACACGCAAGGGTGAGGTCGTGTTCGCCGCAGATGAATTCATCCGCGAGAACGCTACCGTGGAAGACCTCGCGAAGCTTCGCCCCGCCTTCAATCCGAAGGAAGGCACCGTGACCGCCGGCAACGCGAGCGGCATCAACGATGGCGCGGCCGCGCTCGTGGTGATGAAGCGCTCCGACGCGGAGAAGCGCGGCCTTGAGCCGCTGGCGCGCATCGTGTCGTTCGCGACGGCGGGCGTCGATCCGTCGATCATGGGCACCGGCCCAATCCCCGCGTCGAAGCGCGCGCTGGAAAAGGCTGGCTGGTCCAAGGACGACCTCGACCTTATCGAAGCGAATGAGGCGTTCGCCGCGCAGGCCGCCGCCGTGAATAAGGGCCTCGGCTGGGACATCGAGAAGGTGAACGTCAATGGCGGCGCTATTGCCATCGGTCACCCCATCGGCGCATCGGGCGCGCGCATTCTCACGACGCTCCTTTACGAGCTGAAGCGCCGCGACGCGAAGAAGGGCCTCGCCACGCTCTGCATCGGTGGCGGCATGGGGATTGCCATGTGCGTGGAGCGCGACTAGCGCGACACGCCGACGCGGAATGTGCGTGAAGCGCGACTAACGCGCCCACGCCAGCGGGAAAAAGCGCGTGGGTGAGACCCACGCGAAACACGCGTGTCGCTAAGTGCCGGTGGCCGCGAAAAACTCATCAAGCGCGGAGTATCGACGAGCCACCGAGAAGCGCCCCTCAGCTTACCGAAAGATTGGTTCGTTGGCGTTAGCGTGCAGCCGCGACAATCTCAGAAGATATGTCCCGAAGCGGGGCGCAGCGACGCAAAGTCGACGCAAGGCGGCTGTGCAAATCTAAGGTCGCAAGAAAAGCATTGACGATTTTCTGCGGCCTTTTTCACAACGGACACCCACGGACTGGCCGCGTGGGTAACTTTCGTCTCGGTTACAATCTGCCCGCGAAGAAGCTAGGCTGAAAGCAACACACTTTATTGTTACGGAGGGAATGTGAGCAAGGTAGCAATCGTTACGGGCGGCACGCGCGGTATCGGTCAGGCGATTTCGTTGGAGTTGAAGCATCGCGGCTACCGCGTGGCGGCGAATTACGGCGGCAACGACGAGGCCGCGCAGAAGTTCAAGGCCGAAACGGACATCCCCGTCTTCAAGTGGGACGTGGGCGACTATGACGCCTGCGCGGCGGGTCTTGCCGAAGTCGAGAAGGAACTTGGCCCCATCGCCGTGATCGTCAACAACGCGGGCATCACCCGCGATGCGATGCTGCATCGCATGACGCCCCAACAATGGCGCGAAGTGATCCGCGTTGACCTCGACAGCATGTTCAACATGGTGCAGCCGGTCATCAACGGCATGCGCGACCGCAATTTCGGGCGCATCATCAACATTTCCTCCATCAACGGCCAGAAGGGCCAGATGGGCCAGACGAACTACTCGGCGGCCAAGGCGGGCGTGATCGGCTTCACGAAGGCGCTGGCGCAGGAGAACGCGAAGAAGGGCATCACTGTGAACGTCGTGGCGCCGGGTTATATCGACACGGAGATGGTGCAGGCCGTGCCGGAAAAGGTGCTCGAGAGCATCATCGCGCAGATCCCGGTCGGCCGTCTCGGCAAGGCGGAAGAAATCGCGAAGGCCGTGGCTTTCCTCGCGAGCGACGACGCGGGCTTCATCACCGGCTCGACGATCACCGCGAACGGCGGCCAGTATATCGCCACGTAAACGGCGCATCGACGCAAGCAAAAGCCGGGCAATGCCCGGCTTTTTTGTGATCGGCGGCGAAAAAGAACAAACCAAACCCTGGCATCTCGCTGCATCAATACGAATCTCGCTGCCGTGACCCGCCCAGCGGCTTAACGCGCCACCTGCGTTTGTGACTGCGATTGCGTCTGGCTTATCGCGGCAGGCGCGGGCAGCGTAACGGACGCCTCCGTCGCTTTCGCATAACCGAAGAACGCCTTGCCGAGTTCGTCATTCAGGAGAATGAGGCTCGACTGCACCCAGTCGTTGAATGCATGCAGGTTCTGCAAAAGATTGTCGTCGTTGCTCGCCGTCTGAAGCCCCTCGATCATCGCTTCGACGCGTTCGGCGGCGGGTCCGGCATTCCGAAGCCCGAAGTTGCGGCGCAGCAATTCTATCATCGCCTGCATCTCGCTGAGGCAATAGGCGATGGATCGCGGCAGACGCGGATCGAAGATCAGGAAGCGGGCAACTTCGCGCGGGTCGATATGGCGGGGATGGACGCGCCGGTAAGCGTGATATGCGGACGCGGCGCGCAAGAGGATCGACCAGAAGGTGTGATCGTAATGGCCTTCGTCGGTCGCCAAGCCCGTCTGTTGCTGGGCGAAGCGCACATCGAGAAGGCGGCTTGTCTGATCCGCGCGTTCGAGGAAGAGGCCGAGCCGGAAGAACGGCCACGTCTCATCATGATAAAGCGTATTCTCCGCAACGCCGATCTGCGCGTAACAGCCGCGCTTGATCGCATCGCAGGTCCGCGACAGGCGCACCTCTGCAAGCTCGGCATTGCTGAAGGCGAACACGCGATTGCAGAAGTCGTTGAGCTGATACCACATATCGATGGACAGCATCGGCCGAAGCGCGCGCGCATTTTCACGTGCCGACTTGATCGACGACTGGATCGAACCCGGATTTTCCGTGTGCGCCATGTAGAAGCGGATAACGTTCTCGGAGTTCGCCTCCGGGAAGGCTTTCGCGAAGGCCTCCTCGTCGGAATAGAGCGCGACGATCCACGCCCAGCCATTGTCGTCCCCACGGCCGCGCTGGAAGGAGGTTTGCGTCTCGATGATGCGGCCGAGGCTTTCTGTGCGCTCGAAATATCGCGCCATCCAGAAAACGCTCTCGGCGTGCCGGGAAAGGAGGCTGCTCACGCGTTGTCCTCCTTCAGAACCCATGTGTCCTTGGTGCCGCCGCCCTGGCTCGAATTCACGATGATGGACCCGCGTTTGAGCGCGACGCGCGTCAGCCCGCCCGGCAGAACCCAGGTTTCCTGGCCCGTGACGGCGAAGGGGCGCAGGTCGACATGGCGCGGCTCAACGCCCTGATCGGTGAGCGTCGGGCACACGGAAAGCTCGATCATCGGCTGGCTGATATAATTCGACGGGTCGGCCTTGAGCTGGTTGCGGCAGAGATCAATCTCGGCCTTCGTCGCCTTCGGTCCGACGCAGATGCCATAGCCGCCCGACTCGCCAACGGGCTTCACCACCAGCTTGTCGAGATTGTCGAGCGTATAGCCGAGGCCGTCCTTCTCGCGGCAAATATTGGTCTGCACGTTCGGAAGGACCGGGTGTTCGTCGAGATAGTATTTGATGATGCGCGGCAGATAGGCATAAACGGCCTTGTCATCGGCGACGCCGGTGCCGACCGCGTTGGCGAGCGTGACGTTACCCTTGCGAACGGCGCGCATCAGGCCCTTCACGCCGAGCGCGCTGTCGGGGCGGAACGCCTCGGGGTCTAGGAACTCGTCGTTGATGCGGCGATAGATGACGTGCACCGGCTTCGGCCCGGACACGGTCTTCATGAACACCTTGTCGTCGTCCACGAACAGGTCGCGGCCCTCGACCAGCGGAATGCCTATCTCGCGCGCAAGAAACACGTGCTCGAAATAGGCCGAGTTGAAGACGCCGGGCGAAAGCAGCGCAATCTGCGGCTCGCTCACGCCCGCGGGGGCGCATTCGATGAGCTTGTCGCCGAGCTGCGTGCCGTATTCCGATACGCTCTCGATGGCGAAGCCGTGCATCAGGTCGGGGAAGGCGCGCTGCATCAGATGCCGGTTCTCGACCACATAGGAAACGCCGGACGGCGTACGGCCGTTATCCTCAAGCACGAAGAACTCGCCGCGCGGATCGCGGATCACGTCCGTGCCGCCGATGTGGATATAGGTGCCGCAGGGCGGATCGTAGCCGATCATCTCGGGCCGGTAGTTCGCATTGCCGAGCACGAGGTCTTCGGGAACGAGGCCGTCCTTGAGGATCTTTCGGTCGTGATAGACGTCCCACAGGAAGAGGTTCAGCGCCTTAATGCGCTGCTTCACGCCCCTGTCGAGCGTCTTCCAGTCCTCGGCGGTGATCACGCGCGGGATGACGTCGAACGGCAGGATGCGGTCGATGGCCGTGCGGTCGCTATAGACGGTGAATGTAATGCCGAGATTGAAAAGCTCGCGCTCCGCATCCGCCGCGCGCTCGCGAAGGTGAAGAAGTTCGAGTTGCTGAAGACGATGCCACAGCGCGGTGAGATGACGATTGCGATTATCCGGCGAGCCTAGAAGTTCGCAATAAAACTGCCCCGCATTGTAGGTGTCGAGCGGGGCTACGGTGGATGGATTTTTTAGCGCTGTGATCGTCGCCATGCAGGAAGGCCCCCGGGGGAACGTCAGCCGTCATCGCCGATGCGTGAGGAGGGAAGACTCGAGCTAATGTCGGTAACGAGACTATCACAGCACGCTACTCTGCCGGTATATAATTTTCCGATGAAAAGCTGAGCAGAATGCATAGTTTCTGCGCATTTCTCTTCTCGGATCGACAGTATAGTTTCAGCCTTGAACGAATGATTCGAGGCCGGAAAGCCTAAGGCGCGGCTCAAGCTCGGGAATCGGGCGGGGCGGATATGGCGCAACGGCCTTGGCAATCGCGGCAATGTGATCCGGTGTTGTGCCGCAGCAGCCGCCGACGATATTCAAAAGCCCGTCCGCCGCCCAGGATGCCATCGCGCGCGCCATGTCTTCGGGCGTTTCGTCGTATTCGCCCATCTCGTTCGGCAGCCCCGCATTCGCGTACACGCTCATATGTGTGTCGGCCACCTTCGACAGGAGCGCGACGGGCGGGCGAAGCTGCTCCGCGCCGAACGCGCAATTCATGCCCACCGAGAACGGTTTCAGATGGCGCAACGAATACCAGAACGCCTCGGGCGTCTGGCCCGAGAGGTTGCGGCCCGACAGGTCGGTGACGGTGCCGGACAGCATGAGCGGCAATTCGACGCCCGTCTCGTCGAACGCCTTCTTCACGGCGAAGCCCGCCGCCTTGGCGTTCAGCGTGTCGAAGATGGTCTCGATCAGGATGGCATCCACGCCGCCCTCGATGAGTGCGCGCGTCTGCTCGCCATAGGCGTCCACGAGTTCGTCGAACGAGATGTTGCGGAAGCCGGGGTTGTTTACGTCCGGCGAGAGCGAAGCCGTGCGGTTGGTCGGGCCGATGGAGCCAGCCACGAAGCGGGGCTTCTCCGGCGTTTTCGCGGTGTACGCGTCCGCCGCCTCGCGCGCGAGCTTAGCCGCAGCGACGTTGATCTCCGCCGAAAGCGCCTCCATGCCGTAATCGGCCATCGAGATGCGTTGCGCGTTGAACGAGTTCGTCTCGATGATATCTGCGCCCGCTTCGAAATAGGCCTCGTGCACACCCTTGATGATGGCGGGCTGCGTCAGAACCAGAAGGTCGTTGTTGCCCTTGAGGTCGCTCGGCCAATCCTTGAAGCGCTCGCCGCGATAGTCGGCCTCGGTCGGCTTGTGGCGCTGGATCATCGTGCCCATGCCGCCATCGAGGATCAGGATGCGCTCTTTCGCTGCGGCTTTCAGGGCGGCGATGCGGTCGGTGCGATTCATGGGGACGGCCTTATGCGTTGACGGCGGAAGCGGCGGGAGCGTGCGGCTTGATGCCGAGCGTGTGGCAGATGGCGTTGACGAGCGGCGCGCGGTTCAGCGTGTAGAAGTGGAACTCCGTCACGCCGCCCTTGACGAGATCCCGCACCTGCTCCGCCGCGACGGCAGCCGCGACAAGCTGCGTGGTTTCGGGGTCATCCGCAAGCCCCTCGAAGCGGGCGGCAGTGGAAGCAGGCATGGTGGCCCCGCAACGCGCCGCGAAGCCCGCGATCTGCTTGAAATTGTGGATCGGGATCTGTCCGGGCACGATGGGAATGTTGATGCCGCGCGCGCGGACGCGGTCGAGATAGCGCCAGTAGTGATCGTTGTCGAAGAAGAATTGCGTGATTGCGCGCGTGGCGCCCGCGTCCACCTTCGCCTGAAGCACGTCGAGATCGACATCGAACGACCCGGACTCCGGGTGCTTCTCCGGGTAGGCCGAAACCGACACCTCGAAATCGCCGATGGTCTTCAGCCCCGCGACGAGGTCCGCGCTCGACTGGTAGCCGCCCGGATGAGCCGCATAGGCCGTGCCCGCCCCCGCCGGCGGATCGCCGCGCAACGCCACGATATGCCGCACGCCTGCGTCCCAGTAGTCGCGCACGACGGCATCCACTTCGTCCTTCGTCGCCGCGACGCATGTGAGATGCGCGGCGGGTTTCAGCGACGTCTCGGCGAGGATGCGCGACACGGTCGAATGCGTGCGCTCGCGCGTGGAGCCGCCCGCGCCGTACGTTACCGATACGAATTCCGGCGCGAGCGGCTCAAGCTTGCGGATCGCCTGCCAGAGAGACGCCTCCATCGCGTCGGTCTTCGGTGGGAAAAATTCGAAGCTCACCGAAATCGGCGCGTGCGCCCGTCTTTGCGTTCCTGCTTCCGTCACGAAGCCGCCCTCCACTTTTGCGCTGCTGCGCCTTTCTTTTTGCCAGACCATATTGCCACCGTCAGCGCTTTCTCTCTGGCATCGCTGGCCTTGAGTTCGCGATAGGCGGTTTGACCAAGCCCGCATTCCGCGAGCCAGCCCTTTATTTCATCCGCGCCGAAGCCGAGCCGCACATGGGCGTGCTCCTCGCGCAGAAATTCGAGATTATGCGGCGCGAAGTCCACCACGACGAGCCGGCCGTCCGGTTCCAGCACGCGCACGGCTTCTGCGAGCGCCGCCTTCGGCCAGGCCAGAAAGTGCAACACCTGATGCACGACAACCGCGCCCGCGCTGCCTTCGGCGAAGGGCAAATTATAGATATCGCCTTGCCTCACGCTGCATTTCGTGGCGCCCGCGCTTTCGAGGCGCACGCGCGCGCATTTCAGCATCTCGCGGTTCGTGTCGATCCCGACGAGGCGTTCTGCACGATCCGACGCGAG
>NZ_JFZJ01000115.1 GCF_000636015.1 Rhodomicrobium udaipurense JA643
TAGCGACCGAACCAGCGCGCAGGTGCAATCACCAGCTGTTGGCATGGGGCATTAAAAAAAGGAAGCCGCCTCTCGGACCGCGCGGGAATCGTCGTGCCCTCTCTCGCAAGCGCGCCAAAGAGTTATGGCTTTGATGCAATCGAAGAGACTCAAAGCGTTGTTCGCGCGCGCGATCATCCACGCAAGGACGCGACCCGTTTGCCCCTCTACCCCCCTTTCTTGTTGATGTAGATGATGACTTCGGCCACCGCTTTGTAGAATTCCGGCGGAATAGGCTGATCGACGCGCACCGCGTCATGCAGCGATTTCGCGAGAGCCTTGTTCTCCACGACCGGGACATTATTTGCTTCCGCTATGCTTCGTATCTTCAGCGCGAGCTTGTTCTTGCCTTTGGCCAGCGTCTGCGGCGCTCGGTCCTGGCCTCGGACGTAGCGCAGCGCGACGGCATAATGGGTGGGGTTGGCGATCACGACGGTCGCATTTGGCACATTCGTAATCATGTTTCGCCGCACGCGAGCGCGCGCGATCGCACGCGCCCGCGCCCTCAGCATGGGGTCGCCCTCGGACTGCTTGTGTTCGTCCTTGACTTCCTGTCGGCTCATCTTGAGTTTGCCCAGCCATCGGACACGCGTCCAGAAGACGTCAGCTGCGGCCAGCACGGCGCAGGCAAAGGCGCAGATGAGAATGGCCTTGAACGCAAGCCGCTTGACCAGTTCGACTGTATTGCCCGCGTCCGTTTGAAGCACGAGCAGCGCCGCAGCGCCCCCTTCGAATGAGACGTAGAACGCAATCGCGACAATTCCGAATTTGATGAAGCTTTTCAGAAGATCAACGACGGCGTCGAAGGCGAATAGTCGCTTCAGCCCCGCCTGGGGCGAGATCCTTGAGAGATCGGGCATGATCTTGTCGAATATCAGCGTCGGCGGGTTCTGAGCGAAGGACGCCAGCAATGTGGCCGCCAGCAACATGAGAACAAGCGGCAGCGCAAACTTGAAGATCGTCAGGCCCGCCAGTTGGAGAATGAAGAAAGCGTCCGCGCCGTTTTCGAGGCTGAACCCGGACGGATCCTCAATGAAGACGGAAAGATTTTTGACGGCCTCGCCGAAATCCGCCGGTGCCATCGTCATCAGGAAGAGCACGAGCGCGAACAGTGCCGCGGCGGAGTTCACCTCACGGGACGACGGCCCGCCGTCTTTGTCGAGGCTGTCGCGGAGGCGCTTTTCGCTCGGCGCCTCGGTTTTGTTGTCGGTTTCGGAGCTATCTGCCAAGAGCCTGGCCTCCGACCACGGCACGGCCGTTCACCGCGCACACCGGTTTTGCGAGACTGGACCGCGCTTTTAGGTCCATCAAGAGTGAAAACGGCTGCAGCGTTATAGCTTCGTGTTGTCGATCATCTCGGTGAGCGTAACGCCGAAGCGGGAGCCTTCCTCGTCGAGCACCACGATCTCACCCTTTGCTATGATTCTGCCGTTGATCATCACGTCGACGGGATCGCCTACCTTGCGGTCAAGAGGAATGACCGCCCCCCTGCCCAGTTTGGTCACCTGGTAGATCGGCATGGATGCGGAGCCCAGCAAAACCTTAAGGGAGAGCGGGATGCGCAACACCCTTTCGAGACTGCCCGGATCACTGCCCTTGCCAAGCCCTATCAGGCTCGCTGCCGCTTTGCTAACTTCTTCAGCGACATCGCCACCAACTGAGAGAACTTCATCTGAGATAATTTCCTGCATCATCGGTATCCCGTGTCATTCGGTTAAGTGCGAGGCGGGCGACTTCAGGCCGCCTTTGCCTCAGGCGTCCCTGTCAGGCTCTCCTCGACGCGATTGATGGTGGGGCGCTCATGGGCCGAGATCATTTTCCGCCCGTGTTCCACCGCGACGGAGGCCATCGCGCCATTCATGAAGGCGAGGAATGTCTGCTTTACGAGCATATAAAGATGGAGCTGCTTTTCCCGCACCGTCTTGAGCTTTGTCGCGATTGGGGCGACGACCGCATAGGACAGGAAGATACCGGCGAAAGTGCCAACCATCGCGGAAGCGATGAGTTCACCCAGTACTTCCGGCGGCTTGTCGAGCGCCGCCATGGCCTTGATGACACCCAGAACCGCAGCGACAATACCAAGCGCCGGGAAAGCCTCCGAGACGGCATGGAGCGCGTGATAGGGCTTCAAGCCGTCGTGTCGAATGGTCTGGATTTCCTCGTCCATCAGCGCCTCGATTTCTGCTGGCCGCGCGTTCCCCATGATGTGCAGCCGGGCATAGTCGCAAATGAATTGCGTCAGATCCGGCCTTGCAAGCACTTCGGGGTACTTGGCAAAAATCGATGATTTAGATGGATCGTCGATATGTTTCTCGACCTCGCTCTTGGGTTTGTTCTTGAATTCCCGCATCAACGCGTAGAGAAAACCGAGAACAGCGAGGTAGTCTGATTCCTTGGGTTCCGAATTTTTGAGCGCATCGACGATGCCTTTGCCTGTGTCCTTGATGACCTTCATCGGATTCGCGACGATGAAGGTTCCAATGGCTGCACCGCAGATGATCAGATACTCGGCAGGCTGCCAGATGACGGCGACATGGCCGCCCATCCAGACATAGCCGGCGAGCATGCAACCCAAGGTGACGAATAGTCCAAGAGCGATGTTCACAATCTCAATCCTCTTCAGGTTGCATCATGGCTGAGTCGCTTGCGCCGGGCTGACCCCGCGTTGCTAGCGCCAAACTCCGCCGAGCGAGAGACCCTGTACGCGGGAAAGAAGGTCGACGCTGAACGACACCACGCCGTTGCTGGATGACGTCCCGAACAGCGCGCTGACATAGTCGCTGGCGGTGTTGTTGTTCTCCGAATCGTATAACGTGGAAAATTTGGCGATAAAGCTCGTCAGCTTCTGTGGATCCTGGAAGTCGCTGAGATCCAGCGCCTTGGAGAGAAGCGATGCCTGCTTGTCGATATCCATCGCCGCTGTGTATTCGGAGAGGCCGAGCGCTGTATAGACGGTCTTCAGAAGCGTCTTGTCGGCGAGGATATCGTACACACTGTCGATCTTCGACGCGTTTCGGTAGAAATAAAGCGCCATCTGTGCGCCTTCGTTCGCCTCGCCCTGCTTTTCTTCCAAAGTTTGGGCAAGATACAGATCTACGACATCGTTCTGAACCGCGTCGGATGTCGTCGTCGAGGTACCATTTTCCTCGAAGTTGAATGTTTTCGCGAGTTCCATAGTGCCCAAGTTGCCCAGTTTGGCGGCAAGACTCTTGCTATCGGCTCCTTCGGATAGCACCTTCTCGTACAGCGCCTTTGCGTAAACCTGATCTCCGAGGCCATATGCTGTCAGCGCGTAGGAGAACAGCTTATAATCGGCAACGAGTTCCTCGGGGGACGTGATATTGCCGATATTGGCTTTGTAATATGCGGTCTTGCTTGCAACGGAAGGTTCCGCCGCGGTCATCTCGGTCCACTTGCTGTAGTTGTTTGTGATCGAAAGAAACGTCGTAAGCGTAGAAGTCATGATGCAAGCCTCCTAAAAGAGCTGAACCTGGCCGTCGCCAAAGGCCTCCGCAGATGGTTCCGGTTTGCTGCGGTCGATAGGGAGGCCGGTCGCGTCCGCGAAACGCTCGCGCATTCCACTCAGGCAGAATGTCCGGGCGACCTCTTCGAGTAGTGCCGTGGCGTGCGGTGGAGCGGCGGAAACGCGCGTTTCAGCAAAGCCTTCCTTTACGAGGTCGGCGTTCTTCACGGCGAGAAGCGCAAGCGCGCCGCAGATATTCTGGATATGCTGCGTGACGCGGTCCTGGAATTGCAGTTCCCTCACCGCGCAGGCCACCGCCTCCTCGATATGGCGCGACGAAACTCCGGTTGTGGACAGATTGCTCGAAATCGCGGCGTTCTGATCGAGCAGCCTGTCGACCATGGCGCGGATGCGTTCCTGGGCTTTTTCCTTCTCGTGCGACATGTCGATGGAAGAAATTTCCTTGAGCAGCAGATCGCCGCGCTGAACGCCTTCCGCCACCTCGGACATCTGGCGCTTGATGGTGTCCGACAGCGTGTTGACGCTGCGCGCGAGGTCGCCAATCTCCGTCGCGACCACCACAAACCCCCGCCCGGCGCTGCCCGCGCGCGCCGCCTCGATCTTGGCGTTGAGTGAAAGCAGGTTCGTCCGCTTGTTGATTTTCTCGATCTGCGCCAGCGACTTCTGCATCGACTGCACTTTTTGCTGCACATCGTCGAGCGCCGACACGAGCGCCGTTGCCCCCGATGACAAGCGAATGATCTTGTCGAAGAGCTGATTGAAGATCGAAGCGATGTTCGTCGCGAGTTCCGGCAGGGCGACGGTTGCGCCGTTCAGTTCGATGGAGCTTTCGGCATCCAGCAGTTCCTGAACGGACTGGATCTGCCCGCGCGCCGTCGAAGCAATGTCCTGAAAGCGACCGACGAGAGTTTGCACGGTCGTTTCGATGTCCCGCGAGGTATCGGACAGTTCACTGACGAGCGCCTTCAGCGACACCTCCTGCACGGCGACGGAGTCGAGCGCCTTTCGAAGGAACCCGTCTTCATAATCGGCGCCATCAGCTTCGAGCGAAACAAGTGTAGCGGGGCTGATGGCATGCGCGGTGGGGAGAGTCATTTCGCGTCTCTGCTGTTCGAGGAAATCCCATGAGGCTGAGCGGCGGCGGCTCGCTTTCGACGGCCTTCGCCGCTCAGGAGCGCCATGATCTGCCCCGCCATATCGGAGAGCGCGATTTCGGCCTCGACCGCACCGCGCTGGAAAGCTACTTTTGGCATGCCGTAGACCACGCAACTCGCCTCATCTTGCCCGAGCGTGCGGGCGCCGATTTTGCGCATGGCGAGCAGTCCGTCCGCGCCATCCCGGCCCATTCCCGTGAGGATGACGCCGATGGCCTCGGGCCCTGCCTTCTCGGCGACCGAGAAAAACAGGGTGTCGACCGAGGGACAGTGTCCGTTCACGCGGTCATCGCCGTCGACGATGCAGACGTAGTGCGTCGCGGATCTCTTGATGCGCAGATGCGCGTGACCCGGCGCGATATAGGCATGGCCGGGCAAAACCACGTCGCCGGTCTCGGCCTCCTTCACCTTCACGGCGCAAACGTCGTCGAGGCGGCGCGCGAAGCTTGCCGTGAACTTTGGCGGCATGTGCAGCGTAATGACGATGCCCGGGCTGTCCGCTGGCATCGCCCGCAGGATATGGTTGATCGCTTCCACGCCGCCGGTCGATGCACCGATGGCGATGATCCTCTCGGGTGGATAAGGGCCGCATCGGACGGCGGGCTTCGAGGGCAACGGCATCTGCCGCACGCGCGATCTCGCCGCCGCCTTGACCTTGGCGATGATTTCGGCCTGCCTTTCCGCGAGCCCTATCTGAAGCGCGCCGTCAGGCTTGGTCAGAAAAT
Source organism: Rhodomicrobium udaipurense JA643 (assembly GCF_000636015.1). Taxonomy (GTDB): domain Bacteria; phylum Pseudomonadota; class Alphaproteobacteria; order Rhizobiales; family Rhodomicrobiaceae; genus Rhodomicrobium; species Rhodomicrobium udaipurense. Next base: position 5,403 of record NZ_JFZJ01000115.1, read on the forward strand.
CGACCGCCCCCAGTTCGAGCGCCCGAAGCGTCACGTCCGCCCCTTCACGCGTGAGCGACGAGAACATCACCACGGGCATCGGGCGCAGCGACATGATCTTCTCAAGGAAAGCGATGCCGTCCATGCGCGGCATCTCCACATCGAGGGTTATTACATCGGGATTTAGTTCCTTGATCTTTTCCCGCGCGGCGAAGGGATCGTTCACCGCGCCGACGACCTCGATTTCGGGATCGGACGAAAGAATGCTCGTGATGAGCCGCCGCATAAGGGCGGAGTCATCGACAACGAGGACACGTATGGGTTTGCGCTCGGCCATGAATTCGATCTCAGTCAAACAATTGCACATCGCCGCCGACGTGCTGACCTTCGAGGGTCACGCCAAAACGACGTTCCTCCTCGGCGACCTGCGCCTTCTGCGTGCCGCGCAAGAATAACCTTGCAACCTTGCCTGTGTATGGGGTGTAGCAAATCCAGCGCCCGAGAACGCCGCCGAGGTCGCTTGCTGCCACATGCAGCGCTTCATCCTTCACGTAGCGCCGCGCGAAACTCGCGTTCTTGTCGCCGATCAACGTCGCGCCGCCGAAGAAATTCGCCCCTCCGAACAGCTTGACCTCGAGTCGCGAGCGGTGCCCTCCCGCCTTGAGGATCTTGTTGATCAGTTCCTCCATCGCGAAGTTCCCGTAGCGATTGGCCTCGCTCAGCATGTCGCCCCATTGCCCTGTCTCGCTTTCGGGGAGCATGAAGTGGTTCATGCCGCCAATGCCCGCCTTCACGTCCCGGACGCAGGCGGAGACGCAGGAGCCAAGCACGGTGACGATGGATTCATCCTTGTCCGCCGCGATGTAGGTCTCGCCCGGCAGGATGCGCACCGCATGGGTGCCGAGCCGGTGGACGTAGACCCGCGATCGCGGATAGTGAACGGCGCGCCTGAGTGCTGTCATTGTCCGATCTTTCGATAGACGGTACGTCCGCAGAGTTTGAAGCGCGTCTGATGATCGAGCAGCGACTCGGAGTGGCCGACGAAAAGCCAGCCGCCCTCCTTGAGCTGCGCATGAAACCGTTCGATCAGTGCGGTCTTGGTCTCGGCATCGAAGTAGATCATCACGTTGCGGCAGAAGATCGCGTCGAACTTTCCGTGGAACGGCCAGGTGCTCAGCAGATTGAGTTGCCTGATGGACACGAGATCCTGAATATTGCGTCGGACCTGAGATGAGCTGCGGTCTTCGGGACGCCGGTCGAAGAACGTCTCACGCATCGTCGGCGGGACGCTTTCGAGGCTCGCCCGCGAATAGACGCCCGCCTTGGCCCTCTTCAGTACGTTCGTGTCGAGGTCGGTGGCAAGTACGCGCAGATCCCAGTCGGCCATCATCTCCCGTTGAAGCGCGGCGGCGACCATTGCGATGGAATAAGGCTCCTCGCCGGAGGAGCAGCCAGCCGACCACAGGCGGATGTGCGCGCGCTCTCCGTTTCTGCGCTGCGCGGCCGGCGTGAGGATCTGCTCCCTCAAGAAATCGAAATGATGCGCTTCGCGGAAGAATTTTGTGAGGTTCGTCGTGATGGCGTCGATCAGAAAGCCGACCTCACGGTCCCCTTCCCTGCCTTTCAGCAGCGCGCAATAGTCCCGGAAGGAGCGGAGACCCAGCACGCGAAGCCGCCGCGAAAGCCGCGAATAGGTCATGTCGCGCTTGTGCGCGTTAAGGACAATGCCGCTTCGCTCGTAAACGATGCCGACGATAGTCTGGAAATCGGCGGCCGTGAACGGAAACTCCGTGGCGGAGGCGGAACTCATCATTTCCCGCTCCATTGGCTCGGCTTTTACTCGCATGGCACTATCTGTGTTAGAGGCTGATGCCGCTTCACGTGGCTGGATACTGTCTGGAAGGAGCGCCGGGGCGAACCCCGACACTTCAGGTGGGCGCGCGGATTTCAGGCTCCGCGCGGCATCGGCGATCAGAACTCGTGCCAGTCATTTTCTTCGTTGGCGGCTTTCGAGCGCGTGCCACAGTACTGGGCGCTTTCTCCATTTGCGCGATGGGCCCCGTTCAGCCTCGGTTCACCCGCCCGGGGAGACCGCTTCTGCTGAACCGTCTTCGGAGCGACCGATCTTGTTGCGGCGGGCGCTCCCGCTTCGTTTTCAAGCCGGAACGCCGAAAGCCGCTCGAACATGGCCTCCGCCTCGCTCTGGAGAGTGCGGCTCGACGCGGCTGCTTCCTCCACAAGCGCGGCGTTCTGCTGCGTCATCTGATCCATCTGCGCCACGGCCTTGTTGATCTCGGAGACCCCAGTTGACTGCTCTTTGGTCGCAGCAGCGATTTCGGAGACGATATCGGCCGCGCCGTTGATCGAGGCAACGATCTCCTGAAGCGCCGTGCCGGTATCCGCGACGAGCTTCACGCCATCCTTCACCTGACGTCCGCTCTCGACGATAAGCGCCTTGATGTCCTTCGCGGCGACCGAGCTGCGCTGCGCCAGCGAGCGGACCTCCGACGCCACAACGGCAAAGCCCTTGCCCGCATCCCCCGCGCGCGCGGCCTCAACGGCGGCGTTCAGGGCGAGGAGATTGGTCTGGAAGGCAATCTCGTCGATGACGCTGATGATGTCGGAGATCTTGTTCGACGAGTGCTCGATGGCCGACATGGCGGTGACTGCCTTCGCCACCACGGAACCGCCATCGCTCGCAAGCGTGCGCGCATTGACGCTGAACTGGTTCGCCCGGCCGGCATTGTCGGCGTTGTTCCTGATGGTCGACGCCATTTCTTCCATCGAAGCGGCCGTTTCTTCCAGGCTCGACGCCTGCTGTTCCGTCCGCTGCGAAAGGTCGTTCGTGCCGGTCGCGATTTCGGCGGTGGCGGCGGCGATGGTCGACGAGGCATTCAGGATCGAGCCGATGATGGCCGACATCTCATCAAGAAAGCCGTTGATTCCGAGAGACAACTCATGCAGATCCCCGTTTTTCCCGTCGATCGGAACGCGGCGGGTCAAGTCCGATTCCTTCGCGGCCTGGATGACGCTGCGGATATCGGCCACGGTTTTGACGAGTTGAGCCTCGGTTATTTTCTGCTGGGTGATATCCGTGGCAAATTCAACGATCTTCATGGGTTTGCCATTGAAGTCCAGGACCGGGTTGTAGCTGGCCTGAAGCCAGAAAACGCGCCCGTTCTTGCCGATGCGGCGGAACTGCCCGCTGTAGGCTTCGCCGCTACGAAGGCGATCCCATATGGCACGAACCTCGTTCGATCCCCGCAAGTCCTGATCGAGGAATATATCGTGGTCGCGGCCTCGGATTTCCTCCAGCGTGTAACCGGTCGCCATCATGAAATTCTCGTTGGCGTGCAGAACCTTGCCGTCGAGACTGAACTCGATGACCACCTGATTCTTGTTGATGGCGGCAAGCTGCGCTTCGTAGTTGAGATTTGCCTTTTTCTGCTCGGTGATGTCCGTCACATGAGCGACGATCTTCACTGGCTTCCCGTTGTGGTCGAAAACGGGGTTGTAGCTCGCCGCGATCCAGACCTCCCGGCCGCCCTTGGCGATGCGCTTGCCTTCACCGCGAAAGAACTCCGCCCGCTCGAATTTCTGCACAAAGCTCCGATAGGCTTCGGAGCCGCGAATCTCGGGGTCCACGAGCATGCTGTGATGCTGTCCCACGATCTCGTTCAGCGTAAAGCCCATGATATTCAGGTAGTTGGGGTTCGCCGTGATGACGTGACCATCGAGCGTAAACTCAATGATCGCCCGGAGCCGTTGACTGGCTTCCTCCTCGGCCTTCGCGCGCGATATGATGTCGCGGATCTCCGTCACATCGGCCCATTCGAAAACATTTCCGACATAAGCGCCATCGGCTCCGTGGATAGCGTTTATGCAAAGCTCGAAGGTATGCCCGCCGGCCTTGACGTCGGCCTTGTGAGGCAGCCGCCACGGATCGTCGAGCAGCCGGCGGATGTGCGACGGTTCCTTGTGAAAGATGTCCGCGCAGACCCCCGTCATGTTATCGGGATCCAGATTCTGGGCGCGCGCCGGCAAGCGATCCCGCACCTTCCTGACAAGAGCCTTCGACGCGTCGTTGACATAGATGATCTTGAAGTCGCGATCGATGATCATCAGCGGATTGGAGGCGACATCCGCGAGACGCCGCACCTGACTTAGCAACGCATGCTCTTCCGCGAGTTTCTTGTCTTTCCCGAACAGGCTTCCGGCGACTTTTTTCGCTTTGGTACCGATATTGAACATGATGGAACCTTTTTCCGATGATTTTTTGACTGCTTTTATCGCGGGAAGCGTTGCATTACTGAATTGAGGCTTCTTCGATTTCGGGAGACGCGTCGGCGTAGTCTCGCTGGAAGAGGTGTTCGAGCGAGAGGACGACCACCATCGTTCCGTCTACGGACACGATGCCGGAAAGGAACTCCGCCACGACGCCGCGATCCATTTCAGGAACGGGGCGTATTTCCGAAGTCTCGATCGTCAGAATGTCGGATACGGCGTCCACGAGGAGGCCAACCGTCCGGTCGCGGATCGCCACGATGATGACGATTTTGGACTTGGCCGCTTCCGTCGCACCGGTGCCGAAACGCAATTTCAGATCGTAGACGGGGATGATCGTTCCCCTGAGGTTCATCACACCGAGAACGTAGTCTGGCTGATTGGGTAGCGAGGTCGTGCCGCTCCATCCGCGGATTTCGCGGACAGCGGTAATGTCGATGGCGTATTCCTCGCCGCCGATGGAAAAGCTGATGAACTGCTGCGACGCGCCGTCGCTTGACGATCCGTCTACGGATTTTTTTCTCGGGATTGCGGATGCCGCTTCGGTCATGTTCGTTTCTCTCTGCAACGATGTTCGGGATTTAGCCCTGCGCTTGCAAGACGGGCTCGACGGACGCTGACGCCCTTGTGAAAGCTGGCATCTGGTCGGGCATATCGGCCCCATGTTCG
>NZ_JFZJ01000116.1 GCF_000636015.1 Rhodomicrobium udaipurense JA643
CGCGCGCAGAAGCGTGTTGACCGGCACAGGCACAACACCAGCCTTGATCGCCCCCCAGAACACGAAGAAGAACTCGACGCTGTCCTTCACGATCATGAGGACACGTTCGCCACGGCCGATATGAGCCGCATCGAGAAAGTTCGCGGTCTGGTTCACGCCTTCGAAAAGCTCGCGGTAGGTGGTGTCTCCCTTCCGCGTCCGCACGGCGACTTTAGCCGCACGCCCATCGCGAAGGTGCCGGTCGATGAACTCCGACGCGACATTGAAAACCGGCGGAAACGCGATCTCCTCCCCAGCCACGACCGACAGTCCCATCTCCCACCTCTTCCTCTGGCGCGTTTGCGCTTTCATCCCGGCATTTTTTTTCTGACCGGCTCGTCCCGCTTGGGCGCATAAGGTAAACCGGTACTGTTTTACCGTTTTAGGTAAAGCTATTATCAACTTCTTGTCAAGTCTGCGATTCAAGCGCAAATCGGTACGATAATGACACGTTGTCCGAAACGGCCAGGGTTGCGAGGGAGCGGAGCGATGGCGGAAGAACAGCATTTCACTATTCGCCCGGCCTGCGCGGCCGATATCGAGCCGATCATTCGCCTCGATGCTGCCGTTACGACGACGCCGAAACCGGCCTATTGGGAAGCGCTTTTCAAGGATTGCCAGTCGCGGCGGAAGCAGCATTTCCTTCTCGTCGCCGTCAAGGACGATGTCCTGCTCGGTTTCATCGCCGGCGAAATCCGCGCCTGGGAATTCGGCTCGCCGCCGTGCGGCTGGGTCTTCGCAATCGCGGTCGATCCGAATACCCGGCTGTCGGGCATGGGCGCCGACCTTTTCCAGGCAATCTGCGACGCCTTTCGCCGCGCCGGCATAACAAAGGTTCGCACCATGGTGGCTCGCGACGCGCAGCTCGTCATGTCGTTCTTCCGCGCGCAGGGAATGATGGCAGGGCCGTTTGTGGAACTTGAGAAGGATCTCGACGAATGAGGCTTCAGGTCGCGACACGGCACGCCATTTTTTCGGTTCTGGAACTCGCCGCGCAGCCTCATCGCCAAATGTCGGCGGTCGACATCGCGGAGAAATACGCCATCTCGCCCAACCACTTGGCGAAGGTTTTGCGCACGCTCGGCCGTGAGGGGATCGTCGATGCCTCGCGCGGCGTCGGCGGTGGCTATCGCTTTGTCGGCAATCCTAAGCGGCTGACCTTGTTCGATATCATCGCCATTTTCGAGCCCATTGGCCCGACGACCGGCGGCTTCGAGGCGGGCGACGACACGAGCGAGGGACAGGCGTTGCGTCTCGTGATGAACGAGATCGAGGATACGGCCCGCGCGACGCTGTCCTCGATCACCATCGACACGATGTTGAAGATCGCCCGTCGCAGCAAGGGGGCGTCCATCGAAACCGTCATTCGCAAGGCGGCGGGGCAATAGATCAGCTGGCGTGAAGATGAAATTTACAGCGTCGCGCCGCAAATCGGACGCGGCACGACGCTCTGCGCTCAGATATACTGACCTGCATCGACCTTCAGCACCTGCCCGGTGATGAAGCTGGCGCGGTCGGACAGGAGAAACAGCACCGCATCCGCGATGTCGCAAACGCCGGGCAGCTTTTTCAGCGCGCTTTCGTCGAGCGCCTTGCGACGGATGTCTTCGGCGAGGGCAAGCGTCATTTCGGTCAGCACCATGCCGGGCGCGACGGCGTTCACGGTCACGCCCTTCGGCCCAAGCTCGCGTGCTGCGGTTTTCGTCAGGCCGACGAGGCCCGCCTTGGAGGCGGCATAGTTGGCCTGCCCGAATTTTCCCCGCAGGCCATTGATCGAAACGACGTTCACGATGCGCCCGAACCCTTGCGCGCACATCGCCGGAGCAACCGCACGGAGCATCATGAATGCGCCCGTCAGGTTCACGTGCAGCACGCCTTGCCATTCCTCGTCGCTCATCTTCATCAGCGAGCGGTCGCGCGTGATACCCGCATTGTTGACGAGGAGGTCCGCAGGGCGATCGAGCGAGCCGACCGCCGCCGCAACCGCCGCACTGTTCGCGATGTCGACGGCGCGGAACTCCATGCCCGTCAGTTCGCCGTCGGTGCGGTCGAAGACGACGACACGTGCGCCGCCCGCCTTCAACCCTTCGGCAATGGCGCGTCCGATGCCGCGCGATCCGCCCGTCACGATGGCGGTGCGCCCCACGAACGCCTCGTTTTCCTTTCGTGCCATGAGCGATCAGGCCGCGACCGCTTCGAGGCGTGACAGCTTCTGATGCCGGAAGGCCCCCCAGAGAGCGCCGCCGACGGCCCCGGCATAGATCGAGTCCGGGTGGCTTTCGGCCACGAGCGCGACCTTCTCCTTGACGAGCGCCTCGTTCAGCGCCGCAACGAGCCCCGTGTCGAGCGCGAGACCGCCCGTCATCTGCACCACGCCATCCGTCGCGCCGATGGATTTCAACAGCTTGGCGAGCCTCACCGCCATCGACACATGAATGCCCTTGAGGATATTCGCCGCTGAAACTCCGCGCGACACCATGTTGATGACGTCGGTTTCCGCGAGCACAGCGCAGATCGAGGATACGCGCTCGGGGTTGTCGGCCTGCTGAGACAGCATGCCGATCTCGTCATGCGCGATGCCGAGATAGCGCGCGATGTTCTCCAGAAACTGACCTGAGCCCGACGCGCACTGGCTCGTCATCTTGTAGTTCAGCACCTTTCCGCCGCCGTCGATGCGGATCGCGCGGCCGTTGAGAGCGCCGATGTCGAGCACCGAGCGGGCTTCCGGGTTGAGGTACACGGCGCCGCGCCCGTGCGTCGTCATCGAGTAGAAATGCCCCGTCGCGAAGCGCAAGTTTTCCGCGTCGCCGGTCGAGGCGACATACGCCACGTCGCCCGCGGAAACGCCAGCCTTCGCGAGCATTGCGTCGTAAGTCTCGGCAGCCAGCGCGAAGGGATCGCGGCTCCTGATCCGCGCGTACTCCTTGCCGAGCCAACGCGTCCTTTCACCATCAATCTCGAACAGCACCGTCTTGACGCAGCCCGAACCAATGTCCACGCCCGCTGTAATGATAGCACTCATGATCTCGTCCTTTCGGCAGGCTCAGTTCAGGACCGCGCGCACGGCAAAGGCCGCGCCGCCAAGCGCCCCGGTGTAGATGGAGTCCGGATTGATGTTGATCTGCACGTCGCCGTAGTTTTCCTTGATGAGCTTCCGCAGTTCGCGCACCGCAGCCTCATTCTTCGCGACGCCGCCGGTGAAGGTGAACTGGTCCTTCACGCCGCCGGCCCGTGACAGGATCGACATGGCGCGCAGGATGATCGCCCGGTGCAGCCCCGCGAGGATGTCCTCGCGCTTCTCGCCGAGCGCGAGGCGGTCGCGAAGCTCGGCGCCCGCGAACACGGTACAGGTGGAATTGATGCGCACCTGCTTCGTCGACTGCATGGCGAGCGGCCCGAGTTCCTGAAGGCCCATGTTCATCTCGTCCGCGATATAGCCGAGGTAGCGTCCGCAGCCCGCCGCGCAGCGGTCGTTCATCTGGAAGTTCTCGACGATGCCCGCCGGATCGACCTGGATGCCCTTCGTGTCCTGTCCGCCGATGTCGAGCACGGTGCGGGTTCGCGGATACATGATGTGCGCGCCGAGACCGTGGCACAGGATTTCCGAGCGGATGTGCTCCTTCGGGAAGGGAAGGCGCACGCGGCCGTAGCCCGTGCCGACGACGTAGGTTTCTTCGAGCGGGATGGAGAGGGCGGCCTTCACCGGCGCGGCGATCAGCGACTGATCGAGCGATCCCATTTCCAGCGCGCGGACGAACTTGCCTTCGATGTCGCCCGCGGGTGGGCGGTTCTCGACCTCGATGATCGACTTGTCGTAGATGTTGAGAATGAGGTCGAAGGCGAGCCCGGCCTCGCGGCAGACCGCCTCGCCGTTGTGCATGAAATCGCCGCCCGCCAGGTCGCGGAAAAAGTCGGACTTGCGGCGGAAGCCCGGCGCGAACTGCGTCGCGGAGTGCTCGCGAAGCCGCCGAAACGTCTCCGCCAGCGCTTCAATGACGGGCTTTTCGCGCCCGGCGAAGCGCGGACCCTTCACATTGCCGATGCAAGTGCGCTCCAGATCTTCGAGCTGTTCAACGAACTGGATGTGGCGGAAATTCCGCTCAAGCCCGGCGAGGACTGCTTCTGCGGTGTCCGCCGTTCCGGGTACGGCTTCGAGAGCGCGGCGGAACAGCGTCAGCCGTGTATCGACGAGCGCCTCCTGCTTCGAGACCGCAGCGGCGGTGTCGTAATTGGAGCGCGAGTTGGTGATGCCGCGCCCGAGCACATTCTGGTTCTCGTCCATCACCACGGCTTTCGTCGTGGTGGAACCGAGGTCGATGCCGATGAAGCAACGCATGATGGTGTCCTTCCTTACGCTGCCTTGGCCGTGCCGAGACGCTTCTGTTCGATCATCTGGAAGTAGCTTTCCAGACGGTTCTTCACGTTCGCCGCCGAGAAATAGCGCGGATCGACCAGATCGGTTTCGATGAACGCGCCGGGTTTGCCGGTACGCCGCTCGACCTCGTTCATCATCATGAGCTGACCGGCGGAGAAACTGTTGCAGCTCTTGATCGAGTTGATGAGCAGTCCATCCGCCTCGTATTCCTCGATATACTTCGCGAGGATGTCGACGCGCGTCGGGAGATTGCGGTTCGTGTAACAGCCGAGGCAGTAATCCGCGAGTGTTTCGAGTGGGTTATCCGCGTCGTGGCGGAAGCCCAGGTCGTACATCCCGCCGACCTTGGTGTAGCTCGATGCAACGACCACCGCGCCTTCGTCCGAGAACATCTTCCAGAATTCGCGGAAGTGGGTCCAGTTCGGCGGGCCTTCGACCACGAGCCGATAGCGCTGATCGTTGAAGTTCGATCCGTCGGGCGTGATCGGCCCCTGACGCGTATCGATGCGGGCCTGCACTTCCGTGCGCAGCGCGTCGTAATAGGCGATGGCATCGGGAGTGCCGCGAAAGGCGGTGAAGATCGGCCCGATATAGTAGACACCGCCGAAGTAGGCGTCGATGGGCGATGGCTTGTGCTTGCCGGATTCGAGCACCCAGACGAGGTTGTCTTCGGCCTTCGCCGAGTTACGCAGTGCTTCACGCAGTCGGTCGATATCGAACTTGATGCCCGACACCTGCTCAAGCCCCGGAATGATGACTTCCTTCAGCTGCTTGACGATGTAGTCGCGCATGTTCTTTGTCGAATGCCCGTCGCCCTCATACGGCACATGCAGCATCAGCGTGGGGCACTTGTATTCCTCGCGTAGAAGCTCAAACCACTTCATGAAGGTGTAGCAGCCCGTATACGAAAGCAGCAGCACGTCCGGTTTCGGGAAGGGCTTGCCGTTCGGTGCGATGTTACCCGCGCCCATCATGCCGATATCCGCCTTCACATAGGTGCAGACGTCTTCGGAATGGCCCGACTTCTCGGCATCCATGATGTAGTTGCCCGACAGCTTTCTCATGCCGTTCTGGATCGCGTTGATCTCGGGTAGATTGTTCACGATGTCGAAGCAAAGCAGCAGTTCATTGAGATTGCCCGGCACGAAGGTGGACGAGACCTTGCGGCCCGTCTCATGCTTCGAGGTAATGGCCTCGTAGTTGCGCGCGATCATCTCCTTCTGGAGGAGCATCGACGGTTCCTTGACGATTTCGCTCATGTGTCAGCTCCAAAGCTTGATGGAATCGGCGAACGTGCCGGCTTGCTCGCGAACCGGCTGCATCTGCCCGGAGTTCTCGGCGTATTTGAACGAGATGTGCGGGATGCCCTCCTCGGTGAGCTTCTTGCAGATCATCGGGCGGTCGAGCAGGGCGGGGTCGCAGAAGCTCGGCGTCGCGTAGATCACGCCTTCTGCGCCCGCTTTGCGGATCTGATCGACGTGGAACTTGCCCTTTTCGCCTTCGCGCGGGACGTATTTGCACGACGTTTCGACCGAATGAGCGATGTAGGCGGTGGCGAGCGCTTCGAGTGGATCGATGTCGAGCGCTACGTCTTCAGTGAGGAACCGATTGACGAGGATATAGTCGTCCTCGACTACGTAGCAGCCTGCCATCTCGATGGACTTGATGAGGTTCAGCGGCGGCTGCTCGCAGAAGGAGCCGTAGATCGCCACGCGAACGTTGTCGCGCTTCGGCCGATCTTCCTTCTCGGCTGCGGCCATGTAGCGAACGAGAAGCGCATTATGCTCCGCTACGTCGATCATCAGCCCGGCCCGCATGAGCAGATAGACTTCCGACGTCGGCGCCTTCCAGGGCTGGCGCGCACGGAACGTGTAGAGCTGGCGCACGAGACGGCGGTTCTCGTTGTAGAGCGCGATGGAACGCCTGAGATCGTCGTCGCTGACCTTGCGGCCCGTAAGCGTCTCTAGCCCGTCGCGCATCTCCTGCAATTCCGCCACGTAGTAGCTGCCGCCGATTTCAGGATCGAAGTTCTGCGGCGTATCGAAGAACTTGGTCCAGACGTTCGGGAACATGATCTTCCACATGCCCGAAAGGTTGCGGATCACGTCGCAGACGAACGGGAAGATCATGCCATCCACGAAGTCGAGGCGCTTCGTCATGCCGAGTTCGACGGTCGAGCGCGGGATGCGGCAGATATAGCTCTGGTAGAAGGCATCGCCGTGGATGACTTCCAGCTTGTCGCCGCCGCCGAACAGGCCGAGCGGCAGGCAACCCGCCGCGTGGATCAGTTCGAGCGGCGCGTAGAGCGGCAGGAAGCCGACCACTTTGCGACCGGGGACCGCGTCCTTCCAGGCGCGCGCGGCGGTAAAGTCCAGATCCTCGAAGATGGCTTCGCAGCGAGAAACGATTTCGGCTGTCGTCGTCATGGTCAGCGGGCCTCCCATTGGGCCGGGCGTTTCTCGATGAACGCGGTCAGGCCTTCCACTGCGTCCTTCGTGGACATCAGTTTTTCCAGATAGAGATGTTCGAGGTTGCAGAGCTTGGTGCGGATGCGCTCGACCATGTCGAGGCGGGCCGCCTTCACGGCGATGCGCAGCGACGACGGGCTAAGCGCCGCAAGCGCGTGATCGAAATAGGAGAGCGCTGCCGCCTCCGGTTCAGGCGTAATCTCGGAAACAAGGCCGAGCGCGAATGCCTGCTCCCCGGAAATCGAGCGCCCCGACAGAAGAATGTCCTCCGCCGCCGAGCGCGCGATCTTTTCCGGCAGGATGCACGATGCCGGCGGCGCAAACACGCCGAGGATGATCTCGGGTTGACCGAATTTTGCATCCGGAGTGGCGAAGATCCGGCTCCCCGCGATGGCGACTTCCATGCCGCCGCCGAGGCATTGCCCTCGCACCGCGACCAGGACCGGCACCGGAGCCGCGACAAGCCGCATGACGAGTGCGTTGAAGGACTTCAGCATCGCGTCGCACTGGTCCGGCAGATGCTCCTGCACGCTCGCGCCAAAGCTGAAATGCGGCCCCTCGTGATCGATAAGCACGGCGAGGATCGCCGTATCGCTCATATGTGCGTCGAGCGCAGCCGTCAGCGCGGCGATCATCTCCGCATCGACGATGTTCGCCTTGGGACGCGCGAGCCGCAACCTGAGAAGCGCGCCCCCCCGGTCGTGCCATACTTTCAGCGGTTCGATGGTCATTTCGCCCCCCGCGCGGCCGGAAGAAGCGCCTCGGTCAATTCCGGCGTCCACGGCGCACCGGCCGCAAGCGCCTGCCGCAGCGCGATGAAATCGATTTCGCGGTCGTCCTTGGTGCCTTCGTTGAAGGCGCGGAACCCGGCGCGCGCCTCCGTCATCATGTTGAGCGCGAGCCAGGCGCGGCTGTTCTCCTTGTTCGCGTTCCAGGCATTGATCTTGGGCTTCCGCAGTTCCTCGATGGTCTTCGTGAAGCAATCCGGGAACGTCAGCAGGATCTTGCCGCAAAGCTCCTCGATCTTGGCGTCGAGCAACGAGAGATCGACCGTGCCCTTCTTCAGCACGTCCTTGCCCGCCGCCAGTTCGACGCCCGTCTTGGGTTCGCCGTGGACGATGCGGCCGTATTCATCGACATAGCGATCCGTGATGACGAGCGGGTTCGCGACGAAGCGTCCATCGACCTTGAGCGCGGGCACGATGTCCGTGATCATGCCGAGCCGATAGGCCTTGTGCGCCGTCCATGGTTCGCAAAGCGAGCCGGACACCATCGCCATTTCCGCACCGACCATGACGGGCAGGAAATCCGTAGCGCCGCCAATCGGGGCCGATCCATGCTTCGGCCCAGCCTGACCGAAGCGCGCCAGATCCTGCGCGATGGTGAAATCGCAGGCCATGCCGATTTCCTGGCCGCCGCCGATGCGCATGCCGTTGACGCGGCACACGACAGGCTTGTCGCATCCGAGGATCGCGGACACCATGTCGTTGAACAGGCGCATATATTGCCGGTATTCCTGCGGATTTCCGGCGTAATACTCGGCGTATTCCTTGGTGTTGCCGCCGGTGCAGAAGGCCCTGTCGCCCGCGCCGGTAAACACAGTCGCCACCACGTCGCGCGCATTCGATGCCGCGCGGAAGGCAAGGATCACGCCTTTGACCATCTCGGTGGTGTAGGAATTGTACTGCGCGGGATTGTCGAGCGTGATCCACGCATTGTAGAGGCCGGGTACGATCTCGCCGTCCGGCGTGCGAGCGGGCCGCTTTTCATAGCGAACGCCGGGTACCACGATTTCAGCCAGATTGTGATCGTGCAGGGCTTCGGGAGCCGTAGCTCTCGCTATCGACGCTGTAGTCAGGGTCATTTCCTCAGTCTCTTCTTTTCGTTCGGTGTCATTGCTGCTCAGGGGACGAGAATGGCGCGACGCGTAAGCTTGTGCTCATGCGCCATGGCGAAGATCTCGTTGATGCTGTCGAGCGGATGGCGCTCGATGAAGGCGGCAAGTTCGATCTTGCGGTCGAGGACGAGGTCCAGCGCGCCCGGATAAAGCTCCGTCGCGCAGCCCCAGTTGCCAAGCGCGCGGGCGTGGAACGCCATCAGGTTCGAGAGGCGGACCTCGACCTTATCCATGGTGAAGCCGACGACGGCGAGCGTTGCGCCATGAACGAGGAGGCTCCACGCAGTCGACTGACCGGCCGCCGTCCCCGAGCATTCGAAGATCACCCATTCGCGCGTCGGAAGGCCGTGGCCTTTTGCAAACCCGGCGATCTCTTTCTTGAGCGCCTTCGGGTCGACGCTGCGCGCATTGAATGTCTTGGCGACGCCATGGGCAGCGATCGCGGCCAGCTTTACGTCATCGACGTCGATGGCGACGACCGTGCCACCGAAGGCCGAGGCGACCTGCGCGCAATGACCGCCGACGCCGCCAACCCCGATCACGATGCAGAGGGTGCCGGGACCGACACCCGCTTGAATGACGGCCTGATAGGGCGTTGTGACCGCGTCCGCGACGACGGAAACATCGGCGAGTTTGAGCCCCGCAGCTTCAAGGCGGTTCTCGTCGACAGCGCAGAGCCCGAACGATGGCGCGGAGATGTGGGAAGCGAAGCCGCCCTCGATATCGTTGCCGGGCATGACCTGTTTCGCGCAGATCGTGCCCTTGCCGCGCTTGCAAGCATCGCAGGTGCCGCAGGGAATGACGGCGGGGATGATGACGGCGCGGCCGAGCCAATGTTCGGCGCCTGCCCCAGCGGCGACGACGCGTCCGCTGATCTCATGGCCAAGCGTCAGGGGCAGGGGCTGGTTCGTGCGGACACCATCGTAATAATACCCGAGATCCGTATGACAGACGCCGCAGCCGGCGATCTCAACCGTGACCTCGCCCGCAGCAGGTGCGCCAAGTTCGAACGACTGCCGGATCAACGGTTCCCCGACACTCGTCATCACCCATCGGTATGCTGCTATCGGCATTTGCCCCTCATCGCGTTTCGTTATTTACGCATTAGAGTACCTCAATACCGTTTTAGGTCAAGCAAATTTGAACCATTCCACAAAGAGGGCGTTAGCGTGAAGGCGATGCCCTCGTGACGATGATGTTTGCTGCCGGTTTGAAGGGCCGAAAGGCTTTGGAGCGCGCGGACGTCGACACGCCGCCTCGGCTCGCACCCGCACCGATACTGGATTGCTTGAAGGGCTGTAAGTTTTGGGTGTCGATCAGTCTCACTGCGTCAAATCGGGTCCGAGTTACCGCACCCTGCTAAGCGAAGCCGGCTATCGGCGTAGAAAAGCGTGCAGCAGTTCGAGCCGCAGCGCCAGCGAGCGGCAGCTATGCGAACGCGATCAGATCAGGCGCACAGCTCGATTGATCGAGCCGCCGCCGTCGCCGAG
>NZ_JFZJ01000117.1 GCF_000636015.1 Rhodomicrobium udaipurense JA643
TCCGCTTCCGGCATTTGCTCACGACGTGCCGCGAACGGATGCAAATGTCGGAATCGGACCACTAGGGGATGCCGATGCAAACCGTCTTCTCGAATGACGGCAGCTTTTTGAGTCTTTCATAATAACGAATCACGTTCGGAAGGTCCGGGCGACGCAGCGGAAGATTAAGCCAGCGATGCACCGCCATGCCCAGCGCGCTGTCGGCAAGTGTTATCTCCGCTCCCACAACATACGCGCCCGTTTTTTCAAGTCGGTCGTCGAGGATCGCGAAAAGCCGGTTCGCTTCAGCCTCGCACTCGGTCGCCTCGCGGTCCGTATACTCGCCGATCCGGAGAAAATGGCGCATGAAAAGAACCCGAAGCGCGGGCGAGACATGCCCCAGCTTCCAGTCAAGCCACTGATCGACCCGCGCGCGCCTTTGTAAATCAACGGGATAATAGCCATCGGGCCCATATTTCGCGGCGAGATAGCGCAGGATGGCGTGACTTTCCCACAGCGTGAACGATTCGTCCCGGAGCACGGGCACCAGCCCGTTCGGATTAAGGCCTAGAAAATCGGGCGTATTCGTCGGTCTGAATTCGCGCCCGCAATCGATACGCCGATAGGGAATACCGGCATCTTCCATAAAGAAGAGCACCTTTCTGACATTCCACGCTGTTGGACGTCCGTAAATCTCGATCACTGCTTGCTCCTCAGTGCGCGATCCGACTATCAAACTTTTCAGGCTCTCGCCAAACTTCGAAACGAAGACGCGGATTTTCTCTGCATCCCGAAACGGCACTATACTTGAAGCCCTAGATTAATTCTTTTTTCACGAGCGTTCTCAAGGCTTAAGAGAGCCTCTGAGCTTGTGGCAGATTGACACAAATCCCGCTTTTTCTGTCAATTCTCATTGACACCAAACACCTCTGGAATATGGTCAAGCCGTAGAGCCGCACGCGGCCCTCACAGAGAAAAACCAAATCCTTGAAGGAGTTACACATGGCTGACCCAAATAAGGTCTATCCGACGGGTTTGACGCTGGCGGAAGCCGAAGAGCTGCACGGCTACGTCATCAACGGCACGCGCGTCTTCGGTGCGGCGGCTCTTGTCGCGCACTTCCTCGCGTATGCTTTCACGCCTTGGCTTCACTAATCAATCTATCAAACTGGAGAGCTGAAAATGGCTGATACTGATGGTCAACACGGCATCTGGCTGGTCGTCCCCCCGAAGGTCGGTCTCCCGCTGCTTCTCGGCACCGTCACGCTGATCGCCGTGCTCGTGCACGCGTCGCTGATCGGACACACGAAGTGGTTCCCGGCTTACTGGGAAGGTGGCACGAAGACTGTTGCCACCCAGGTGAAGTAATTCACTTTTTTTGCGCCGTCTGACTGAGTTGCGATTGCGAAAGCGTGGGCTCCGTTTCGGGGCAGCTTTTTCGTAGTAGCATCTTCGGTTGGACGGCGTTTTTATATCTGCGCGCGGTTTCTCACCCGCCGCCGTAGCGTAGGTGCCTTGTTGGTTCGGTCGTGCCAAGCCTTGACAGGCAGCGCGGCTATTTTTGTGCTTTCTGGGCCCTTCCTTCTCGGTGAGGTTGCGGATCAGTTGCGTGCTCGCTAAAAGACGCTGCGAGCAAGGCCATTTCATTGTCTGCGTTCCTCAAATTCGCCGCGGTTCGATTGTCTAATGAACCGCGAGGCTGAAGGGCATGGCAAGCGGGCGATCGTCGTTTTTCGGTCGTAAATATTAATTGCGATCTTCGGGGTTATTCACAGCTTTTTACCAGCGTAATTTT
Source organism: Rhodomicrobium udaipurense JA643 (assembly GCF_000636015.1). Classification (GTDB taxonomy): domain Bacteria; phylum Pseudomonadota; class Alphaproteobacteria; order Rhizobiales; family Rhodomicrobiaceae; genus Rhodomicrobium; species Rhodomicrobium udaipurense. Next base: position 1,775 of record NZ_JFZJ01000117.1, read on the forward strand.
ACCCCCGCCAAAGAAAACTTTCGTATTTTTTTTCGTATTACTTCGCTCTTCGGACGGAATGCCGCGCCTTGCGAGTTTAGCCGCGACTTTTTGCGCGTGTCACATCTTTTTCTTACTGCTCAACCTTGCGTCATAATGCCCCAAAGCCGATTTCGGCTGTCAAATCCGGTTGACGCATGCGATTGTCAGCATATGCTTACACCCGAGCTGCCATAAGAAACAAGTCCGCTCGACAGGCAGCTTGTGAGCACCCCGCGTGCGGGTTCCAGCACGAAACCAGCAGGTCCTTTTAAGGAGGTACTATCATGGCTGATCCGGTGAAGGTTTATCCGACGGGTCTTACCTTGGCGGAAGCCGAGGAGTTGCACGGTCACGTCATCAACGGCACCCGCGTGTTCGGCGCGATTGCGGTTGTGGCGCATGTTCTGGCCTACATCTACACCCCCTGGCTCCACTAATCTTTCTTTCTCATCTTAAATAGGAGAATTCACTATGGCTGATACTGATGGACAGGCCGGCATCTGGCTCGTCGTTCCCCCGAAGGTTGGTCTTCCGCTCCTTCTCGGTACCGTCACGCTGATCGCCGTGCTCGTGCACGCGTCGCTGATCGGGCACACGAAGTGGTTCCCGAAGTACTGGGACGGCGCTGCCGCCAAGACCGCTTCGATCGAAACCTCGGTCGTGCGCTAAATCGCTTCGTCTCGCTGCCCGCACCGAGGGCTCGGATCCCATGGGGTCTTGGGCCTTCGCTTGCACGGGCATAGTGAGACGGCACCTTTCGGCGTCTCTCGTTCGCGGGAGACATCGAACGGTCTGCGCGAGCGATCGAGCGCCGTCGAAGCCGGAAGATTTAAGCCTGCGCGCAGCTCACAAAGCTGCTTCGCGCAGGCTGCCGTGGCTGATCGTGACCTTCATCATGGATGAAGCCGCGTTTTGGGGACAAGCCAGAAGCCGAAGGCTGTCTGGACACGACACGGGCAGAGAAGGCGGTGCGAGGGCGATGGGGTCGCCTTGCGGCGCTTTGAGGCGTTTCTGAACAAGCGCTCCTTTCCGGTCGCATATTCGGCGAAGGTTTTATGAGGCCATACGGCCCCTTCTGTTGGAGTTGCTTGATCGATGACTTCTATCAGCCAGCGAGTAACGGGTTTCGTTTTTTCGCGCGGCGCGGGCTTCCTGCCCTTCGCGGACGCTGCGACGCCGGAACTTCCACTGTCCCGTCTTCTGCGCCTGTCCCTGTTTCAGGTTTCAGTCGGCATGGCGCTCGTGCTTCTCGTCGGCACCCTCAACCGCGTGATGATCGTGGAACTGAACGTTCCCGCTTCCGTGGTCGCGATCATGGTGTCGATGCCGCTGTTTTTCGCGCCCTTCCGCGCGATCATCGGGCACCGCTCCGACACACATAAATCCGTTCTTGGGTGGCGTCGCGTTCCGTTCATCTGGCAGGGTTCTCTTGTGCAGTTCGGCGGACTGGCGATCATGCCGTTCGCCATTCTGATCCTGTCCGGCCAAGGTGAGATGCATGTCCCGGTCTGGATCGGGCATCTCGCGGCTGGCTTCGCATTCCTGCTCGTCGGTGCCGGGCTCCACACCGTTCAGACGGTTGGCCTGGCCCTTGCTACCGATCTTGCGCCAAAGGAGTCTCAGCCGAAGGTCGTCGGCCTGATGTACGTCATGCTGCTTTTCGGCATGATCGTGAGCGCAATCATTTTCGGCCTTCTGCTGACCGAGTTTACGCCGGGCCGCCTGATTCAGGTCATTCAGGGCGCGGCCGTGGCAACGCTCGTTCTGAACACGATCGCCCTTTGGAAGCAGGAAGCGCGCCGCCCCTCCCGTCTGCTGACGGAAGAGGAGCGCAATCAGAAAGACCCGACTTTCCAAGAATCCTGGGCCGCTTTCGTCCAAGGCGGCAGCGCGATTCGTCGCCTTGTTGCCGTCGGTCTCGGCACGGCCGCCTTCAGCATGCATGACGTTCTGCTTGAGCCCTATGGCGGCCAGATTCTGCATCTCTCGGTCAGCGCCACAACGAAGCTCACGGCCACGCTCGCGGTCGGTGGCCTTCTGGGCTTCGCGCTCGCGTCGCGTGTACTGAGCCGCGGCTTCGATCCTTTCCGGATGGCTTTTTACGGCGCGCTGGTGGGCATTCCGGCTTTCCTCGCGGTAATCATGGCGGCTCCGGCGTCGCAGCCTTGGCTTTTCGTGGTCGGCACGTCGCTGATCGGGTTCGGCGCTGGCCTTTTCGGCCACGGCACACTGACCGCCACCATGAACCTCGCGCCCAAGGATCAGACGGGCCTCGCGCTCGGAGCATGGGGCGCGGCGCAGGCGACGGCTGCGGGCTTCGCGGTCGCGAGTGGCGGCATTATCCGCGACATCATCTCCAACTGGGGCGACCAGTCCTTCGGTCCGGCGACGGGTTATATCGTCGTCTACTCGATCGAGATCGTTCTCCTCCTCGCGGCGCTGATCGCCATGATCCCGCTGCTGCGGGCGAAGGCCACAGCGCCTTCGAAGGAAGAAACACCGGCGAGCGACATACGCCCTGATGCAGTGCCTGCGGACGCCTGATCGTCCAACGGGCTCCGCTTGCCGGAAGCCGCGCTTCAATCAAAAAGAGCCTCCCGCGATTTATGCGCGAGAAGGCTCTTTTCTATTCAAACGCCGTCGATCTGGGGTCAAAAGCGGGGGCGTTGCGGCCCCCTTACCACTGCGGTGACGTCGCTCAGGTCGTTACAGGCGGCGTCCATTTCTCGCGCATAGTCACGAGTTCTTCCGCCATCGTCGGATGCAACGCGATCGTGTTGTCGAAATCGGCTTTCGTCGCGCCCATCTTAACCGCGATAGCAAGGGCCTGAATGATCTCGGCCGCATCCGGGCCGAGGATGTGCACGCCGATCACGCGATCCGAATCGGCATCGACCACCAGCTTCATGATCGTGCGCTCGGGTCTTCCGGCCAGCGTGTTTTTCATCGGGCGGAACGCTGCCTTGTAGATGTCCACCGCGCGGAACATCTCGCGCGCCGCCTCCTCGGTATAGCCGACCGTGCCGATTTCGGGTTGCGAGAAGACGGCCGTTGGCAGAAACGCAAGGTCCACCGGGTTCGGGTTGTTCTTGTAAACCGCCTCGATGAAGACGACGCCATCGCGGATCGCAACCGGCGTCAGGTTCACGCGGTCGGTCACATCGCCCACCGCGTAGATGCTCGGCACCGAGCTTTGATAGCTGTCGTTCACCATCACGCGACCATTCCAGCCGCATTTGACGCCGAGGCTCTGAAGCCCAAGCCCGACCGTGTTGGGGCGTCGGCCCGTTGCAAACATAGCCAAGTCGCAGGCGATACGCGTGTCGCGATTTGTCGCCACAATCAGCCTCGCGTCGGTCTTCTCGATGGCAACCGGTTCCGTGTTGCAGGTGATCGTGATGCCGTGCTGCCGCATGATCGAGGTCAGCCCCTCGCGCATGTCGTGGTCGAAGCCGCGCAGAATTTCGCCGCCGCGATAGACAAGCTCGACATCAACGCCGAGGCCGTTGAAGATTCCCGCGAATTCCACGGCTATGTAGCCGCCGCCGACGATCACGATCTTCTGCGGCAGTTCTGCGAGGTGGAACGCCTCGTTCGAGGTGATGGCGTGTTCGATTCCCGGAATATCGGGCAGGAAGGGATGCCCGCCCGTCGCGATGAGGATGCGTTCCGCTGTGACGGTGCGATCCTCGGCCAGAAGCCGCACGGTGTGCGGACCCACCACTTCGGCGCGGCTGTTGAACACGGTGCCGCCCGCCGCCTCAACGCCGCCGGAGTAAAGCCCGCTGAGGCGCTCGATTTCCTTGTCCTTCGCCGCAACAAGCGCTTTCCAGTCGAACCGCTTGCCTTCGACCGTCCAGCCATAGCCGCTCGCGTCGTCGATGGCGCGGCCGAATTCGCTCGCGTAGACGAACAGCTTCTTGGGCACGCAGCCGCGCACCACGCAGGTGCCCCCGAATTTGTATTCCTCGGCAATGGCCGTGCGTACGCCGAGCTTCGCAGCGAGGCGCGCTGAACGGACGCCGCCCGAACCGCCGCCGATGACAAAGAGATCGTAATCGAATGTCATGAGTTTCTTTGTGGTTGCAGCTCCGGCGATGTTCGCATGAGCTTCATTGATCGCCAAGCCGATAGCAACTCCTGCTCCCCGTCGTCGTCAGATCGGTGAGCCGGTCTTGTCCAGATCGTCGAGCGAGCGTTCGAGGCCCTGCCGCGTTTCTGGCGACAGGCGATCCGCGAGCTTCTCGCGCCATTTATCGATGAGCGCCTGCCACTCGTCTGTGACTTTCTCACCCTCGCTCTTCGCCCGCTCGCGCACCTGCGCCTTGCGATCGAAATCCTCGAAGGATTTCTCCGCCTGAAGGATGTCATCCTTCGTGAACGCGGTGGCGGCGACCACGGTATTGCTGAGAAGGTCGAAGCCCTTCGCGAAGGAAGGGGTGAGAACGAAGCGGTGCAACGTGTCGAGGTCCGCATCCGAAAGCACGGAGGCCACGACCGAGGGCGCGAGCGCCAGCACGAGCGCCTTTCGCATATTATAGGTGAATTCGAACTCGTCGATCTGCGCCGCCAGTTTCGCGCGCTCCTCCTCGGAGACGGGAGCGGTCGGCAGATAAACGTCCCGGGCAAAGCGCTTCACGCGCGCCACGGTGTCTTCCAGATGCGAGATGCGAATGAGGTCTTCGACCACGGCCTGCGCCTTGCGAACCTTCGCGGCGGAGGGCACCGAAACCGCATTCCCATCGAGGCCGGGCAGACCCTTCAGGTTCTTCGCGGCATCAAGCTGCTTCGCCCAGGCCGAGAATTCCGACACGATACGACTGTCTTCATAGGTGTAGCCGGTCATGAGCTTCGACGCCGCGTAAAGCACGTCAAAGCCTTTGCGCACCGCCGGAAGATCCATCATGGCGCGGACATCGGCGATCTCGTCGCGGCTCGCTTCGCGCGCAAGCTGCGCAGCAAAGTCGGAGACGATCGCGCCGCGATTCTCGGCAAGCGCAACGTCGAGTTCCTCCCCCGCCTTGCGCATATAGTCCATCGCAGTGAGGAGTTTCGCGAGTTGCGCCGTCATTTCCGGGTTGGGGTCCGGCATGCCGGGATAGCCGCCCTGAATGATCTCGCGCATCATCGGGATGTAAACGTCGCGCAGGGTGCGCTGCAAATCGCCGTAGATTTCCGCCGCGTGGCTGGCCGTGAGAATTTCCTCGATCAGTGCCTGCGCGACCCGCTTCGCTTCGGGATCGACGGGCTTTGCCTCACGGTTGGCGGGCGCTGAAGCGGGGGGCGGCGTTTCCAACGCAAGCGCTACGCCGCCCGCGAGGGCGGCACATGCCATGAATAATGCGGGGATGATCGATCTCAAGCGCATGCCGTTGCTCCTGTATCAGCCCCGCCATTCAGAGCCTTCTCGCTTATTAATGCGAAAAGCCTCCATTTCTTCATGAGGCGGTTCGTCGAGTGAACGGCGTTCACTTCGCTCTGAAGCGCATCAACGGCACGGCTTCGCTCGTGGAGCGAATTTGACATTTGAGTTCCGGTTGCTGCGAGTTGGCGCTCAAATGTCGAATTCAAAGCTCCACTTGACTCGTGAAGTTGCTAGCAATCGGCGATCAGATGGCCGCCATCCGTGCGAAACGTGTCGCCCGAGGCGGTGCGGCGAAGCGCGATGCTGCCCTGACAGCCAGCGTCTTCGGCGGCGGCTTCGATCATGGCGAGCGTGGCGGCCACGCCGAAATCCACGATTTCCACAGGCAGCGGAAATTCGCCGAGCTGCTCCACATATTTCGATGCGTCCGCGATGATGATGACGCGGTCGGACGCGAAGGCCACGATCTTTTCGCGCAGAAGCGCGCCGCCGCCGCCCTTCAGCAGGTTCAACTGCGGGTCGATCTCGTCCGCGCCGTCGATGGTCAGATCGACATCGGCGATGGTGTTGAAGTCCGCGATCTTGATGCCGCGTTCCTCCGCGAAGCGCTTCGTCTGCTCCGAGGTGGCGACGCAGGTGAGATCGAGGTCTTCCGTCTTCAGCCGCTCCGCGAGGAGTTCGATGAAGGCCGAAGCCGTGGAGCCCGTGCCGAGGCCGAGCACCATGCCCGGTTCGACGAATTTAAGCGCTTCGGCAGCAGCCTCGCGCTTCAGGTTTTGAATGTCGGTCAATCCGAAAGTCCCCCAAGATACATGTATTTGAGTTCGAGAAATTCCTCGACGCCGTGGCGTGAGCCTTCGCGGCCGAGGCCAGATTCCTTGACGCCACCGAACGGTGCGACCTCTGTCGAGATAATGCCTTCGTTGGCGCCGACAATGCCGAATTCGAGGCGCTCCGTCACGCGCCATACGCGGGCGACGTCGCGAGAATAGAAATATGCCGCAAGGCCGTAGGGCGTGCCGTTGGCAAACGCGATGGCTTCGTCCTCGGTCTTGAAACGGAACAGCGGCGCGACCGGGCCGAAGGTTTCTTCCGTGGCCACGCGCATCTCGGGCGTGACATCCGCGAGCACCGTCGGCTCGAAGAAGGTGCGGCCGAGCGCGTGACGCTTGCCGCCCACGAGGAGCCGCGCGCCCTTCGCGAGCGCATCCGCGACGTGGTCTTCCACCTTTTTAATGCCGGCTTCGTTGATGAGCGGCCCTTGCTCGACGCCCGCCTGCAAGCCGTCGCCGACCCTGAGCGCGGCCACGCGCGCGACGAGCTTCGCAGCGAAGGCATCATAGACGCCGTCCTGCACGAGGATGCGGTTCGCGCAAACGCAGGTCTGGCCCATATTGCGGAATTTGGAGATGACAGCGCCTTCCACGGCCTTGTCGAGGTCAGCGTCGTCGAACACGATAAAGGGCGCGTTGCCGCCAAGTTCAAGCGAAACCTTCTTCACCGTATCCGCCGACTGGCGCATGAGAAGCTTGCCGACCCGTGTCGAGCCGGTGAAGGTGATCGCGCGCACGAGCGGGTTTGCGGTGAGTTCGGCACCGATGGCCTCGGCATCGCCCGTCACGATATTGAAGACGCCGGGCGGAAAGCCCGCCTGCTCGGCTAGCGCACCGAGCGCCAGCGCCGTCAGCGGCGTATCGGGTGCGGGCTTCACAACCACCGTGCAGCCAACCGCAAGCGCGGGCGCAACCTTGCGCGTAATCATCGCGAACGGGAAATTCCAGGGCGTGATTGCGCCGACAACGCCGATGGGCTGCTTCATCACGATGACGCGGCCGCCCTTGCGCGGGGAGGGGACCGTCTCGCCATAGATGCGTTTGGCTTCTTCGGCGAAGAACTCGACGAAGGCCGCGCCGTAGGCCACTTCGCCGCGCGATTCCGCCAGCGGCTTGCCCATCTCCACGGTCATGAGGCGCGCCAGCGATTCCGCGTGCGCCAATTGCAGGTTGTGCCAGCGCTTGAGGATCGCCGCGCGTTCTTTCGCGAGCAGCCCGCTCCACGCGGGAAACGCCTTGTGCGCCGCCTCGATGGCGTCGCGGGTCTCCACGCGTCCGAAATTCGGCACACGCGCAAGGAAAGCGCCGGTCGCCGGGTTGACGACCGGCAGCGCCGGCTCGCCCCGCCATTCGCCCCCGATCAGACAGCGATCACGGAGCAGTGACTTGAAAATCTGGTCCATGACTTCCCTTATCAGCGGATCTGACATAATGCCGCGCCAGCTTCAAAACCACAAGAGCCACCGGCTAGCCGCATCTGTTCCTCAAAAGCCACAAACTCTTAACAAATCCCCTTCAATCACAGGATGCATTTGATCTTCTTTGCAACCGGTCATAAATGTGGGCCAGCAGCCTTGCGAGACACGTCGCAGGCAAGGAACGACGGAGCCCCCAATGACGAGCGTCTTATCACCGGTCCTGTCAGAAAGCACTCCCAATTCTCAAGCCCAGTCGGCCGAAAGCGCGGATTTCGCATTTCTTTCTCAACAAGATAGCCGTGAATACCTCGCCGACATGCTGAAAGAACTCAGCGTTATCGCCGGCCATGCCGAGCTTAATCGCGCGCGTGAACTGATCGAAGCGGCCCTTGCCGAGATCGAGCCGTCGAAGTCTTGACAGGGCGTCGCCACAAACCCGGCTGACATGTGATCGGCTTGCGGATTGGCGGTGTTAGCTGTCCTGAGGCTCGGCGCTGTGTTCAACGGCTGATTGCAAGCGCGGGCGGCGATGCGCTAGGCCTTCCCGCGCGCGATCAAAGACGAGCGGTAGGGCCTTGTCTTCGTCCGTTGCCCCCGTAAGGTCGCAGTTCTTCCTGATGTTCGGCGACGAACGAGATTGCAAGCCTGCGCTTTTCGGTGCCTCGCTTCAAGTTTGCACCAGAAACGCGTGCAATCGCATCGCAA
>NZ_JFZJ01000118.1 GCF_000636015.1 Rhodomicrobium udaipurense JA643
TGATGGCGAAACCTCGAACGATTTGTTCAGGGTTCTCGCGGACTGGGACGACATCCTTAAGCACCGGAAGTCACGCGACTTTCCGGTGCCGCCATGTCCCTGAGCGACACCTTCAACCCGCCATCCACGCCGCTTTCCAATAACCCACCGTCCAAGGCGGAAAGGCTCGCGCCCTTCAGCCTGCGCCTCACGGCGGAAGAACGCGAACGCCTACGGCGCGAAGCGAAGGGCCTGCCGTTGGGTGCCTATATCAAGGCGAAAGCTCTGGGCACCGCGCACCTGAGCCTGCGCCGCGCCGGTATCTCCATCGAGGATCGGGAGGCGCTGGCGCAAGCCCTCGCGTTGCTGGGCCGCTCGCACATCGCCAGCAACCTCAACCAGCTCGCCCGTGCGGCCAATATCGGCACGCTGCCGATGACCCCCGAGACGGAGGAGGATCTGAGCGAGACCATACGCGCGGTGCGCTCTCTGCACACGCTGCTGCTGCGCGCGCTCGGCATGCGGGGGGTCGACCCATGATCCTCAAGGCATCCCAGCGTGCTGGCGGTCAGAATCTTGCTGCCCACCTGATGCGCACCGACGATAACGAACATATCGACCTGCACGAGCTGCGCGGGTTCACATCCGACAATCTCAAAGGCGCGTTTCAGGAAGCGGAAGCGACCGCCAAAGGCACGCGCTGCCGCCAGTACCTGTTTTCACTGAGCCTGTCGCCACCAGCGCAGGCGCACGTCACGGCGGACACCTTCCGCGAAACCATCGACCGCATCGAAAAGCGTCTCGGCCTCGAAGGCCAGCCGCGCGCCATCGTCTTCCATGAAAAAGAAGGTCGCCGTCATGCGCATTGCGTGTGGTCGCGCATCGACGCGGAAACCATGACGGCGAAACAGCTTTCGTTCTTCAAGACGAAGCTGATGGGGATATCGCGCGAGCTGTATCTCGAACAGGGCTGGGAGATGCCCCGCGGCATCGCGAAGGCAGGGCAGCGCAATCCCCTCAATTTCACGCTGGCCGAATGGCAGCAGGCAAAACGGCAGGGCATTGATCCGCGCGAGACGCGTGCGCTCGTGCAAACCTGCTGGAAGCATTCCGATGGCACTCGCGCCTTCGCACGCAGCCTCGAAGAACACGGCCTGTTCCTGGCGAAGGGTGACAGGCGCTCCTTCGTGGTGCTCGACCACACCGGCGATATTCATGCGCTCCCGCGCCTGCTCGATCTCAAGACGAAGGACGTGCGCGCCCGGCTCGGCGATGGCGACGGGCTACCCGGCGTCGAAGACACCAAAGCCCTGATCGCGCGGCGCATGACGCCCGCGATCCGCCGCCATGTCGAGGAATCGAAGGCGCGCTTCCGGGAGCGATCCTCCGTGCTCGCCGGATGCAAGGCGAAGCTCACGCACGATCACAGACAGGCCCGCACCGATCTTTCGGATCGCCAGCGTGATGAGTGGGAGCGCGAGAACAGCGACAGAGCTGCACGCCTTCCCAAAGGGCTTGTCGGTCTGTGGCATCGCCTCACCGGCAAATACCAGCAGGTGCGTTCGCTCAATGAAAGCGAAGCCAAAGCCACGCAGGACCGGCACGCCGATGCGCGCGAGCGCCTAATCGAAACCCAGCGCGAAGAACGGGGCCGCTTGCAGGAACGCTTCCGCGAGCTGCGCGGCAAGCAGGCGGGCGAGCTTCTGGAGCTACGCCGCGAGATCGGCCGCTACCTCAAATTCTCGCGCGGCGATCCCGCGCCTGCCCGTGCGCGCAAGAGCGGCCTCGGACTCAAACTGGAACGCTGATCTTCAACAGGAGGAGAAACGCCATGAGCAACAAGAATGACGGAAGTTCCGAATTCGCGATCGTGTTCGGGCTCATCGGAGCAAGCGCGCTCCTTCTTATCTTTGTCTTCTACATTCTGGGATTGGTATTGGCCGCCGTATTTACGGTCATCTCCATCTGCGCCTGGAACAAGCCACTCCAACTCGGGCAAAATGTCGTCACGCCGGAAGAGGCCCAATTTTTTGTCTATGCCGGTATTACTGGTGCCTGCGCGATTCCGATGCTGGCGTGGCTGTCGTCCGTTCTATGCGGCTTCCAAATTCACCCCGACGCATGGCTGCATATGTACGTCGGCGGTTACTGTTTCGGCTCGATCGGTCTGACGATGTTGGCGACAAACGCCGGTATGTTTGCACCACCAGCGGTGGAGCCTGTCGCCCCTACCTTACCTGCTCAAATTGCACCACCGCCCGCGCCCAAGCCTGAGCCCTTTCGCTTCGCGAGCTGGGAGGACGAGGAACGGCCATCATGAGTCTGCGCCGTTTCACGGAACTCTACGAAATCATCTGGATGTTCGAATCCCACGCGCAGCAGCGGCTCTCGTGGGAGGATTCCGCGCAGGCGCGCATCGCCCGCGCGCGGGCCGAAGCTCTCGCCGCCGCGCAGCTCGCCGCGATGCTCGATGCCAACCCCAGCGGCCAGCTCGGTCATGCGAAGCTCGATGACGAAGAGGCGCTGCGCAAGGCGGGTCTGTTATGAGCGCGCTCGTCACTTCGTACGCGCATATTCGCCCCGGCATCGAACTCGGCTTCTTCCGGTGCCAGCCGGTTATCTATGAGGGCACCGAACCCGTCGCCATCGATGCGCAGGCGGGCAAGGGTAAGCTCACGCGCTTTCTGGGTGTCAATCTCGTCTCGCCCCGCACCGCGCACCTCACCAAGATCGTCACCGATCCGAAAGACGCGGAACTCGCCTGGGTGTCATGGAAGACGCTTGAGCGGCAGGGCTACCGCGTCCGGTTCGTCAATCCGGGCAGGCTCTACGGCTATCCGTCCGAGAGTTTCAACTTCAACACACGGCTGCTGGAGACGGCCTCGCAGCTTGCCTTTCGCCCGCTCGTCTGGGAAGCGGCGTATGATGCCGCCAGCTATCTCGTGCCGGTCGATCCAAACCCGGCGCACAAATGGATCGGTCAGGGCGTGCGCACCAGCTTCGCGCTCTACAACAAGATCACCGCGCTTTATCCCTCACCACGCTGGCCCTGCAATGTCGGCGGGCTTTGGGACTTCTTCGGGCGCGCGCCGGATGAGATCGCCGACGATCTGCTGCTGTGGGCGTCGGATTCCCGGATGGAAGAAGACTGGGGCATGTGCCGCCTGATCGCGAGCCTTACCGCCTCCACCGATCAATGGAACGCCTATTCCTCAACCGTCGTGGAGCGATTGCAGGGTTTCCAGCCCGGCTCGGCCGCACGGAGCATCACGGAAGAAAACAGCTTCGATCCCGCCGATATGAAGCGCGAGAGAACCGCGATCTTCATCATTGGCTCGGCGCGCTCGGAGACCAGCCGTAACTTCGTGGGATCAATGGCCGCCGCCATCATCGAACGCTTCGCCGATGCGCATGGACCGCTGCGCGCCCTGGTCGTCGGTGAGGAATGGGGACAGCTTTATGTCTCGAACTTCCATGAAATCCTGACCCTCTACCGGCAGGGCGGTATCAATTTCCTGGGCGTCTTCCAGAATGCCGCCGCGCAAGTGGAGAACCGCTACGGGCGCGAACTCGCGCGCATCTGGCGCAAGGCAGTGGCGCACACGATCTATCGGGGCCTGCCCGACACCGAAACGCTCAAGGAAATCGAGCACCGCTCGGGCAAGACTTCGGTCATGGTGCGAGGCCTCAACGTCAACCAGAACCAGGTCAGCGGGTCCGGCGACAATCTCGCCGAACAGGCTCGCCCGCTGCTCCAAGTCGAGGACATACGCGCGGCCACGGGCGGGGAGACCGGCCTGCTGGACTCCCGCGATCAGGGCTTCTTTACGCTCGAAATGCCGAGTTTCTGGGAACGCCCGGAACTCTCGGGCTACCTTCGGGACGCGCGAAAAAAACCGGACCGCTACGATTGGCTCGCCCGCGCGCCATACCCGATTATACCTGATTATACCCGATAAGGTTCAGCCCCGCCTGAACCTCTGCCCTTCGGCGAGAACGGGGGGCAAGCGGAAAGAGCCTTCGCGGGGAACCGGCCAAGAGCCGGGCGGAAGGTCTCTTGCAGCGCGCGGGGCAGAGCCCTCAGCCGCAGCCTAGACATTGGGAGAAATAATTCAAACGCTCGCCTACCCATCTTCTTCCGGGAGCACTATCGACAACTCTTGAGGGGAAGCGCGTTGCGCGCTAAACCTCTATTGCGCATCCTACTGACTATTTCGGGCCGCGGCAGCGCGTATTGCCGCCTCTAGGTCACCATCTTTCAGCTCATAGGGCGTCAGCATCCCTACATTGTCCTGATTGATGTGAAGTTGCCCCTCATTTCCACTGTTTCCACGGTGCTGCCCTCTAGAATAGGCGGAATTGTCTCTTACGTCAGATGACGCCATGACCCAGAGGACGATCTCGTCTCTGAAAACCGCCACCCAAATGAACACATCACAGCACTGCGGTTTCAGCTGCTGGAAATTCATAAGGAACGGCCGCGTGGAACTTCGAGAAAGAGCCTTCATATATAGTGGCTCGGCACTTTCACTATCGACCGCGCGTGACGCCTTTACTTCGATGCGAATTCCATCGAGCCAACAATCGTAATCTCCTACATATTGAGCATGGAGCTTCTTTGAAGGGATCTTCAGCTTAGGGCACTTTCCGAAGACGTAGGTCTGCGCAAATTTTTCGCCGAATCCTCGCGGCGCGGATATCTCGAATATCCAAAGATTGGGATTCTGCGAGACATACTCAGTGCGTATCTCTAGATATTGAGCGAACGTTAGCCCCGATCCGCTCATCATGAGCGCTAACATGTGCTCATATTCGTTGAACGGAAAGATGGCCTGATCTTCGTCGATTACCCGCACGATTCTCGCTAAATCCTCTGGCGAACCTGAGAAAGTGGAGCAAATCCTATTTTTTAATTCGATAAGATCCACCGCGCGTCCTTTCAATTCCAATTTCTTGCAACAGCCTTACTTCATCGAACTCCCGCATCGCGGCCAACTGGTCTGCAAAGATAGGAAGTCGCTCGATATCTGAACGCAGCACTTTGTGTGTCGAGAAAATTTTCCCGTAGATCCAATTCGAAAAATCACTGCTCAGGTATCGAGCCAGCACCCGCATAGAAACAGGAAACTCTCGGTCTGGGATCACGAGGTTAGCACTATTCAAAATCATGGATTGGTCTGTATCGTGATAGAAGACCAGCTTTGAAGAGATGAACCGGTAGATCAGCTTCCCGCTTGCCTCGTACATCTCTTTCGGGGCGACCTGCTGAAATCCGGACATGTCAGTCGAAATAAAGTTGGTCGGCGGCTTAAGACAATCTATCTCGATGTCTGCTCCGCGATAAACAGGGACAAAGCCTTCTTTTGGAATGGCGCTAAGGTGGCGTTTGTTGTTGCCAGTTACCACGCCCAAGGCCCATTTCGCGCGACCAGCTAGCGTTACATGCGGCAGCGTGTACAGATGCCGAAGCAAGGTCGCATCCTCAGCATCTGTGGCGTAGTTCAAAATCGACGAAGGGTTGCCGAGAAAGGAAGACTGCTCTCGTGTAGTGATACACCCTGCGTTCGCACACCTAACCATTTGATTCCGGTCGGGCGGTTGTTTTGTCGCGACAAACGATACCGCGCGGGACAGTATCCCCGCGAAGGGCTTTCCATGGTCAACAATCGAAATTAGGTGGTCTGAAAGCAGTTTGCGGCGCGCAATTTCGAAAGAGGCAACATTAAAGAATGATTCGGGTAGCAACATCCCATAATAGCCATTTGGTTGCAGTAGTTGCTGGCATGCCAAAAGAAAGAGCCCACTACTATCTAGAGATTTGTTGCATGAATAGATCGCAGCCAAACGCTCCTTATCTGACGTCGCCAGCTTTTTGCCCCACGGTGGGTTAGTGAAAATGACGTTGGCGGGAGGAATAGTGGTTCGTGCAACGGGTGAGGAATTCAGGAAATCGGCATCAAAGATGGTCGCAAGGCTGCCGCCGGTCACTTCCTTCATGCGCTTTCGAGCGATGCCCACTGCGGTTTTGTCCACGTCGCAACCATAGACGTTCTCTGGCCTGAAGCCCGCCCGGACAGCCGCCGATAGGAAGTTTCCTGATCCGCAACAGGGATCAAGGAAAATGAAGTTTGATCGATCCTCTGGAAGATGCGAAAAGAACAAATCGCATATTTCGCTGGGAGTGTAGTAGACGCCCTCCAAGTTGCGGTACGATTGAGATAGGGAGCCCTCGTACAGAGTAGAGATGCTATCTCCCGTATGTTCCGGGCGATCTAGCAATTCAGCGATTAGGTTCGTGAGTTCCGAGTGGTCGTGATAGTCGTACTGCGATTTATTCGCGCGCATAGTCAGCTTGTCGGAGCCGACAACGTTCTCTCGAAAGGCATCAAGGGAAGCGCGGCTAATTCGCTTTCCTCCCACCAGCTGGAGGTATCCTGTCTTTATCCAATTGCGTACCGAGGCATCTGAAACGCTCATAGCTGCCGCCGCCTCCGAAACTGTGAGGCAGTCGTCGTCAGTTTCCAGAAAGGATGCTTGGCTCGATTGCATGCAGCATACTCTATGCCTCAGCCGACGTTGAACGCGACTTGAAGTAAGTCCTAATTGGTTGATGTTACAAAGGGGTAGGGTGTCCGATTCGACGGACCGAGGAAACTACTATTTCCCAAACGGCAGATAGCACCAACAGCTTTTTGCGGGCCGCTGCGTTGAAGATCAGGAAACTGGGGCTTTTGGCGGTCCCTCGGGTCAGGGCTTCCGCTTTGCGCACTTCGCGACCTTGACCATTCGTCCGCACTCGCCGCTCAGGCAGGATTGCAAAGACTGGCAACCCATACCCAACGAGGGCAAAGAAGCTTGTATGGAAATTTACGCGCGCGTTTACCTGCGGCGGGAGCGATCCTCTTTGATATAGCGAATGAAGGGCCGCTTTTCCGGATAGCCGTCCACGATGCGTATGAGCTTCAACGCCTCGTCGCTCGCATTGCGCGCGGATATCAGCATTTTTTCCATGCCGCACCATCTTCCCCCGGAAAGATAGCGTTCGTGCTCGCGGGTGATTTTGTTGTGGTCGATCTGCTTGAGGATTTCGACGGCCTCGTACAGCGAGGTGACAGCTTCGGGGATTTTGCTTTCGTATTCCGGCCGCTCGTTTTCAGTCACCGGCCTTTCCTCGTCACTTGTTGCCATCGCGCATTCTCCTTTCGGCCTCGATCTTGTCCAGGGCGGCTTCCGTGTCGCGCAATGCGGCGATCAGCACTTTTTCGAGTTCTGCGAACTGGCCGAAGCTGTCGCGCCCTTCTGCGTTGCGGGCGATCTTGTCGATCACCGCGCCAGCCTCAATCACCGCCCTTAAGCGTCTGTCGGACTCGGCCTGGTCAAAAGGGGATTCCATCGTCGGCGGGCTCCTCCTTCGCTTGCTCCGCGTCGCGCAGATACGTCTCGGCGGCGTCCATCAGGATATCGGCAGCGGCGTCCTGAACCGTGCAGAAGATGTTGCCCTGCTGGTCCTTGCAAGCGAGCGCCAGACCTTCGAGCACACGCGGCTTTAGCCATAGCGTAAGCGGAATGGTCTCTGGCGGTCGCCTGGTCTTCATAGGTTCATCCCTATCAACGAAGCGTCGATAAGCTGCGCGCCTGATCGCTGAGGCCGCATTGAATCACGCGGCGGTCCGCTTGTGAATCCTCCACTTGCGGCGCGGATTCACAAAATAATCGCCTGAAACCCTTGAATGCCGATTTTTTGGAAAGAGTTGTTGTCATCGCTCACAACGTACGAGGCAACTTTATGAACTTAACTCAAGCGGCTAGCTTCGTTAGCAACCTCGCGAACCGTTTGAGAACACTCGTTTCTAAGCGTTTGCGGGTTCTCAAAGAGTCCATCCGGAACACTCAAGGCGGACCTTCACCGGTCCGGCTCATAGGATTATTTTCCTTGAATGTTCTACATTTGTTCTATACAATCGCACGCTTGCCTGCGGGCAGGAAGGAGGTCGAAATGACGGAGAAGCCCGACCACGGTCTTCTGGAAATGACAGAACGAGCCGCCTCGTGGGAGTGCGTCGCTGCGCAGCGACGTGAGCCGCAAGGTCTCTCCACGGCCGATTTCGATCCGGCGGCTTACATGGACGACCTGAACGACTTCGATATCACCGACGACCAGAAAGAAGAGCTTCTAGGAATTCTCTGGTCGATCATGGCGTCCTTTGTCCGGCTCGGTTTCGACGTAAAAATCTGTGAGCAGATTTTCGATGCTGCTGGCATCCTGCCCTCCGCAGAATCCTTGCGTGTAGAATTCTCGGATGCAGCGAAAACAAGCGATGAAGCGAAAGGCACACGCCGGGAGGAATCCCATGACGGGAGATGATCTCCAAGCCGTCATTTATGGCCGTGTGTCGAGCATAAAGCAGACCACGGTGGGAGACGGGCTTAGGTCGCAGGAAACGCGCTGCCGCGAGTTCGCGCGCATGAAAGGCTACGAAGTCGTCGCGGTCTTTTCCGACGACGTATCCGGGAGCTTGGTCGAGCGGCCTGGGATGAAATCGATGCTTGCCTTCCTGCGCAAGCGGCGCGCACGCGGGACGGTTGTCATCATCGATGACATCTCGCGCCTCGCACGCGGCCTGCAAGCGCATATCGAGCTGCGTCAGCTCATCGAGAACGCGGGCGGTCTTCTCCAATCGCCTTCCATTGAATTCGGCGAAGACCCGGACTCACAACTCGTCGAACACCTCATCGCCAGCGTGGCGCAGCACCAGCGCCAGAAGAATGCGGAGCAGACCAAGAACCGCATGCGCTCGCGCGTGATGAACGGCTACTGGGTCTTCCAGGCTCCGGTGGGCTACCGATACGCCGCTATCAAAGGGCGGGGCAAGTTACTCTTGCGCCAGGAGCCTGTGGCGTCCGTCGTGCAGGAAGCGCTCGAAGGCTATGCTTCAGGGCGCTTCGAGACGCAGGCCGACGTGATGCGCTTTCTTCAAGAAAATCCACTCTTCCCGAAGGATGGCACCGGCATCGTCCGACATACTCGCGTCAACTTGCTGCTCACGCAGTGCGCATATGCGGGATATGTCGAAGCTCCGAACTGGGATGTCTCGCTGCGCCCCGGCCAGCACGAGGCATTGATTAGCTTCACGACGTTCCAGCGCATTCAGGATCGTCTGAACGGCCTGGTGCATTCGCCGCGCCAAAAAAACGTCAACGAGGATTTCCCGCTGCGTGGGTTTGTCGTTTGCGCCCATTGCGCAACGCCTCTCACCGCCTGCTGGTCGAAGGGCGCGTACAGCCGCCACCCTTACTATCTGTGTCCCAAGCGCGGCTGCGAAAGTTACGGGAAGTCGATCCGGCGAGACCGCCTTGAAGGGGAGTTCGAGCAGCTTCTTCGCAACGCAACGCCGAGCGAGGCGCTGTTCAAGGTTGCGACAAGAATGCTTCGGGAGCACTGGGATCGCCGTCTTGCCAACGCGCAAGCCGAAGCGAAGGCGCTGGGCGCGCAACTTATCAAGATTGATCGTCAGGTATCACAGCTTCTCGAACGCATTCTCGATACGAGTGTGCCTAGTGTGATTGCCGCGTACGAAGAGCGCATCCGCAGGCATGAGGAAGAGAAGATCGTCATCAAGGAAAGAATGGCGACTAACGCGCAGCCTGCTAGCAGCTACGAAGACACACTTAGAACTTCGCTCGCGTTCCTCGCAAACCCTTGGAATCTTTGGGCTTCCGGTCGTCTTGAGGACCGCCGGACGGTGCTGAAATTGGCCTTTGCGCGTCGTCTGGAATATGCCCGTAATGAGGGACTTAGAACTCCAGAAATGACCTTACCATTCAAGGTGTTAGGTGGTTTTTTCGGTGCTGAAAAAGTGATGGCGCCCC
>NZ_JFZJ01000119.1 GCF_000636015.1 Rhodomicrobium udaipurense JA643
GCCAGGAAACCAGAAAAATCCTCAAGGGGAAGCACTGGCGTGACGTGCCGTTCGAGGACCTCGGCGGCTGGTTGCGCGATATCACCCCCCTTTTGAGCCCGGCAGGTTTCCACTTTTATCTGCCGGCCTTCATGACATTAACCGTTGTAGATTACCGTCGAGCCGACATCATCCCAGACGCAATCTTCCTCTTGCTCACACCGAGAGAATTGACCGACTACGACGAAAAACAAAGAAAATTTGAAGAGTTTGCGGAAACGCATCCCGAGGCCGCGAAGTTCACTGCGGAGGAATGGCGTCAAATCAACGAACCGATGAGGGACATGTGCCGAACGGGCACCGCTCAACGGCGATTTGACGCCCGCGTCTCGCGCTTCACGCAGGAACAGGCCAAGGTCATCCGGCAGTTTATCGAATATTTACGCGACACGTACGCCGACGATTACACCGATGACGCCCCGCAGAAGGCGCTCGACCGATACTGGAATCGCTTTTAATCAGCCATTGCGCTCGCACTCGAACATGCCGTCCGCGCGCACCGCTACCCCACCCGCCGCAGCGTAAGCGTCGCCCAGCCTTCGAGGTCGCGGCGGCGCACGAGCACGAAGCCCGTGGCGCAGTAGCGGGCCACGATTTCGCGCGCTTGCCCGGAAAGCAAGCCGGACAGGATCACCGTGCCGCCGATGCGGGTGAGTTCGCGGATGCGCGGCGCGAGCTTCAACAGCGGCTTCGCGAGAATGTTCGCGACGATCACGTCGAACGGCGCCAGCGCATAGGCGTCGCGCGGCATGTAGCCGTCGCCGGTGAACAGCGCGATGTCCGCGCCCGCGCGGTTGAGGCGGACGTTCTCGCGCGCGACCTCCACGGCGATGGGATCGACGTCCACCGCCACGATGTGCGGGCCGTGCCCCAGCGCCTTCGCCGCGCCGATGGCGAGCACGCCCGAGCCGGTGCCGAGGTCGAGCACGCGATCCACGCCGATGGGCGAAAGTCGCTCCAGCGCGAGCAGACAGCCCTTCGTTGTGCCGTGATGCGCGGTCCCGAAGGCGCGGCCCGCGTCGATCTCAATGGCCCATTGCGAGGCGACGCGCGCGCGGTCGTGGCTGCCGTGCACGATGAAGCGGCCCGCGTGGACCGGCGGCAGCGCGCGCTGCGTCTCGCTCACCCAGTCCGCATCGGGGATGGCCTCGACCGCCGACGCAGCTGGCGCGATGCCCGCTTCCGCCAGCGCTGCCGTTGCGACATCGCAGAGCGCGCCGTCGTCATAGATTTCGACCGACCAGCGCTTCCCGTCCGCATTTTCGAGCGCGACGACCGGCGCTTCCTCGAAGGCGGGCAGTTCGCCAAGGATCTCGCTCGCGGCAACGGCCTCGTTTTCGGACGCAAAGTTCAACACTGTCTTGTGGGTCAATCGCATGGGAAACCTGTTTCGGGTGATTGGCAGCCGCGCCTTTCAGGAACGGGGAGCACCATTCGCCGAAGCTTTCAAGCGTCTCCGCGTTCCGCTAGCCTAAGCCGCCGTTGGCACCGCGCGCCAGAGGGTTTCCAGATGCCCCCGCGCGTCCTCCAGATCGCGGATGCGGGGCGCGCCCGCGTCGTCGGCGACCAGCAGGCCGAGCTTGCGCAAATGGCGGCAGCCGTCCGCGATGTCGAAGTCGCAATCGATGAAAAATTCGGTCTTCAGGAACCTGTCCGCCTCGATCTTCGTGGCCTCAAGGCCGAGATGGCCGTAGCGCAGTAGAAGGGCGTAGGTCAACACGGCCTCCTTGATATCCTCTTCCTCGGCGTCATCGTTCAGCGCGGCGAGCACACTCTGATTGCTGGCGATGTTGTGGAAATAAAGGCTCTGCGCGAGCTTCGCCATGTAGCGCGTGCGCGTGTTCAGGAAGCTCGTGAAGCTGCGGATGATCGCGCCGACCGCGCCCGCGATTGTGAAAACGACGAAGAAGACGCTGATCGCGACGGCGGCAAGGAACTTCAGCGCGGCCATGACGATGGCGAAGATCGTGCTGCCGCCGGAGCCGATCCAGAGCCATAGCTTGTCGAACAGGTTGAATTTGATCTTCGCGTTCGGAAACAGGATCTCTATGTCGCTTTTCGGGATGCGGCGGAAGATCTTGAGATGCAGCGTTTCTTCGGACACACCTTCCAGCATCTTCTGGTTCCGGATCTTCTTGACGCGCTTTTCAGCTTTCTCGCGCGAGATTTTCTCGATGCGCATGATTTCGGCGATGCGCGTTTCCACCGGCTTCAGCTTGAGGCCGATGAACAGACGTCGATAGGCTTCCACTTCGACCGGACGCTCGATAAGCCAGGCGGTCTTCCACGACGTGGTATTGACAGGAATTTTCACATCGCCACGATAGAAGAGAAGATGAAAGTCGAACTCTTTCAGGTCGACTTCGGCGGCGAACCCCTGGTGATACTCCGCGCCGAGGATCTTCTCCAGCTCGTCCTGGCCGATCTGAATGTAATTTGCCGCAGTGGCAGTATCGACGATTCTCTTTTTTAGCTTCGGCAATAGCTCTTTACGGCGATCAGGGCCAAGCTGGTCCACGTTCACGGTTTCATCGTCGGGATTGAATGGGTCGTAGAGCCCGACCAAGGCATCGAGTGATCGCGCCGACTCCACTTGCCGCAGCGCGCAAATATAATGAAAGACGTCACCCGCGAGCACGCGCTGGCCAGTGTCGAAAAGCTTCTCGAGCACGCGCTCAATTATATCGCGGCGATCCGCCGAGATAAACTTTTCGGAAACGACAGACGGGATGGTCTGCCCGGGGACGGTGTCGATCCCTGTTTCGGTCTCGATCTGAACGGGAGGAGCCTCAGACGCCATGCGATCCGCCTCCAGTTGCCCGTCCATCCGCTGCCCTCCGGTTGTAACCATTCGTTTACCCTTTTTCGCGGCCGTCAGCAATACAACCCCGGAAATCGGCGAGCGATCAATTGGCTGGACGCGGCGGAGTGGCTTTTGCGGCGGGCGGTGCGGGCTTGGCGGGTTCGCTTGCTTTCGAGGGCGACGATTCCGGGTTCGCGACAACGGCGGCTGGCGGAGCAACGGCATCCACCATGATCCCTTCGATGCGCCATACGTTGCCGACCTTGAGGAACAGGAGATCGTATTGAATCTGAAGCGGTTTGGTCGGGAAATCGCCGACGAGGCGAAGCTGGTTCTGCGGCGTCAGCTCCGGCTGCCTGACGAGGTTCGGGGTAAGCACAAGCGCCGGGTTGAGACTGACCCCGCGGTTCCGCAGGTTGGTGAAAATCGCCGTAAGCTGGGCCTGATCGAAGCGCTCGCGGAACACCGGCGAGCCCAGGTCGCGAAGCACGGAGTAGTTGCCCGTCTGGTTCGCGTGCTGCAACGCCATAATCGTCGATTTGATGAGGATGACAATTTCGAGCGTGTCTATCGTCATCTTGGCCTGCCCCGCCTGCGCGGGCGTTTTTTGGGGTGCCGGAGGTGCCTTGGACTGCGCCGCAGCGGTGGCGACGAAGACTGTCAGGCATGCAACGTTCAGGCAGAAACGAAACAGGCTAACTCGCATGACATCCCCCTACGGAAATGAAAAAGGTTGCCGCAACGCGCGGCAACCTTAAACGGCTTTCGATGTTCGAAATCAACCTTTACCAGGTGAACTGCAGACCAGCGCGACCGGCAACGTTGTCACGCTCGGTGCTGAAGCCAACGCCACCCGTGGCGGCGATGCGTTCGCCAGCGCCGAAAAGGTTCTTACCAAGAACGCCCTGAAGGCCGATGCCAATCGCATTCGAACCATCATACGTGCCGAAGTTGACCGACACGCCGAACTTCTCGCCCGCGACAAGGTCTGGCGTCTGGATCGCCAGCGCGATAGCGACGCCGTCACGCACGTCCTTGATACGGTCGTTCAGGAGCGCGTCGTTGAAGTCGACATAGGCTTTGTTGGTGGCGTCACCCGCTGCGATGGGCCCCCCGAGATTCGTGATGCGGTTACCGTTGTAGTCCGAGTTGCCACCAAAGCTTGATGCGCCGGAAACGGCGAGGGTGTCGGTCGTGGTGCCGCCGGTGATGGTCGCGCCGCCGCTGAGCGTTGCGAGGCCAGTTGACGTGATGCCACCCGTTCCCGCCGTAACGGTCTGACCGGAGACGGTGCCGGTCGTGGTCGAAATATTGCCGCTCGTGGTTGAGATATCGCCGCTCACGGTCGAGATCGATGCAATGCCGGTGGCTGCAACACCCGCCCCGGTAATGGCAACGCTACCGGTTGTGGTGATTGGGTTGATGCCGTCGTTAACCTGGGTTGTGGCTTCGAAGCCGCTCCCACTCACCGTCGCCGTATTAGTGGTTGTGCTCGTCACGGGGTTGGCGACGCCGCCAACATACGTGGTCGTTATAGCCGTCTGCGTAGCCTTAGCCTCCGATCCGTCTACCGCGACAGACGTAGTTGTTAAGGTCTCAGTTCCGTCCGCAGGAGAGGCAGAAACCGGTGCCGCTCCGTTGAAGGTCAGGCCGGTCGCGCCGCCGGTAAGGTTTCCACTAGCGTCGGTAATAAGCGGTCCGGGCGTCACGCCGTCCACCGTGACTGTCTGCGCGAACGCCGAACCGCTGGAAAGTGCTATGATGCTCACGCCGCCGAGAAGCGCCGCAAAGGCCTTGTTTGCATGCATTAGAAAGTTCCCCTTTTTTGCGCCCTGGAAGGCGAGTATGTGCAACGCGAAGGACGCAATACAAACTTAACCATGCCTTGGGTTGCATATGTGCCTGCCGATCTCAACCTTAACGTGCGACAATGCCGCGTAACCGCACGGTTGTGCTGCAATCTCGCAACACTTTCGGTTGAGTTGGGGCTAGGGAGGATCTGCGGCTTATCGATCTCGTCATTTGAACCATAGGTGCGGCGTTCTGTATGATCGGGCGATTCGCGCCGGCCCGTTCCCGCGCCGGCCCACATCAGCGGAGCAGCGAGACACATGAAGTCCATCGAACAGCGGATTGCGGAAGAACTTGGCGTGCGCGATGCGCAGGTGCAGGCGGCGGTCGATCTCCTCGACGGCGGCTCGACGGTGCCGTTCATCGCGCGCTACCGCAAGGAAGCGACCGGCATGCTCGACGATGCGCAACTCCGCACGCTGGAGGAGCGGCTGCGCTATCTGCGCGAGATGGAAGACCGTCGCAAGGCGATCCTCGACAGCGTCCGCGAGCAGGGCAAGCTCGACGACGCGCTTGAGGCGCGGATCATGGCGGCGGATTCGAAGGCGCGGCTCGAAGACATCTATCTGCCCTTCAAGCAGAAGCGTCGCACCAAGGCGCAGATCGCGAAGGAGGCCGGGCTTGAGCCGCTGGCGGACGCGCTGCTGACCGATCCGACGAAGCTGCCGGACGCGATCGCGGCAACGTTCATCAACGCCGAGAAGGGCGTGGCGGACGCGCAAGCGGCGCTCGATGGCGCGCGCGCGATCCTCGTGGAGCGCTTCGCCGAGGACGCGGACCTGATCGGCGGCTTGCGCGAAGAGATGTGGGGGCGCGGGCGGCTCGCGGCCAAGGCGAAGGACGACAAGAAGGACGCGCCCGAGGCCGCCAAATTCGCGGACTATTTCGACAAGGCCGAGTCGTTCGCCAAGATGCCGTCGCATCGCATCCTCGCGATGTTCCGCGGCGAGAAGGAAGGCTTCCTCGACCTGAATTTCGAGCCGGAAGACCCGGCGCAGGCCGCGCCCTCGGGGCCGTCGCTGTATGAGGCGCGCATCGCGCGGCGCTTCAACATCGCCGACAAGGGCCGCGCCGCCGACAAATGGCTGAACGACACGGTTCGCTGGGCGTGGCGCACGCGCATTCAGGGGCACCTTTCCGTGGACCTCCGCATGCGGCTCTGGCAGGCGGCGGAAGAGGAGGCGGTGAAGGTGTTCGCGGGAAATCTGCGCGACCTGCTGCTCGCCGCGCCCGCCGGAACGCGCGCAACGATGGGCCTCGATCCGGGGTTCCGCACCGGCGTGAAAGTAGCGGTTGTGGACTCGACCGGCAAGGTCGCGGCGACGGCCACGATCTATCCGCACGAGCCGAAGCGGCAGTGGACGGAGTCGCTCGCGATCCTCGGCCGCCTCTGCAAGCAGCACAATGTCGACCTCATCGCCATCGGCAACGGCACCGCCTCGCGCGAGACGGACAAGCTCGCGGGCGAACTCGTGGCGCTCGCGCCGGAGCTAAAGCTGACGAAGGTCATGGTGTCGGAGGCGGGCGCGTCCGTTTACTCCGCCAGCGCCTATGCCAGCGCCGAGCTGCCTGACCTCGACGTGTCGATTCGCGGTGCGGTGTCCATCGCGCGGCGCCTGCAAGACCCGCTCGCCGAGCTCGTGAAGATCGACCCGAAGTCCATCGGCGTCGGCCAGTATCAGCACGACCTCTCGGAAACGAAGCTGTCGCGCTCGCTCGATGCGGTGGTGGAAGACTGCGTGAACGGCGTGGGCGTGGACCTTAACACGGCGTCGGTGCCGCTGCTTGCGCGCGTGTCGGGCATCAGCGAGACGCTCGCGAAGAACATCGTCGCCTATCGCGATCAGAAGGGCGCGTTCAGGCGGCGCGCCGAGCTTCAGGAGGTGCCGCGCCTTGGGCCGAAGGCATTCGAGCAGGCGGCGGGCTTCCTGCGCATCCCGAACGGCGACGACCCGCTCGACGCGTCGTCGGTGCACCCGGAAGCCTATCCCGTTGTGCGCAAGATCGTGTCGGCGGCGAAGGTGGACATCAAGACGCTCATCGGCAACGCGCCTGTGCTGCGCGGCCTTCAGCCCAAGCAGTTCGCCGACGAGAAATTCGGCCTGCCGACCGTGACCGACATCCTGCGCGAGCTTGAGAAGCCCGGCCGCGACCCGCGCCCGGCCTTCAAGACCGCGACCTTCCAGGAGGGCGTTGAGAAGATCTCAGACCTGAAGCCCGGCATGGTGCTCGAAGGCGTGGTGACGAACGTGGCCGCGTTCGGCGCGTTCATCGACATCGGCGTGCATCAGGACGGCCTCGCGCATGTCTCCGCGCTGTCGAAGACCTTCGTGAAAGACCCGCGCGACGTGGTGAAGCCGGGCGATGTCGTGCGCGTGAAGGTGCTGGAGGTGGACGCGCCGAGGAAGCGCATTTCGCTGACGCTGCGCCTCGACGATCCGATTGGCGCGGAGAGCGAGCGTCCGCAGGGCGGCGGGCAGCGCGCCCCCACGCCGAAGAAGATGAGCGCCGCGCCGAAGAGCGGCGCGCGGCCCGAGGCAGGCGGCGGCGCGTTCGCGGACGCGTTCCGCAAGGCCGGGCTCAACGGGCGGAAGTGATGGAGCGGGGGCGGGCGGAGCGATCCGCCCTGCTTCACGAATGCGGCACTACCGCAAGTTCCCGGCTTTCCTAGAACGCTCGCCCACTAGCCAGCCCAATATGGAACGTAACGGGCATTCCGTCTGCCTTGGTGCGGATCGGCTGGGACGATCCTGCCAGCTTTCAGCGCCTCGGATATGACTACCGAAACCGCTTGGTATTCCTCCGGAGCCAGCGAGAACCGTTCGCGTAGCGTCGCGTTGCTCATGTAGTCATGTTGCAGCCACCGGATCACGCAGTGATGAAAACAGGCACGCTGCTTGTCCTGCTTAGACATTTTGGAGAAGGGCCGGGGGCTGAACAGCACAACCCGCATCGAATCTTTGGAGGAATTAAACTCCGGCGCGGGCAGTTTGGCCCTCTCTATCGCAATCAGCGCTTTGTCAAGGCCGCCGCCGCGTTCCTCGCAGAGACCGAGATCCCTCATCGTCGAAGCAAGCTTTTCGTTTCGTGATCTGCGCTCGTCGATCATACGGTCCGGCACAATCAGCGAATTGCCGGGATTCGTAACCTCGAGGCGATCAGCGTAAATCTCGACAACGGGGCCGCCGCCGGTTAGCGTGAAATCCTGATGGATGAGGGCATTGGCCAGCACCTCGCGCACCGCTGTTTCAGGGTAGTGCGGCACCATCCGCCGCACACCACTAACATATTCTTCTTCCTTGGGAATCCTTTCCATTATGAAGCGCATCATCCCTGCAAATCCGACCGCATAACCCCGCCGGCCTTCCTGCTCGAATTCCGCTTTCTCCTTGGTGCGCCCGGCATATTTGATGATCCGAACCGACTTGTTAAGCACTGAAGGAAAGGCGTTAATATCCTTGGTGAACAGGATGGCGCCGAGATTGGTTATATCCCTGCCGCCTTGAAGATTGTCGTTAATAACGCCGAGCACCTGCATCTTACGGAGAATTTCCAACGGATTGGATGGCCGCGGTTCCCCCGAGAGGGTGTAGAGCACCTCGGCATCCAGTTTCTCGAAAATCTGATCCTCTGTCTGATTGGTAAGTGCGACTGCGTGTTCAAATTTCCGCCGCCCAGTCGCAAGCCACAGAGCGCGTTCGTGCTCGGGAAAATCGGCGAGCTTCTTCTTGTTCTCTCCGACACGGATGTATTCGGTGCCGCTGAACCGTACCGGTCGCTGGTAAGAAGGCTCGATAACGATGATCGCAAAATCCTGCCCATCACAGGAGAAATCCAAACATTCGATCATCAGCCGGGGCTCTATCAGGTGAGTAAGCCAATTTTCGAAATTTTCTGCACCGTTTTTCAGCTTTTTGAGCCTGACGGTGGTCCCGACCTTTTTGCGGCTGCCATCTTCTACGCCGAATACCAAAAACGCACGATCCTTGTCGGCTAGCATGGCGGCATTGGCAAGAGCCGAAATATATTCACCAATCTCCTTCGTATTGCTCTGATTGTGTTTGAACTCCAACCATTCCGACTCGGTCGGTTCCCGCAAAAGACGGTCAAGGAGGGCGCAGGGGTTTGAGATAGCCATTCGAATTCCCTTTTTATCCCCTTTATATCAGAATCAGGGCTTCATCCCACTGCAAAATGATCTTTTTTCAGTTTTTTTCATTGCATTTCAATATGTTAGAAAGAGCAGAAGGGAGGTGCATTTTATCAAACGTTGCCCCCCGGTGCATGCCCCTGCTATAGCCAGCTCATTCTAAAGTAGCCGTTCGGATCCAGCCTGTTGCCGGCTTGAACCAACACTTGTGACGGCTATTGGCCTAACCCACTCACCTCCCACACCCCCGAGCGAAACGCCGCAAGCGCCGTTATTCCCCTCCGCCGCGTCTCCTGTTAAAACAGCCGCTTCATCTCCCGGAATGCGAGAGGAATGGCCTTGCTGGAACGCTGGTCGAGTTCAGCGCTGGAAACGTTGGCGCGCGCGCAGGACACCGCCGCCCAGATGTTCGCGCCGTCCGTGCGGCTCGGCGTGACCGGGCTGTCGCGCTCCGGCAAGACGGTGTTCATCACCTCGCTCGTGCATAATCTCATGGCGGGCAATGCGCTGCCGTTCTTCGAGCCGCTGGCGCAGAAGCGCATCCTGCGCACCTATCTCGAACCGCAGCCGGACGACGCCGTGCCGCGCTTCGACTACGAGGGCAACCTCGCCAAGCTCACAGCCGCCGAACCGGAATGGCCGGAGGGCACGCGCCAGATCAGCGAGCTTCGCCTCACCTTCGAGTATGCGCCCGGCGCGATGATGCGGCGCGCGCTCGGCGCAACGCGGCTGATGCATCTCGACATCGTGGATTATCCAGGCGAATGGCTGCTCGACCTGCCGCTGCTCGACCTCACCTTTGAGGAGTGGTCGCGGCAATCCATCGCCATGGCGCGCGAGCCGAGCCGCGAACCGGCGGCGAAGGAGTGGCTCGCGT